>JBIIDJ010000108.1:0-7642 GCA_044238415.1 Novosphingobium sp.
CGGTGATCAACCGCTTCCAGTTCGGGGATCGGACTACGCAGAATTCGCGCGGGGTGGTGCGGCCTTCGCCGGATCTGGCCTATGCGTCCTGCGTCTATGACCTGTCCAATGGGCCGCTGCTGGTGACGGCGGCGCCATCGCCGGGGCAGGGTTATGTCTCGCTCTCGGTCTTTGCCGCCAATACCGACAATGTCGCCGCGCTCGACAGCCGCCAGTACCCGCAAGGGATCCGCTTCGTCCTCGCAATGAAGGGGCAGGCCGCCCCGGTGGGTGAACGGGTAATCGCGTCGCCATCGGTGCGCGGGATCATCCTCGACCGGCGGTTGGCCCCGACGGCGGAGAAGTTCGCCGAGGTCGACAAAGCCCGCCGCGCAGACAGCTGCTCGCCGCTGGCTGGCTGACCCCGGTTTCCAACAACGATCACATCGCGATGTGGGCGATGTGATCGCTTTCCAACTTCGCCGATTCAAACGGATGGCGCAACTGGGCACGGTGAGTGCATGTTACCCGGTCGCTTGGTGCCGGTTGAGTGCCGCCGTGTGCACGTGGAGTGCGCGTAGAATGTGCTTCAGATCACCACGAAAGTGAGCTTCGCCACCTGTTCGGGCGACAGCTCCAGTTGCGCGCCTTTGATCAGCTGGGTGAGCTGGGCCGGGCTGGTCGCGCTGGCGATCGGAGCTGGGATGCTGGGCTGGTACCGCAGCCAGGCCAGCGCAATCGCCGCCAGCGAGGCGCCGGTTTCCGCCGCAACGGCATCGAGCGCCGCCAGCATCGGCGCGCCGGTGGTGACCAGGTCCTTCATCCGGCCACCGCGGACCGATTGGGCCAGGTCCTCGGCGCTGCGGTACTTGCCCGTCAGATAGCCGCTGGCCAGGCCGAAGAACGGCAACATGGCAATCCCGTTTTCCTCGCAAAGCAATTGCAAATCAGTCGGATAGGCCGAGCGGGAAACCAGGTTATACTCGTTCTGCAGCGTGGAAAACGCCGCAAATCCGCCGCTGCGTGCGGCATCCAGCGCCGCGCTCAGGCGCACTGCAGTGAAATTCGAAGCGCCGATGGAGCGGACCTTGCCGCTGGCCACAGTGCCGGCAAAGGCCGAGGCGATTTCGTCGACCGGCAGCTCTTCATAATCGCGGTGGGCGTAGTACAGATCGAGGTAATCGGTCCGCAGTCGCTCAAGCGACCGATCCAGCGATTGGGCAACGGTTTCAGGGGCATAGAGCTCGGAGCTGCCAAGCATCCCGGTCTTGGTGTGGATCCGCATTTCGGCCCGAATACCGCGACTTTCCAGCCATTCGCCCAGTACCGTCTCGCTCTCGCCGCCCTTGTGCCCCGGCACCCAGGCCGAATAGACATCGGCCGTATCGATCATTCGTCCGCCGGCCTCGTAGAAAGCGTCAAGCACGGCAAAGCTGGTGTCGCGGTCAGCGGTCCAGCCAAATACATTGCCGCCGAGGACCAGCGGGAGGCCGGCGAGGGCCGGGTTGGGCGTCATGCGAACTTCTCCCGCAGCTCGAGCAGGGCAATCGCCGCCTTGGCCGCTTCGCCGCCCTTGTCCTTCTGGGCGGGATCGGCGCGGACCAGCGCCTGGGCCTCGTTTTCGACCGTCAGGATGCCGTTGCCGATAGCGAGGCCATCCATGGTCAGCGCCATGATCCCGCGCGCGCTTTCACCGGCGACGATCTCGAAGTGATAGGTTTCGCCGCGGATCACCACGCCGATGGCGACATAGCCATCGTAGAGTTGCGCCTGGTCAGCCAGAGCAATCGCACCCGGAATCTCCAGCGCGCCCGGCACAGTGATGACATCGGCCTGGTGGCCTGCAGCTTTCAGTGCGGCCTTCGCCCCGGCGATCAGCTGATCATTGAGGTGATCGTAAAAACGGGCTTCAACTATCAGAAACTTTGCCATTATTCGCCTGCCGTTCCGGTGATGGGCCGCTCCCCGACGATCGACAGGCCATAGCCTTCGAGCCCGGCAAGGGTGTGGTGAGTGTTAGTCAAAAGGATCATGTCATGAACGCCCAATTCCGCAAGGATCTGGGCGCCAACGCCATAATCGCGCAGCTGCTCGACCTCCGGTGCGCCAGCGCCCTTGCCTTGCTTGCGCAGCTCAATGAAGCGCGAGACGATACCGGGCATCCGCTTGTTGATCAGGACCAGTACGCCCGTACCTTCCTCGGCAATGATCTCCATTGAGCGGGACAACAGGCTGGAGCGTTCGTTCATTTCGCCGAAGACATCGACGAAGAAGCTCATCGTGTGCATCCGCACCAGGGTTGGCTTGTCAGACTGGATCTGGCCTTTCACGATGGCGATCGTCTCGTCGTCGGTGGCCTTGTTGAAGAAGGTATAGCCGGTCCATTCGCCGCCATACTTGCTGGTAAAGCGCAGTTCCGCACGCTTTTCGACCAGATGGTCATGCTTGCGACGGTAGGCGATCAGGTCCCGGATCGTGCCCATTTTCAAGCCGTGTTTGCGCGCGAAGGGGATCAGGTCGTCCATTCGGGCCATGGTCCCATCCTCGTTCATGATCTCACAGATCACGCCCGAGGGATTGAGCCCGGCCAACCGGGAAATATCAACCGAGGCTTCGGTATGGCCAGCGCGGACCAACACCCCGCCGTCGCGGGCGATCAGCGGGAAGACGTGGCCCGGCGTCACGATGTCCTGCCGGCCCTTGCTGGCATCGATCGCCACGGCCACGGTTCGGGCGCGGTCCCCGGCGGAGATCCCGGTGGTCACGCCTTCGCGCGCCTCGATCGAGACGGTGAAAGCGGTTTCGTGCCGGGTGCCGTTATTGCGGGCCATGAGTTCGAGGCCGAGGTGCTCGGTCCGTTCGCGGGTCAGCGTCAGGCAGATTAGGCCGCGGCCATGTGTTGCCATGAAGTTGATCGCGTCAGGCGTCGCCATTTGCGCCGGAATGACAAGATCGCCCTCGTTCTCGCGGTCTTCGTCATCGACCAGAATGAACATCCTGCCGTTGCGCGCCTCCTCGATGATTTCCTCGATCGGCACCAGCACCGGCGCATCGTCGCTGTCCCACAAGAAGCGTTCCAACTTGCGCAGGGTCTCGGCGGTGGGGTTCCAGTCCGGCTCGGTGCAGTCCCGCAGTGTGTTGGCGTGAAGCCCCACCGCCCGGGCCAAGCCAGCGCGGGACATCCCGCCAGCGGTAACAAGGAGGCGGACTCGATCGATCAGGTTCTCAGACATGCAGACGCGCTATCACATCGAAATGTGATGTCAACGTGCGGGCCTCACGGGAATGTGAATCAATCGCCCTTGAACACCGGTTTGCGCTTTTCGAGGAAGGCATTGACCGCTTCATCATGGTCCCCGGTGGCGTGGGCCACGGCCTGCATCGCGGCGGACATTTCCAGTACGGTTGCCAGGTCGGCGCGGCGCGCTTCCCACAGGAGGCGCTTGGTCATGCGGACCGCATGGGGCGGATTTGCGGCGATTTTTGCGGCAAGGGCGCGGGCGGCATCGAGCAGTTCGCCATCGGGGACGACGCGCGAGACGAGGCCGCAGGCGAGGGCTTCCTGAGCATCAAGGATATCGCCGGTCAGCGACATTTCGGCCGCCTTGGCAAAGCCGATCACCCTTTGCAGCAGCCAGGCACCGCCATCGCCGGGAATGATCCCCAGTTTTACAAAACTTTCAGCAAATTTAGCGCTTTCACCGGCAATCCTCAAATCGCACATGCAGGCCAAATCGAGTCCTGCGCCGATCGCCGGGCCGTTGACTGCCGCGATCACCGGCACTTCCAGTGCGGCAAAGGCTAGCGGCAGGCGCTGGATCCCGCGCTTATAATTGCCGCGTGTGCCAGCCGGGAAGCCGGCATTGAGCCCGCCGCCACCCGGCTTCATCGCGTTGATATCGCCCCCCGATGAGAAGGCCTTGCCAGCGCCTGTCAGAATGGCCACGCGCACCTTCGGATTGCACTCAAGCGCTACCAAAGTGTCACACACACCATCGACAACCTCGTCACCAGAGATCGGATTGCGCATCTCGGGCCGGTTGAGCGTGATCGTGGCGATGCCGGCATCGTCAACTTCGCACAGGACGGCAGGTTCCATCGGACTCTCCTTCAAGCTTTGGTCATTGCCTTGCGGGCATCGCGGCGGTTTGTCCACCACACGATCGCAAGGGCGATACCCAAGGCGACCGGCACGGCCAGCGCCTTGCCGGCGCCCAGTTCGCGCACCGCTTCAAGGATCGGCAGGTGGGTAGCGAAGAGGGGAAACGAGATCGCGGCTGATAGCCAGCCCAGCCGGGTCTGGCGCGTAAGCCGGGTCGCGGCAGAGATCACCAACGGGCAGAGCAGGGCGACGAAAGCGATGTCGAAATGCCAGGCGCGCCAGCCGGACCACCAGCTGCCGACGATCGCCACAGGCAGGGCCAGCAGCACCAGCGGTGCGGGCAGCGGCACGAGCACCCGCTCGCCGCGCCAGCGCCACAGCGCGATCCCCAGGCAATAGGCGAAAAAAACGCGCGGGATTGCCGCCCAGACATGCCCAGGCCGCGCGCCCACATCGAGGTTGCCCCAACTGATTGCCACCCACAGCGTCAGCCCGCCCAGCACTGCGGTCAGCAAGGCAATGCCACGGTTCGAGAGCCGGCGCAGCGCAATGACATGCGCGCCATTGGCAACCAGTTCGGCAAAGATCGTCCAGGCCGGGATGTTCACTGCAAACAGCAGGTTGGCCACCGGCCAGGGCAGCAGTGCAAAGTTGGCGATCAGGGCGGGCAGGAACGGCCACCATTCGCCGCCGGCGCGGACCCACAGATAGGGCACGCCGATCAGCGATCCCAGCGCCACCATGCCCCAGAACCGCTTGTATCGGGCGACCATGAACCTCCGCGGGGAAAGTCCAGCTGCCACGCGCGGCTCGGTGATCCGGGCCATCAGGAAGCCCGAGAGCATCAGGAAGAAATCGACCCCCAGGTAGCCTTTGGCGAACTGGCCCAGCCCGCCGAACACGGCATTGGTGTGCAAGCCGACCACCAGAAGCGCGGCAATCCCGCGTAAGGCATCCAGCCCGGCAAGACGCGCCGGAGTGCTCATCCCCAGACCCGCTCAATGAACCAGAAGCTTGAAATGGCCCCGATCCCGTAAGTGCTGGCCATGACTGTGGGACGCAGGGCGCGCGGCGCGAACTGCCGCAATCCGTTCAGGATCAGCATGGCCAGTGCAATGATCGCCAGCTGGCCGGCTTCGACGCCAAGGTTGAAGGTGAGGAGCGCCATGGGCACATCGGTTTCGGGCAGGCCGATCTCGCGCAGGGCACCGGCAAAGCCGAACCCGTGGAGCAAGCCGAACAGGAAGGCGACAACCCAGGGCAATCGCTCCGACAGGCGCGGCTCACCGGGGCGCACTTTGACGATTTCAACGGCGAGGAACACGATCGACAAGGCGATCACCGCCTCCACCGGAGCCTGGGGCAGGCCAAACAGGCCCAGCGTGGTGCCGACCAGCGTGATCGAATGGGCGATGGTAAAGGCCGTGGCCGCCGTAACCACGGCCCAACCGCGCTGCAGCAGCAGCACCAGGGCCACTACAAACAGCAAGTGATCGAAGCCCAGCAGGATATGCTCCACCCCGATCACGAAATAGGTGCGCGCAACCTGCCAGCGATCAGGCACCGCCGCGACCGTGAAGGTGCTGTCGCCGGGCACCAGCCGCATGGTCTGGACCGGCCGCCCGAGCGGAGCCACGCGCAGCAGAGCGTCGGTCGAGCCGGATTCCATACCCTGCAAACCGACCACTGCGCCGTCGAGCGGTTTGGTGCAGGTCACCTGGCCGGTGGCAACAATGGCTGGCCCGGAAAGGCGCGGCGGTTCCAGCGCGAGCTGGCAGAATTCGGGGAGCAGCGGCTCGGCGCGGGTGGCAAGGCCGCCCAGGATGGGGGCCTTCCACACCAGCTTCCATTCGCTGGGGGTTTGTTGCGACAGCTCAAGGTAGCCGGGGCGCAGTTCGTCGGCCTGTGCCGGCAAGGCAAAGGCGAGCAGGACCAGCGCCAGCCACCACCGGATCATTTCGGCTGCTCGATCACGACCTGATAGCCTTCCAGCAGCTCGGCCAGATGATCATCCTGGGCCTTCTGGACAGCAGCCGTGCGCCAATCGTTCTCCAGCCGCTGGCGAACCAGCTCAAGGCTGGGGGGCGGGGCGGGGCGCCGGGCATCGATGCGGACCAAATGCAGGCCGAACCCGGACTGCACCGGCCCAGTCCAGCGGCCAACCGGCAAGTCAGCCAGCGCGGCGGCGAATTCATCGCCGAACTGGGCAGCAAGATCGCTAAGCGGTGCATCGCCGAACCGGATGGGCAGGGGGTTCGGCACAGCAGGCAGGGTCGGCTCTGCCCCGGGCTTGAGCGCGGCGACCTGGGCCGCCGCAGCAGCGCGCAAGGCAGGGGTTTCGTTGCCGAGGTAGCGATGTTCAAGCGCATAGCGGGGCGGGGCGGAATAGCGCGCCGGATTCTTGTCGAGCAGGGCCTGCAGGTCAGCGTCGGTCGGCTGGGCTGCTTCAGCCTCGGCCGTCGCGATGGCCAGCATCTTGTTGCGCATCCGTTTGCGGACCACCTCGTCGTCCTGGTCCAGTCCCAGCCGCAATGCCTCGCGGTAATAGACCTCGCTGCGAACGTGATCCTGGATCAGCCCATCCAGCTCGCTTGGGGTTGGCGGGCGGCGGAATGCCTGAATGTAGCGGTTAACGATGCCGCTCACCACGGCTTCGTCCACCACGATCCGACGTTCTCCCGCATCGGGGGGGCGGCCGGAGAGGACGACGAACACCAGCGCCCCGATCGCAAGAAAATGCACCAGGGGTTCGCGCAGCAGGGCTACCGCGCGTTCGCGCCACATGGACATTTATGCTCCTCAGGATTGGGTTGGCGTGTACCAGATCGGGGATGTATAGGCCCGCTCTTGCTGTTTCACGCGGACTTCCGGTGGCAGCTTCAGCTTGAAACGCATCGCATCATAAGCCGGCCAGCTGGGGGTCGGAATTTCGAGTACCCGCAGGTAATAGAACGCCCGGATCGAAGGATCGAATTCCGGATCGGTCCAGACAGTGGCCAGGGTCGCCGCACCGATGGTGTTCTTGTAGCTGGCAGTGGCTACGTCCACCGTATCACCCACGGATGGAACCTTGCCCCCGGCGCGCTTGCGCTGTTCTGGATTGCTCCAGACCACGTCAAACACCTTTTCCTGGGCCTTGCCGCTCTTGTCGACCCAGCCCTTGACGACCTGAACGCGGTCAAGATTGGCTCCGATCGGATCCTTGAGTGCAGAAACGATAAAGCTCGGTGCGCCCTTGGCACCAACCTTGAGCTCGCCGCCCATCGGGACGCCGCGCTGGTAACCGGCGCGGACCCAATCGCCCTTAAGATCATCGTTCTTGAAATCCCATCCACCGAAGAAGCGGACAGTTATCCGCGGCCCCGTGCTGGCATAGACTTCGCGCCTGACCATCGCGTCAAAGATTGCCTCGCGCGTGTTGGCAGTTGCCCATACTGCGGCATAGCCGCTCGCCAGGTAGTGCCAGCCGAACCGACCCTGGCGGGTCCCCAGATTCTGGCCCTGCAATGCGCGGGCAGCATTGGGCTCGTTGCCGCTGTGCTTGCCGAAGAACTGGTCTTC
>JBIIDJ010000109.1:0-7600 GCA_044238415.1 Novosphingobium sp.
TTGGCCGCGGGCAGCGGCAGGCCGGTTTTCTGAGCCTTCAGCGCCTGCCAGCTTTCGCGGGCCATGATCGTGCCGATCGTGCCGAGCAGGCCGACGTAGAGCAGGTTGATAACAATATCGATCTGGCCCCATTCCTGAAGCAGGCGAAACAGTCCCGCCCCGATCAGGGTGCCAATCACCCCACCCGCCACCATCACGCCGCCCATTTGGTAATCGACCCCGCCGCGGCGGGTGTGCGCGAAAACGCCCGACACGCTCGCCCCGGTCACCTGACTGGCAGCCGAAGCCGCCGCGACAGTCGGCGGAATGCCGTAAAAGATCATGAGCGGGGTGGTCAGAAAACCGCCGCCTACCCCGAACATCCCCGAGAGGATCCCGGTCAGCGCGCCCAGCGCAACAATCACCAGCCCGTTGACGGCCAGGTTGGCAATGGGAAGGTAGACGTCCATCTTGGCACAGGGCTAGCCCAGCACTGCGGCGGAAGGAAGGCGCGCCGCGCTAGAATCCTGCGGAAAGCGTAACGGCTGGCCCAGATCTAGGGGCCGCATTGCCGGCAACGCGAAACCGCCAGTCCGCTGCAATCCGCCCCTGCCCCGGTCCAAGCTTGAAATCGAGCACGGCGGCGGGGCCGACATCAACCCGCGCTGCGCCGCGTTGCGCCCCGCCCCAGGCGCCCGCACCCAGCCGCAGTTCGCCGCGCCCGACGGCGGCGATCCGGCGTTCGACCCGGGCCTGCCCTTCGGCATAGGCCGTGGCGCCGGTCCCGCCGACATAGCCGGCCTGACCATAGAGCTCCGCCGACAGCCCGGCGGGAAGCGAGAACCGCTCCAGTTCGGTCACCAGCCCGATCGCGGGGCGCACCACTGTACCGGCAGCGAACTGCGTGGAGCGCAGCTCGGCCTGGAGCGACAGCGGCACGCGCGGAAGTGGCCGCGCGGCAAGGCCCACTGCTGCTTCCGCGCCGCGCGGCGCTTGCAAGGCGGACGTTACTCGCAAATAGGCAGCGGGACGGTGGCTGCTTGAAGGGGCAAGGCGATAGCGCACCACGGCCCCGGCCTGGCTGGCGCCATAGGATGGCGGTGCCAGTCCGCCGGTGGTCAGCGCTTCCCCGCCGCGGCGCAGAAGCAGCCAGCCATCGACAGACCAGCGCTTGTCGGTGCTGGCGCCGCCCAGCCGAGCGGCCCGCGCTTCGGCCGGGAACAGGCTGGCGCTGCGGTCGGTGCCGCTCAGCCGGTCGCGAATGAACTGCGGCACGGGCAACTGGGATACCCCGGCCAGCCAGGCCAGCTGATGCGTTCCTGAAAGCCGTGGCTCATCGCCGGGACCGCGCGGCGCGCCACCAGGCGCAAATGCCGGCAGCGGCACATCGACCGTCGGCACGGCCGGCAGCGGCACCAGACCCACGGGCGGCACTGGCACCGGCGTGGCACGCATATGTGGCACCGCTGGTAATTGAGCGACATTCTGGCCGGCGCCCGGTGCAGCAGAGACATCGGTTATCGCCAGTGCCGCTGGCAATGCAGCTGGCGCGGCGGCAACCAGCCTGGACGGAACCAGCGGCAGCGTCAGGTCTTCCCACAACACCGCGCGAAGCCCGATCCAGCCCAGCACCAGCGCGGCAAGAAATATCAGCGGCTGCCCGCGCCGGATTGTGCCGCGCCCGGTCATGCCGGTACCCGGGCGGCCAGCAGCGAGGCGGGGTGCACCAGATGCTCGGTCTTGTCCCAGATCGCTGGCTTGCCGCCCATGCTACGGACATAGGCCAGCAATGCCCGCCGCGCGGCCATGATGGCGATGACATTGGCGATCGGGATGCGCAGCACGGCGCGTGCGGCCTCAGCCGGGCCATACTCGTTGAGCACAAATCCTGCGCGCAGCAGGGCCCGCCAGCCAAGCGCCACCAGACCGAAGGCAAGCAACCAGCGCTGCGCCCCATCCAATGGGATCGCCGGAGCCCAACCGCCAAGTTGGGCGAGGACCAGCACGGCGTCGACTGCCAGCAAAAGATAGGCCGCAGCCAGCACCAGCGCAGTCAGCGGACTGCGGCGGTCGCGCAGCGCCATCCAGGTTTCTGCCAGACTGCCGCTCCAACCCAGCCGGTCCCAGCCCTGGAAAGCGATGCCATGGATCCAGCGCGTCTTCTGGCGCACCGCCGCGCTCAGTTCGGCCGGGAAGCAGCTCGACGTTGCCACCAGCGAGCCATCGGCGGCGCGCAGCCGCAGAAAGGCGCTGCCGCGGCCGCCGCGCGACAGGGTCAGCCCCATCTCGTAATCCTCAGTCAGCGCATCGGGCGCAAAGGGTCCAGCTACGCCGCCAGACGCTTGGGCAGCCACCAGCCGGTCAAGCGCGGAGCGGGACAAGCCGCAGCCAACCCCGGCTGCCGGCAGGGCCAGCCCCAGCCCCGAACGGACAACCATCGTCTTGGCATGGCTTTCGGTGAACTCGTCGGCATAGTGGCCAGCAATCCAGCGCATGCCAGGTGCCACCACCGGGCGAACCGGTAATTGGACGAAATCGACCGCCCCAAGCGCCGCGTCGATCGACTGGAGCGCGGCCGGATGCACCAGATCCTCGGCATCATGCAACACGACGCCGCGATAGCGCATGCCAGCCCGTCCCTCATCATCGCACAGCGCGCGGTAAAGCCGATTGAGGCAATCGGCCTTGGTGGTCGGCCCGGCTGCATCGATCACCACCAGCCTCAGCCGGTTGTCGCCCTCGGCAGCGGCCATGGCCGCCGCCAGCGTGGCAGGATCGTTGCGATAGCAGCCGACATAGAGCCGCAGGGCGGCTTGCGGCCAGACGCGCAGGATATGGCCAATGGTCTGGCCAATCACCTGGCTTTCGGCATAGGCCGGGACAAAGACCGCAATCGGGCCAGCCAAGGGGGCAGTGCCATAACCTGCAGGCAGATGGCGGGTCGGGATCTTGCCGGTCAGCCGCAGCCAGAGCCAGGCCAGGTCCACCGCCAGTTCGTCGATCAGCCCGACCGCCAGCCAGAACCCGGCAAAAAGCAACAGTTCCCGCTCAGCCAGAAGCAAAGCTTCCAGCGCCCAGCCGATATGCTCCCCCGGTCCAGACATCGCGCGCGCGACCCCCTGAGTAGCGACCTCTGTATATACCCTTAGTTAGAACCGACTTTGCTTGCAACGCATTGCCCGCGCGTGGTTAATGGGTGCCATGCCTTCACGTCCACACTTCGCCTCACGCCTCTCCTCTGCCATGCTGCGTTTGTTCGGCGGCGATGCCGGGGCTGGCGTCCTGCTGATCCTTGCTGCAGCGCTGGCGCTGATCGCAGCGAATTCTGCCCTGTCGCCATTCTACCATCTGCTGCTGCATGCACCGCTGCCCTGGACGCCGATCGCCAAGCTCGACACCGCGCACCTGTGGATCAACGACGCGGTGATGGCAGTGTTCTTCTTCGTGGTCGGACTGGAGATCAAACGCGAGCTGCTGGTCGGGGAACTGTCTACCCCGCAGCAACGCCGCTTGCCTATCCTCGCTGCGGCCGGCGGTATGGCGGTTCCAGCGCTGATCTTTCTCGCCGTGGTCTGGGGCAATGCCGAGCTGACCCGCGGCTGGGCCATCCCGGCCGCAACCGACATTGCCTTTGCCGTGGGCGTGCTGGCCCTGCTCGGCAAGCGCGCGCCGCCCTCGCTGCGGCTCTTCCTGCTTACCGTGGCGATTGTCGACGATCTGGGTGCGGTGGCGATCATCGCCCTGTTCTATACCGCCCAGCTCAAGCTCGGCTGGCTGGCGGCTGGCCTTGCCGTGCTGGCGGCGATGGCAGTGCTCAACCGGCTCAAGGTGCACAGCGGCTGGCTCTATGCGCCGCTGGCTTTGCTGGCATGGTACTGCGTGCTGCATTCGGGCGTTCACGCCACTGTCGCGGGTGTCCTCGCCGCTTTCACCATCCCGCTGCGGCTTGAAGGCCATGGGGACAGCCTGCTGCTGCGGATGGAACACGCGCTTGTACCGTGGAGCGCCTACCTGGTGGTACCGGTGTTCGGCTTTGCCAATGCCGGGGTCGAACTGGGTGGCGGCGCGCTGACGGCGCCCCTCACGCTCGGCATCGCGCTCGGCCTGTTCCTGGGCAAGCCGATCGGCATTTACGGTGCAATCCTGCTGGCCGAACGCTCCGGCTTTGCACGGCGGCCTGATGGCGCCAATGGCCAGCAGGTGCTAGGCATGGCCATACTCTGCGGCATCGGCTTTACCATGAGCCTGTTCATCGGCGCCCTTGCCTTCCCCGGCAACCAGCTGCTGATCGATGAGGCGAAGCTGGGCGTGCTGTGCGGCTCGCTGCTATCAGCCCTGGCCGGGTTTGCCTTGTTGCGGCTGGCACCGCAGCGCGGCTGAGCCTTACCAGCTGCCGGTGTTAGGCATCGAGGCCCAGGGTTCCTGCGGCTCGAGATGGCCGTCCTGCAGCAGCTCGACCGAGATCCCGTCCGGCGTCTTGACGAAGGCCATGTGCCCATCGCGCGGCGGGCGGTGAATGGTGTGCCCCGCATCGAGCAGCGCCTGGCAAGTGGCGTAGATGTTCTCCACCCGATAGGCGAGATGCCCCATGTTGCGCCCGCCGGTATAGACCTCTGCCGCACCGTTTTCCGGCGGCCAGTTGTAGGTCAACTCAACCTCGGCCAGCCCTTCCTGCCCCGGCGCGGCCAGGAAGATCAGCGTGAAGCGCCCCTGCTCGCTGGAGAACCGGCGGACTTCCTTCACCCCGATCAGGTCGAAGAAGGCAATCGTCGCATCGGGATCGGAAACGCGGATCATGGTGTGGAGGTAACGGGTCACAGGCAGGTCCAAACTCGGTTCATCGCTGTTACAGAACGGTTCATCGTCCATACAGCTACATGGGCGCAGTACCGCGGCGGTCGCAAAGGAGGCCGCCGATGTCCGATCCTAACCCCGACACCCCTGCTCCCGCCAGCCGTTTCTGGCATGAACCAACCACCCGCCGCTGGCTGGCCAGTTCAGCCGTGCTCGCCGTGGGACTGATCGCAGGCGGCTACCTGCTGGGCAACGGACTGGTCCGCGCCAAGGATGCGGACCGCTCGGTCACCGTGCGCGGCCTGGCCGAGCGCGATGTCACGGCTGACCTTGCCACCTGGACCCTGGCCTATTCTGCCAGCGCAGCGGACCTCGCCACGGCCCAGGCCAGCGTTGATCGCGATTCCGAAAGCATTCGCGCCTTCTTCCGCGAGCTGGGCTTTCCGGCCGAGGATCTCCAGCCGACCGGGGTCAATGTCAGCCAGTTTACCGAAAACGGGGTCCAGCGGTTCACCGTGCGCCAGCGGATGACGCTGCGTTCAACCGACATCAAACGCGCCCAGTCCGCCGTGCGGCGCCAGTTCGATCTGGTGCGCCGCGGCGTGGTGCTGGAGGAAGGTTCCGGCATGGCCTTCACTTTTACCAAACTGAATACGATCAAGCCGGCGATGGTGGCCGCCGCGACCAAGGACGCCCGCGCTTCCGCCGAACAGTTCGCCAAGGATAGCGGCACCAGCGTCGGTAATATCAAGAGTGCCACCCAGGGCTATTTCGAAGTGACCGCCCGCGATGGTGATTCCGGTGGCGGCTGGGGCGTTTCGGATACGCCCTACAAAAAGGTCCGGGTGGTCACCACGGTCGATTTCTATCTGCGCTGAACACACAGAACGGCCCGCTCCGGTCTCCCGAAGCGGGCCGCCCTGCTCACCCCGTGGGGTAACTCAGAAGCTGTACTTAAGCGTGCCGACCACGGTGTCGTTCGAGAACCCGTCGATCGAGCGTCCATGCACAGCGACATAGGACACGCCCACCGAAAGCCCCTTGTAAAGCGTGGCGCTGGCCGAAAGGCTATAGTCCCAGCCGCCCTTGTCGATGCCGCCGGTCAGCAGCCGCGGCGACAGCGCGCCATCGGTGTAACCGATGTGCGAGGTGAGGCTGATCGGGGTACCGGGCACGGCCAGGGTCCAGTCGCTGTAGAGGTAGAGATTGTCATCCCCACCCAGCGAATCCTGCTTCCATGCATAGTTGACGCCGAACTTGGCAGTGGCCGGACCAATCGCCGCGGTGAGCGAGGCGTAAGGCTCGATCACGTTGCCATCGCCGAAGCTGCCCGAGGGGTAGACATAGTACAGCAGGCCGACATCGGCAGTCAGCCCGCTGGCAACCGAACCGGTCCAGCCGGCGTAGATGTCGACTTCGCTTGACCCGTAGATGTCGAGTGCGTCCTGCTCGAGGCTGGAAGCCCAGGTGCCGACATAGAAGCCGCTCGAGTGGTTGACCTGTATCGAGCCCTGCACCGCGACATCGCCGCCCGAGAGCGACAGGCCGCGGAAGCGGTAGTCGGTCACCAGAGCAACGTTGCCCGTTACCGTGATATCGGATGGCGGATCGGTTTCATCGGCCAGGGCCGGGGTCGCAGCCAGCGCGGTGCCGGCAAGAAGAGTAGCAGCAGCAAGGCTGCGGACGGACGTGAGCATGGCAATCTTCCTATTCGATTGTTGGTGCTTCGTCCCACCTGCGCCCAGCCCCTGCTGCTCGTACCGGCAGCATTCGGTCTGGACAATCCGGCCTTGGCATACATTTGTTGCACTGCACAAGAGACAAGGCCGACAAAGATTGCGTGAAACGCGCGGACTGTGCTTTTCAGGCAACGGTCTTGCCGCATGTCATTGTCCGTTAAGCGGCAGATGGCTATAGCCCGCGCCCAGATGCTTTCCCGCCTGCGCCAGCTGTTCGGCTCCGATGTGCCGCCGTCAAGCGCCGCTGTTCCGGCGGGCCAGCGGGTCTATGCCGTGGGCGACATTCACGGCCGGGCTGACCTGTTTGCCGAATTGATCACGGCGATCGAGGCCGACGATGCCGCCCGCGCACCGGCAACGACAACCGTGATCCTGCTAGGCGACCTGATCGACCGCGGGCCGGACAGTGCCGGGGTGATCCGCCTCGCACGCGATTGGCAGGCGCGCCGCACGGTGCGGATCCTGACCGGCAATCACGAGGAGATGTTCCTCGCCGCGCTGCACAGGGCTGACGTCATGCGGCCGTTCCTGCGGTTTGGCGGGCGCGAGACACTGTTGTCCTATCCGATCGATCCCGAAGCCTACAGCCGCGCCGATATCGACGAGGTGATGGAACTGGCCCGGGCTGCCGTTCCCGCCGAAGACCTCACCTTCATTGCGGGTTTCGAGGACCAGGTGACGATCGGCGATTACCACTTCGTCCATGCCGGGGTCCGGCCCGGCCAGCCGCTCGATGCGCAGCGCCTGGGCGACCTGCGCTGGATCCGCGAACCGTTCCTGACCTGGGCGGGAGATTTCGGTGCGGTCGTGGTTCACGGCCATACCATTACCGAAGAGCCGGCCATCCGCGCGAACCGCATCGGCATCGATACCGGCGCGTTTGACAGCGGGCGGCTGACCGCACTGGGACTGGAAGGCACGGACCGCTGGCTGCTCCAGACCGCCGAAACGGCGGGCGGCGTCAGCGTCACCACAGGGGATTTGCAATGAAGATCGCAATGGTTGGCTCGGGTTATGTCGGGCTGGTTTCGGGTGCCTGCTTTGCCGATTTCGGCCACGATGTGGTCTGCATCGACAAGGACCCGGCC
>JBIIDJ010000110.1:0-7569 GCA_044238415.1 Novosphingobium sp.
CTGTCTCGGTCCCGGCCTTCAGCCGCGCCAATGACATCAGCCGCGATGACGTGCTCGAGATGGTTTTCACGCTGCGGATTGATGAGGCTCTGGCTCAGCTGCGCCGCGCCTTCCCGGCCTCCGCGCCGGGTGTGGATGACTTTGCAGTGAGCGAACCGAGCGACTATCCGGATGAGGGCGCAGTCGGTTATGGCGCCATCCACCGTGACAATATCGAGCCGATCGCCGCCGCTCATGCCCTGGTCCTGCGCATTACTACGGTCATTGCCAACCAGTTTGGCGCCCATGGCTAGGCCAGCGGCATGACGCCGACCGAGCTGTCGATCGCCTTCTTCCTCCAGGTGGCGGTGATTCTGGTCACCTGCCGCCTGGTCGGCACGGTGGCGCAGCGCTGGCTGGGCCAGCCGCGCGTGGTGGGGGAGATGATCGCCGGGGTGATCCTGGGCCCCAGCCTGCTCGGGGCGCTGGCGCCGGAGGTGCAGAAATTCCTGTTCCCGCCGGAATCGAAGCCTATCCTATTCGTGATCGCCCAATTCGGGGTGGGGCTTTACATGTTCCTGGTCGGGCTTGGCTTCGACCGGGACGGTTTCCGCAACGGTGCGCGCGGGGCGGCCTCTGTTTCACTCGCCGGGATGGCGGCGCCCTTTGCCGTGGCGGTGGCGATTGCCCCCTGGTTGCTCAGCTATGGCGGGTTGTTCACGCCCAAGGTAACCCAGTTCGAGGCGACGCTGTTTATGGGCGCGGCGATTGCGATCACCGCCTTCCCGATGCTGGCGCGGATCATCCACGAGCGTGGCCTGTCCGGATCGCCGCTGGGCACGCTCTCGCTCTCCGCCGGGGCGATTGACGATGCCGGGGCCTGGGTGCTGATCGCGCTGGTGCTGGCTAGCTTTGGCGATGGGCCGCAGGTGGCCGTGCTGGCGATTGGCGGCGGGTTCACCTTTGCCCTGTTCATGGTCATGGCTGCACCGCGCCTGCTGCTTGTGCTTGATCGCCGGATTGCGATGACGGGGATGGATGAGACGCTGCTGGCGATCGTGCTGGTGCTCTACCTGCTCTGCGCCTGGTTCATGGACCTGGCCGGCATCCATGCCGTCTTCGGTGGGTTCCTGCTGGGCACGGCCATGCCGCGGGGCAAGCTGACCGCGGCGATCCGTGAGAAGCTGGAGCCAGTCACCGTCGTGCTGCTGCTGCCGTTCTTTTTCACCTATTCGGGCCTTCATACCGAACTGACCCTGCTGGGCGATCCAGCCTTGTTGGCGGTCGCGGCGCTGATCCTGGTCCTGTCGATCGCAGCCAAGGGCGGGGCCTGTTATCTTGCGGCACGGCTCTCCGGGCAGGACCATGCCTCGGCATCCGGCATCGGGGCGCTGATGAACGCACGCGGGCTGATGGAGCTGATCGTGATCAATATCGGGTTGCAGCGCGGGATCATCACTCCGGCCCTGTTTTCAATGCTGGTGGTGATGGCGATTGTCACCACGCTGATGGCTTCACCCTTGTTCGAGGCCGTCTATGGCCGCCGTGCCCGGGCTGAGGGTAGGTTTTAGCCATGGTGGCTGCCGCCGCGCCCCAGTGGATCGTGCTGCATGGCCGGGCGAGCAGCCTGGTGCTTGAGGCCTGCCCCGGTGAAGCCCCGCTTTGGCGCTATTGGGGGCCACGGCTGCCCGATGCGGCCCTGCCTGCCGCGCCGCTGCGCGATGGCCGCCCGGAGCCGACCTTCACCGTCCAGTTTGATCAACCGCTCAGCCTTGCCCCGGGCCTTGGCCAGGGTTGGTTTGGTGAGCCGGCGCTTAAGGCCCATCGTGCTGGGCAGGGCTGGACCTTCCAGGCCACCGCCTGTGGTGTAGTGGAAGAGCCTGGCCGCGCGAAAGTGACGCTCACCGACGCGGTTGCCGGAATTGCGCTGACAGTGACCCTCGCGCTTGATCCAACCAGCGACGTCCTGACCGTGTCGACCATCCTCACCAATACTGGCGAAGGTGTGCTCGACGTGCAGTGGCTCGCTGCAGCGGTCCTGCCGCTCCCTGCACACGCGCGTTGCGTCCGTTCGTTTGCGGGTCGGCACAATATTGAATTCGTGGCCGTCGAGGATCCGCTGACCCGCAGCCAGTGGCGCCGCGAGAACCGGCGGGGCCTCACCTCGCACGATTGTTTCCCCGGGGCGGTGGCGTTCGCGGATGGCTGTGCTTTCGGCGCGCAGCTTGCCTGGTCGGGCAACCATCTGCAGCTGATCGACTGGTGCGACGATGGCCGCTGGCAGTGGCAGCTGGGCGAAGGGCTGATGCCCGGTGAAGTGCGGCTGGCGCCCGGTGAAAGCCTGCAGTCGCCCGAAGTGCTGGCCACCTGCGCCGCCGATGCTGATGGCGTGGCACAGAATTTCCATGCCGCGGTGCGGACGCGGATGGATTGGCCCGGCGGCGCGATGCGGCCGCGCCCGGTCCACCTCAATACCTGGGAAGGCTTCTACTTCGATCACGATGAGGCCGCACTGAAGGATCTTGCCGAGGCTGCGGCGCAGGCCGGGATCGAGCGCTTCGTGCTGGACGATGGGTGGTTCCATCGCCGCAACGATGACACCAGCAGCCTGGGTGACTGGTGGCCCGACGATACCAAGTATCCGCAAGGGTTGGGGCCACTGGCAGCCCATGTCACCGGTCTTGGCATGGAGTTCGGCCTCTGGGTCGAACCGGAAATGGTCAACCCGGACAGCGAGCTTTACCGCGCCCATCCGGACTGGGCGCTGCAAGTAAGCGGGCGGCCGCTGATCACCGCGCGCAACCAGCTGGTGCTGGATATGGGCCGCCGCGAAGTGCGCGATTGCCTTTACGAGCGGCTGGCCCGACTGCTGAGCGAATTGCCCATCACCTATCTCAAGTGGGACCATAACCGGGATCTGACCGCGGCGGGCGAGCGTCCTTCGTTCCGGGCACAGGTGCTTGGCACTTATGACCTGCTGGCACGGCTGCGGGCCGCGTTTCCGGCAGTTGAAATCGAAGCCTGTGCTGGCGGCGGCGGGCGGATCGACGCCGGTCTCGCCCGGTTCACGCACCGATTCTGGACCAGCGACAATATCGACGCGGTCAGCCGCGTGGCCATTCAGCGCGGGTTCCTGCAGTTCTTGCCGCCCGAACTGATGGGCAGTCATGTGGGTGCGGCGCCGGCCCATGCGACGGGCCGGATCCAGAAGATGTCATTCCGCAATCATGTTGCCCTGCCTGGGCATTTCGGGGTGGAGCTGGACCTGCGCAAGCTCAACGCCCGCGACCTCGCCCGGCTGGCCGAGGGCATCGCCCGGTACAAGGCGCTGCGCGACCGGTTCCATGCGGGGCAGGTCTGGCAGGGCGAGGCGGGCGACGGCCTGCTGTGGCAAGCCCACGGCAGCGCCGAAGCGCTGGTGTTGCTGGTTACCCGGCTGGCACCGCAAACGCACCGCCATGCCCCGGTGCTGCGCCTGCCGATGCTTGATCCGGCGCGGCGCTATCGCGTTGGTGCGGTGATACATCACGGTGCCTGGCTGGTGCAGCACGGGCTTGAACTGCCGCCGCTCCCCGCCGAAAGCGGATTGGTGCTGGAAGTGACCGCGCTATGACCTTCGATCCCACCGAACATCCGCATCGGCGCTACAACCCGCTGCGTGATGAATGGCTGCTGGTCTCACCGCACCGTGCGCGGCGGCCGTGGCAGGGCCAGGTTGACGAACCCGATCTGGCCGAACGCCCGGCGCATGATCCGGACTGCTACCTCTGTCCCGGCAACGCGCGCGTAACCGGAGAGCAGAACCCGAACTACACCGGCACTTTCGTGTTCCGGAACGACTTTGCCGCGCTGCTGCCTGACAGTCCCAGCCCCGAGGCGGGCGATCCGCTGTTCCGCATCGCTGAGGCGCGGGGGGAAAGCCGGGTGATTTGTTTCTCGCCCGACCATGCGTTGACCCTGCCCGAACTGCCGCTTCCTGCAATCCGCGGTGTGATCGACTGTTGGGCGGAGCAGGTTGCCGAGCTTTCTGCACGCTATGCCCATGTTCAGGTGTTCGAAAACAAGGGGGCGATGATGGGCTGTTCCAACCCGCATCCCCACGGGCAGATTTGGGCGACCAGCTATGTGCCGCAGGAACCTATGACTGAGGCGCGGACCCAGCGCGACTGGGCCGGCGAAGCACCGATGCTGCTTGAGCTGGCCGAGCGCGAGGCGGATGGCCCGCGCGTGGTGGTGCAGACCGAGCATTGGTTGGCGATCGTGCCCTACTGGGCGGCCTGGCCATTCGAAGTGCTGTTGCTCCCGCGCTTCGTGGTTCGCCGTCTGCCGGAACTGAGTGATGCACAGCGCGACGATCTGGCAGCGGCGCTCAAGGCGCTGACCGTGCGCTACGACAATCTGTTCCAGACCAGCTTCCCCTATTCGATGGGCTGGCACGGCGCACCGGGGCAGGGCGTCGAACATCCGCGCTGGCAGCTCCACGCCCATTTCTATCCGCCGCTGCTCCGGTCCGCCTCGATCCGCAAGTTCATGGTCGGGTATGAACTGCTGGCCGAGGCCCAGCGCGACCTGACGCCGGAGCAGGCTGCCGAGCGCCTTCGCGCCGCGGGTGAGGTCCATTACCGGCAGGTACCATGATCGACGCGCTGCAAGCCCTGTTCCACAAGCATTTCGGCGCGGCACCTGAAGTGATCGCCCGCGCCCCCGGCCGGGTCAACCTGATCGGCGAGCACACCGATTACAACGACGGCTTTGTCCTGCCCTGCGCCATTTCGCGGCAGACCATAGTTGCAGCACGGCGGCGAGATGACCGGCAGGTGCGCATTATCGCGAGTGATCTCGGCGGAGCCTCCACCACGTTCTCGCTAGCGGAAGCGATCATGCCGGACAGCGTGGCGCCGTGGAGCAATTATGTGCGTGGGGTGGCCGATGGACTACTGGAAACTGGCCTTGATCTGCCCGGCGCTGATCTGGCGATCATGGGAAATATGCCGCAGGGGGCCGGTCTCTCATCCTCTGCGGCACTGGAAAATGCCGCCGGTCTGGCCTTGGCCGCATTGGCCGGGCAGCCTGACTTCGATCGCACCCGCCTGGCCCTGATCGGCCAGCGCGCCGAGCACCGCTTTGCCGGGTGCAATTGCGGGATAATGGATCAGCTTGTCTCCGCCCGGGCAGAGGCCGGCGCGGCGCTGCTGATCGATTGCCGCAGCCTCGATTGCACCCCGGTGCCGCTGCCGCCGGGGCTGGCAGTGATGATCGTCCATTCGGGGATTGAGCGCGGGCTGGTCGATGGCGAATACAACCTGCGCCGCCAGCAGTGCGAGGCAGCCGCCCGCCACTTTGGCGTGTCGGCCCTGCGCGATCTGACCGAACTGCCGCCTCAAGGGGATCTGGACCCGGTGGCCTATGCCCGTGCTCGCCACGTGGTTGGCGAAAATGCTCGGACCCTTGCGGCGGCGGAAGCGCTGCGCAGCGGTGACCTGGCCAGGCTTGGCGAGTTGATGGCCGAGAGCCATGCGGCAATGCGCGATGACTTCGCGATTACCTTGCCACCGATCGACCGGCTGGTGGCGCTGCTTCAGCAGACGATCGGCCAAGAGGGCGGTGCGCGGATGACTGGCGGCGGCTTTGGTGGGGCAGTGGTCGCGCTGCTGCCGGAGACACGGATCGCGGCAGTCGAAGCGGCGGTACTGGCGGGATACCGGATCCCGGCGGGTCATGCGCCCCTGATCATGGTCGAACGACCGGCGGCCGGCGCCAGCCTGCTCGAAGTAGCATGAATACGAATACCTAACCTCTCCCCAAGCCCGCCGGGCCTGCTAGCATTGCGGGATAGAAACAGGGGAGAGGACTGACATGGCTGTGACGACTGGCACTGCGCCTGGTGAGGGCCAAGCCGACTATATCGACGCGCCGCAGCTTCAGCTGTTCGTGATGGGGCTGTTTTTCATTTTCGGTGGGATCACCAGTCTGAATGACGTGATCATTCCGAAGCTGAAGGAGCTGTTCACGCTCAATTACACCCAGGCGATGCTGGTGCAGTTCTGCTTCTTCACGGCCTATGCGGTGGTCGGTATTCCCGGTGCGCGGCTGGTCAAGAAGATCGGCTACATGCGCGGGGCCGTGGCGGGACTGGTCACCATGATGGCGGGCTGCCTGCTGTTCATCCCGGCGAGCCAGACCGCGACCTATGCGCTGTTCCTGTTCGCGCTGTTCGTGCTGGCGAGCGGGGTGGTGATTGTCCAGGTGGTGTCGAACCCGCTGATCTCGCTCCTGGGCAAGCCGGCGACAGTGCACAGCCGACTGACCTTTGCCCAGGCCTTCAATTCGGTCGGGACTACGGTATTTCCGTACTTCGGATCGATCCTGATCCTGGGCAGCCTGGCGACGGTAACGGCTGATCAGCTGTCGGGCGTCGAGCTTGATGCCTATCGCACCGCCGAGAGCCAGGCGATCGTGCACGGCTACCTCGGCATTGCCGCGGCGCTGGCTGTGGTGGCGGGCGTGGTCTGGCTGTTCCGCAATGCCTTGAAGGGTGAGAACCATGAGGCAAGTTCAGGCCTTGCCGGGCTGGACCTCCTCAAGCGGACCCGCTTCGGGTTCGGGGCACTGTGCATCTTCCTCTATGTCGGGGCCGAAGTCGCAATCGGCTCGCTGATCGTCAATTACCTGATGCAAAGCCATGTCATGGGCCTTGAAGAGCAGGCCGCTGGCAAGCTCATCGCTTACTACTGGGGCGGGGCGATGGTTGGTCGGTTCATTGGCTCGGCCGTGCTGCGGGTGATCAGCCCTGGCAAGGTGCTGGCCTGCGTCGCAGTCGGGGCGATCACGCTCATTGCCATCTCGACCCAGACCACCGGCGCACTCTCAGGCTATAGCCTGCTGGCAATCGGACTGATGAACGCGATCATGTTCCCGACAATCTTTACGCTGGCCTGCGAGAAGCTGGGCGCGCGCGCCGCCGATGGCTCGGGTCTCATCAATGTCGCAATCTTTGGGGGGGCGGTGATCCCGCTCCTTACCGGCATGATTGCCGATGCTACCGGCAGCCTGGGCACGGCCTTCATCCTCCCTGCCGTGTGCTATGCCGTCATTGCCGCCTTCGGCTGGTACGCCAGGAAACCGGCCTGAACCGCTTGCCCGGACCTCAGGCCTCAAGCGGCTCTGTCGCCAGGCCAAGGTCCGGGATTGAAACCGAGCGGCGGCCGCTGAAATCGGTGCGGACCACAATCAGGCCAGTCTTCTCGTAATGGTCGAGCAGCCGGCGGATCCGGCCGGGTGAACTCGTACCGTAAACAACCGCCAGCTCGTCATCGTCGGGGCAGGGCCGGCCATGCTGGGCAGCCAGGGCGATAGCCAGGAACGGCGCCAGCAGATCGTCGGGCAAGACCCGGGCCACATGCAGGATCGCCTGGGCTGTGGGGCTGTCGGGTTCGGTCATACCGGCCACGGCAATCGCGAAGCGGCGCTGGAAGCCAGCCATATCGACTTGGCCGGCAGTGAGCCGCTGCATCCGGCACCGGACGGTGAAATCCTGATAAAGCTTGGCGATTGGCTGGTAGGTGCAACCTTCCTCGGCCGCCATTTCTC
>JBIIDJ010000111.1:0-7489 GCA_044238415.1 Novosphingobium sp.
TCAACTGGACCGCATCGTGACCGGTTGGCGCCTGCGCAGGGTGGCCGAACCGATGATCGTCAACCTCACTGCGCAGACGCCGGAAGCGATTCTGGCCGCCAAGACTGTTCCTGCGGCCAGGCTGGCCGCTGCGCGGGCACTGGGGGAGGGCCTTGCCGAAGGCCTTGCGGCCGGGATTTTCTAAGCAACTTCATCCGTTTCGGCGGGATTTCGCGCGACGGGACTCGACGAGCGCCCCAGATTGGTGTCAGACAATTGGGTGAACAAAGGGGGCAGGGCCATCGTCGCTGCGGACAACAGACTGGGCAGGCAAGAGGCACCGCGGTTGTGCCTTATTTTCGATCCCGGTCAGCGACCTCACCTTGCCGCGTTGGAGACTGCCGGAGCCAGTGCAGCGGATCACCTCACAAGCTTTTCGATCATCCACCGCAGCGCCGCGGAAGAGGGCTGGCTTGAATTGCTGGCCAACGGGCTGAGCTTCGATTGCCGGGGGTTGGCCCCGGCACCGTCTGAGCCACTGCCGCCGGCCGGTATTCCAGTCGGCCTCCGAAGCTTGCCGGGTGGGGAAGTCGTCTCATTGGGCGTCGGGCCGCATCTAGCCGGTGCGTCAGGCCTGCTCCCGGTCTTGCGGACCCTTGCCGGTCTGGGCGCAGCGCTTGGTCAGTTGCCGGGCCTACTGGCCATCGCCTGGACTCCGGCGCATAGCTGGGTCGCGCCAGACCAATTTGTGCGGGCGGTGTCTGATTGGCTGGCGGGCGGCGCGTTCCCGGCGCTAGCGCTGACCTCGATCGAACGGGAGGGCAATGGAGCGCTTGTCTCGCACGGTCTAGCACTGATCACGGGGCAGGAACTGCGGTTTGAGCCGGACAAGCACTTGTCCGCCGCTGCCATGGCGCGGATTGCCGTGCGACTGATCCATGAACTGGTGCAGCGTGGACCGCTGACTGAAGGACAGGACTTTGTCAGTCCGGAGGGGCAGTCCGTACTGGTGGTTCCAGTGCGAGAGGGCACCCAGCTGCGGGCCATCGTCCGCGACACAGATCGGACCCGATGACCGGGCCGCCGGCGGGAAACCGCAGCTGGTTATCGTTCCGCGCCGTCAATCGGCGCGACCAGACGGGATACAACGCCGGCTTGCAACGCCACCACATCCTGCCGCTGCAGTTGCTGCGCCAGGCCGGCACGCTGGGCCTGTTTAGGGCGCTGGGCCGAGAACGCCTGCGGTTCGATGACTTTCGCAGCAACGGCCTGTTGCTTCCGGCCAATGATCATTCGGCCCTGCGGATCGGCTTGCCGCTGCATCGCGGGCCCCATAACCGCTACAACCAGCTGGTAAGCGAGCGGGTGGGGCAGATCGAGGCAGCCTGGTCCAGCGCGCGGCGCACCGCGCCAGAGGCCGCGCTGGTTGATGCCCTGGCGCGGCTGGAACTGTTGCAGCGGGCGCTGCGCCGCCGCCTGCTTGATCAGCGGCGGCGGTTGCAACTTAACCGCCGCGATCCGCTGGGTAGCGGGACGGACTTTACCGAACTGGACGCCCTGGTGGCCGAGCTCTGGCCAGCCACCGCTGACGAATAGGCGCTGGTGCCTAGGCCAAAGTCATCCGGGCCTTGGCAGCCAGTTCGGTGCGGGCCTGATTGTACTCGGCTTCCAGACGGTCGACCCGGTCGGCAACCGAGTCCACGGCCTTCACCGCGCCGATACCCTGGCCCGAACCCCAGATGTCCTTCCAAGCCTTGGCTTCGGTGTTGCCGCCCGAGCCAAAGTTCATCTTGCTGGGATCGCTTTCGGGCAGGTTGTCCGGATCAAGCCCGGCCGCGACTATCGAGGGCCGCAGATAATTGCCGTGCACCCCGGTGAACAGGTTCGAATAGACGATGTCATCCGCCCGGCCTTCAACGATGGCCGTCTTGTAGCCTTCAGCCGCGCGGGCCTCGGTCGTGGCGATCCAGGGGCTGCCGATATAGGCGAAGTCCGCCCCCATCGCCTGGGCGGCCAGGATCGAGCGGCCACAGGCGATCGAACCGGACAGCGCGACCAAGCCGCCAAACCACTCGCGGATTTCCTGCATAAGCGCGAAGGGGGAGAGCGTGCCGGCATGGCCACCAGCCCCGGCAGCGACGGGGATCAGGCCATCGGCACCCTTTTCGATCGCCTTGCGGGCAAAGCGGTCCGTAATCACGTCATGCAGCACAATCCCGCCCCAGGCGTGGACTGCATTGTTGATGTCTTCACGCGCACCGAGCGAGGTAATGGTCATCGGCACCTGCCACTTGGCGCAGACCTCCATGTCCTCCTCAAGCCGGTTGTTCGACTTGTGGACGATCTGGTTGACCGCATAGGGCGCCGCCGGCCGATCCGGATTGTCGCGATTGTGAGCGGCCAGTTCCTCGGTGATCTGGTGCAGCCATTCATCCAGCACGCCTGAGGGGCGGGCGTTAAGCGCTGGAAAGCTGCCGATGATCCCCGCCTTGCACTGCGCGATAACCAGTTCCGGCCCGGAAATAATGAACAGCGGCGAACCGATTACGGGCAGACGCAGGCGATTGAACGGGGCGGGAAGCGACATGGTGAACTCTCTCCGAAAGTGCTTAATCGATCAGTTAAGTTGCTCATTAGCACTGGTCGGCCGCTTGGCAAGGCATTGCCGCTGCGGGGTTAGAACCCGGGTCCGAGTGCCGGATCAAGATCACGCGGACGAACCAGATGGACCAGCCGACCGCAGCCATCTGCAAGGTCGGACCACCGATCAATCGCCAGCTCCAGCACGGCGTAGGTGGCGGTCGGAAATTTTTCCTCGACCTGGTCGCGCAGCGGGCTGGAGCCATCGTCTGGCACCAGATCGAAAATCAGATCTTCAAGGCCGGGGTTATGCCCGACCATCAGGATCGATGGCGGATCGCCCTCGGCATCGCGCAGCACATCGGCCAGTGTGGCGCTGCTGGCCAGGTAGATGCGCCGATCCCAGTTGACCAGTACCGGCTGGCCGACTGCCGCGCAGGCCAGCTCGATCGTTTCGGCGCAACGAATTGCCGGGGATGAGAGAATGCGGCCCCACCGGACGCCATGATCATGGATATGCCGGCCCATCACTTCGGCTCCGGCCTTGCCGCGCTCGTTCAGCGGCCGATCGAAATCACGTGCGCGTGGGTCACCCCAGTCGGATTTGGCGTGGCGGAACAGGCCGAGAATTTTCACAGTGTACTCTCATTAGGGACCTGAACGCCAGAAACACCGGCGCTGACCCGTTGTAAAGCCTCGGCAAGCGTCAGACGCACAATTGGGGTGCCCGTGGGGAAAGCGGACAGCAAGCGGCTGGGGAATGCAGAGGACAGCACCACGAAGTGACCTCGATCTTCACGGCTGCGGATCAGCCGACCAAAGGCCTGGGCCAGCCGGGCCCGAATGATCTGATCATCATAAGCGCTGCCACCGCCGGCCAGCCGCCGGGCACGGTGAAGGATTGAAGGCTTGGGCCAGGGCACCTGCTCCATCACCACCAGCCGCAGTGAATGGCCTGGCACGTCCACCCCATCGCGCAGCGCATCGGTGCCCAGAAGGCTGGCGCGCGGATCGTCGCGGAAGATGTCCACCAGGGTGCCGGTGTCGATCGGATCGACATGCTGGGCGTAAAGCGGCAAGCCGCCCCGCGCCAGCCGGTCAGCGATCCGGCCATGGACCGCACGCAGCCGACGGATGGCAGTAAAGAGGCCGAGCGCGCCGCCCCCCGAAGCCTCGATCAGCCGGCCATAGGCGCCGGCCAGCGCGGCAAGATCGCCGCGCGGGACGTCGGTGACAATCAAGACCTCCGCCTGGGCTGCATAATCGAACGGACTGTCGAAACTGGACAGGCGCGGCGCGAGGTCCAGCGCGCTGGCGCCGCTGCGCGCCACGGCCGTGTCCCAGTCCGCTCCGTCACGCAGTGTGGCCGAAGTGATCATTACCCCATGCGCGCCTTCCAGCACCGTGCGGGCGAAGGGCTTCATCGGATCGAGCCAGCGGCGGTGAATGCCGACATCGAATTCGCGGGCATCGCTGCGCTCGACTGCCAGCCAGTCGACGAATTCCGGATCGGCCGGGCCGCCCAGCCGCTCGAGCAGGGCCTCCCAGGCTCCGAGCAAGTCAATCCGCCAGGCCAACGAATGACGCGCACCCTCGATCCGCGCCCGGCCAGATCCATCGAGCCAGTCGGGCGGATCGGCCAGCACCGCTTCCAGCCGGACGGCCAGCCGCAATAGCGGGGTGCGCAGATCGGCCAGGGCTTCCTGCGCCGCCATGGCGCGTTCGACAAAAGCACCGTCAAGCTGGGCAGCTTCGGTCTCCAATCCGTAACCTGCATCCAGTCCGCTGCTTTCGTCGCGAGCGTGGACCAGGGCGCGCACTGCGGCAAACAGCGCCTCCAGCGGTCCGGAGGGGGCATTTTCTTCCAGGCGCTGGAGCCAGCCATCACCGGGTAGGGCTTCGGCCGCACGCACTGCGGCGGCAATCGCCTTGGCTCCGGCCTCGTCATAACTGGCGACATCGGCCAGCCGGGCGGACAGACCGCGGCGACGCCCCTTGGCGCCGCGTTCCGGTCCGATCACCCACCGGCGCAGTTCGATTGTCTCCGCACCGGTCAGCGCAGCGGCAAAGGTCGAATCCGCAGCTTCGAAGACATGGTGGCCTTCATCGAAGACCAGCCGGGTCGGGCGCTGGGCATGATCACGCCCGCGCGCAGCGTTGACCATTACCAGCGCATGGTTGGCAATCACCAGATGAGCCTGGGCCGAGGCGCGGGCGGCTCGCTCGATGAAACACTTCCGGTAATGCGGGCAGCCAGCATAGACACATTCGCCGCGCTGGTCGGTCAGGGCCTTGATACCCCGTTGGCGGAACAGCGTGCCCAGCCAGCCGGGCAAGTCCCCGCCGATCATGTCGCCATCTTGCGAGTAAGCCGCCCAGCGCGCCACCAACTGTGCCAGGATCGCTGCGCGACCGGCGAATCCGCCCTGCAAAGCATCCTCAAGGTTCAGCAAACACAGGTAATTCTCGCGTCCTTTGCGCACCACTACGGGTTGTGAGCCGTCGCCACGCGTCGTCGGCCAGGCCCGCCGGCTTTCACGGCGAAGCTGGCGTTGCAGCGCCTTGGTATAGGTCGAAACCCAGACCGTCCCGCCCGATTGCCCGGCCCACACCGAGGCTGGCGCGAGATAGCCGAGCGTCTTGCCAATGCCCGTACCGGCCTGGGCCAGCAACAAATGCGGCTGACCCTCACGGCGGCGCGGTGCAAAGACCGCCGCGGCCTCGCTGGCATAACTGACCTGGGCAGGGCGCGCCTCGGCACCCTGGCCAGTAAGCTCGGCCAGACGCGCCGCTACCGTTGCCGCGTCAACTTCGACTTGGGCGGGCTGCGGCCGTTCGGGCGCCTCTTCCCATTCCGGCAGCCGCGCAAACAGCCAGCGTTCGGCCTTGTCCGGCGGGGTCAGCCGGGCGCCAAGCAACGGGGCCCACGGCCAACGCAGTCGGGCGAGGTTTTGAAGCGCGCTCCATGCGCCTTCGCGTTGCGGCCAGGTGGGGTCGTTACAGGTGGATAGCAGTGCTTCGGCAGCGATCTGCAGCAGGGCCGGTACCGCGTCGTCACCCTCCGGCTCGGGCAGGTCCAACGCATGAGCCAGGCCCTTGGGGGTCGGCACGACAAACCGGGCAGGATGGATGAAAGCGAACAGCTCAAGCAAGTCGAGCCCGGACAGGTCCGGATAGCCGAGCCGGGTTGCCACCAGCGGGGCATTGAGCAGCAGCAGTGGTGTATCGGCGGCGGCGATAATCGCCTCACCCTTGCCGACCGCCTTGGTTGCCCCGTGGCTGTCACGCAGCCAGCAGCCGGAATGGCTGGCATGGATCGCGGGCAGGGGCAAAGCAGCGCCGGACATATTCACCGCGATAGAACGGAACTGGAACGCAGGGCAAGGGCAGGGCAAGCGGTTGACCGGGGCGCTTCCCCGGTCCAGCGTCAATCCATGACGAATCCAGCCCGCAATGCTTTGATCGCTCGGCTGCCCAAGGCCGAACTTCACCTCCATATCGAAGGCTCGCTCGAGCCCGAGCTGCTCTTCGCGTTGGCCCGGCGCAACGGTGTGTCGATTCCATTCGATTCGGTTGAGGCAGTCCGCGCCGCCTATTCCTTTTCCAATCTGCAGGACTTTCTGGACATCTACTATCAGGGCATGTCGGTGCTCCTGACCGAACAGGACTTTTACGACCTCACCTGGGCCTATCTGGAGCGAGCGGCGGACGATAATGTCCGGCACGTCGAGATATTCTTCGATCCGCAGGGGCACACGGAACGGGGCGTAGCCTTTGACACGGTGGTGGACGGGATCGAACGGGCTCTCAAACAGGGCGAGGCGGAACTGGGCATCAGTTACCGCCTGATCATGTGCTTCCTGCGTCACCTCAGTGAGGACGAGGCCTTTGCCACGCTCGAGCAGGCCTTGCCGCACCTTCACCGCATTCATGGCGTCGGGCTCGATTCATCCGAAGTTGGCCATCCGCCAGCCAAGTTCCAACGGGTCTTTGCCAAGGCACGGGAGCTAGGGTTGCATGTGACGGCCCATGCGGGCGAAGAGGGGCCACCCGAGTACGTTCACGAAGCGCTCGATCTGCTTGAAGTCGAGCGGATCGACCACGGCAATCGCGCGCTGGAAGATGCGGCGCTGGTGCAACGGATCGCTGACGAAGGACTGACCCTGACGGTTTGCCCGCTCTCCAACCTGCGACTCTGCGTGATCGGGGACATTGCCGAAAGTCCGGTCCGGCGGATGCTGGACCTGAGCCTGAAGGCCACGGTCAATTCGGATGATCCAGCCTATTTTGGCGGCTATATCAACGACAACTTCCGCGCGATTGCTGATGCGCTCGACTTGTCGGAGGCCGAAATCGTCAAGTTGGTCGAAAACAGCTTTACCGGATCATTTTTGCCCATGGCCGATCAGATCCAGCACCTGGCCGAGATCGCGGAGGTGGCCGGTGGTCGATAAAGTTTATCTGACTGCCGACCGGCTGCTGGAAGACAGTTTCGCGCTGGCCAACCAAGTACTCGATTCCGGTTTTGTACCCACCCACATCGTCGGCATCTGGCGCGGCGGGGCGCCGGTAGGAATCGCAGTACAGGAGCTGCTCGCCTATCGAGGAGTGGAGACCGATCATATCGCGATCCGCACGGCCAGCTATTCGGGCATCGACAAGCAGGACAAGGAAGTGCGGGTCTATGCCTTGGGCTATCTTATCGACGTCCTGAACCCGGAAGACCGTTTGCTGGTTATTGATGACGTGTTCGATACCGGTCGTTCGGTTGAGGCATTCCTGCGCGAACTCAAGGTGCGGTGCCGGCACAACATGCCGCAAACGGTTAAGGTTGCCACGGCCTATTACAAGCCCAGCCGCAACCAGACCGACATGGTGCCGGACTATTTCGTCCATCGGACCGAGGAGTGGCTAGTATTTCCGCATGAAA
>JBIIDJ010000030.1:0-24747 GCA_044238415.1 Novosphingobium sp.
TGGCTGCGGGAAATCCACGGCCGGGAAGCAGGTCCACCGCCGACCGTCGATCTGGCTGCCGAACGGCGTCATGGTGAATTCGTTCGGCAGCTGATCGCAGACGGACTGGTCACGGCGGTCCACGATGTCGCCGATGGCGGCGCACTGGTAGCGGTTGCAGAGATGGCCCTTGCCGGCAATGTGGGTGCGCGGCTGGAGCTGGCCGCCTTTGAAAGCCGCATGGCAAGCGAGCGCGAACAGCACGCCTGGTCGTTGTTTGGCGAGACCCAGGCGCGCTACATCGTAACCGAGCGGTTTGATACTGACGCGGTCGAGAAGCTGGCGCGCGACAGCGGAATCCGGTGCTGCTTCATTGGTTGGACCGGCGGGGAAACCCTGGCGCTGTGCAAGGGTGAAACGGCCGTCTATCCGGAATTGGCGCTAAGCACCTTACGCGAAGCCAACGAAGCCTTCTTCCGCGACTGGATGGAAGCCTGACCGTGCCGGAGGCGGGCTATTCCGGCACGCCGCTCGCCAAGAAGCTGAACCTGCGCGACGGGATGCGGGTATGGTTCGAGGCCATGCCTGAAAGCGTTGCCGACGAAATCGACGAGTATGCGCTGGAATTGCGCTTTGTGGCCGATCCCGCCGAAGGGATCGATGCGGCCCACCTGTTCGTGACCGAGCGCACCGTGCTGGCTGCGCGACTAGCCGTGCTGCGCGATCAGATTGCCGTGGATGGCCAGATCTGGATCAGCTGGCCCAAGCAAGCGGCGAAAGTTCCGACTGACATTACCGAGGACACAATCCGAGAACTGGCATTGCCGCTCGGGCTGGTCGATACCAAGGTCTGCGCAGTGGATGCAGCCTGGTCCGGGCTCAAGCTCGTGATTCGCAAGGACCTGCGCTAGCGTCAGGCGGCAAGCTTGGCCTTGTCCTTCTTGGCCGCTTCAATCCCAAGCAAGTCATAGGGATCGATTCCCATGCTGCGCCAGACTTGGTGCGCCTTCTGATAATGCCGCGCCGGAGCGATGTTTAGCCGGCGACGGGCTTCTTCGAGCGGCAGGGCCAGCAACTCGCGGATCGGCTGCTCGACCAGTCGCGGGCAGGCCTTGCCCAGGCGCTGCCCTTCGCGCACTGCCCGCAGGACCGGTGCCGCGCTTTTGATCCGCTTCTTCAGCTCAAGCCCGCCTGCGTAACCCAGCAGCAGGTGCCCTGGGCTCGGCTGCTGGCTGTAGGTGAAGGCCAGAACGCATTGTTCGCCCAGCGCATCGCGGCCAAACCCGGTCAGCACGTGGTTGAGATCATGCGTGTCGCGCATCCGGTTGTAGTACCATTCCATCTGGTCTTGGAATCGCTCCCGCCCGGCGGCGAACTGTTCGAACTCGTCCACGAGACCCTGGGCGGTCAGCCCCTCGCGCTCCATGAAATCGCAATAGGCGTGAGCCAGACTGCCCTTGGGCAGGCGACGGAGCGCGGCATGGTCATCAAGCATCGGCGGCAGATAGGGCTCGCTCTTGCGCAGCGCCTGACCCCGTTCCGAGCGCAGGAAGCTCTCTGCAGCGGCGCGCAGCCCCGTCCACGGCAGCGCTTCAAAGATATAGAACACCTCTTTGGTGTTCTCCTTGTCCTTCACCAGTTCCTTGAAGTGTCGCCAGGCCTTCGGGATGTTCCGTTTCAGCGCGGGGCGGCGCTCGTCAAAGATCGGCAGGTCCGCAGCGACATCGGCAGCGGAAGGCTCAGAACCGGCGAACTGCGCGGCGGGGGCAAGGCTGTCCATAACGCCTATCTGTCATTAGCTTACATGGGTGTCAATACGACTTAAGCGATGTCCCGGTATCTCGCAAATCAGATGCAGATCCAGTAACCAGCGCGCCGCTTCCGGAGGAACCCATGAGCATTTTAAGTCGCCGCTGGCCGCTGGCCTTGGCCGCCTTAATCGGCGTCGGCGCGCTGTTCCTGGGGCTTGCCCAGGGCACGAGTCAGGCCGATTCGTGGAACCTGGCCGCCCGCTACACGGCCAGGGTTGGCCTGCCACTCTTCCTCCTAACCTATGCCGCCTCCAGTCTCCTGCGCCTGGCACCCTCGCCCAGCACCAAGGTCCTCGTCCGGGACCGGCGCTGGTGGGGACTGGCCTTTGCCATTACCCACACGATCCACTTCTACGCGCTGTACATGGCCGTCACCACCCGCGGGGACAGCCTGACCTTGCTGGCCCCGGGTGCGGTGGCCTATGGCGCCCTCCTCGCCATGGCTGTAACATCCAGCGATGCGGCGATGAAGGCGCTGGGAGCGAATTGGAAGCGGCTCCACCGCACCGGCATTCACGTGATCTGGCTGGTGTTTACCCTGGCCTATGCCAAGCGCATCCCGGTCGAGGAAACGATGGTTACCGGCCTGGTCGGCACGACGCTGTGCCTGCTCGCCGCCGGACTCCGGTTTGCAGCCTGGCGCAAGACCCGGCGCGGCTAGGCGGCGATCCAGTCGCCGCGCGGAATACCAAGCAGCAGCAGCACGCTGGTCAGATCGCCCGCCGCAACATAACCGTGCGCCGCCTCCCGCGCCTTTGGTTTGGCGTGATAGGCCACGCCATAGTCCGCAGCGCGCAGCATCGGAATGTCATTGGCTCCGTCGCCGGTGGCCAGGCTTGGCCCACCGCGCAGTGTCACTTCCTCTCGGAGCACCTGCTCCTTGACCGAGCTATCGACGATCCCGCCGACCAGGCCGCCGGTCAGCGCACCATGCTGCACAGCCAGCCGGTTGGCCACCACCCGTTCAAACCCAAGCAAATCGGCCACCGGATCGGCAAACTGATGAAAGCCGCCGGTCACCAGCACGGTATAGCAGCCATGATCCTTGAGCGTTGCCACCAGCGTGGCTGCGCCGGCCATTGGCGGAACCCGCTCAGCCAGACACTGGGCAATAGCCCCTTCCGCCAGTCCGCCGAGTAGCCGGACCCGCTCGGTCAGTGCCTCGGCAAAGTCGAGCTCGCCCTGCATCGCGCGCTCCGTGATCCCGGCAATCTGGTCCTTGAGTCCGGCAAAATCGGCCAATTCATCGATGCATTCGGCCTGGATCATGGTCGAATCCATATCGGAGACGAACACTTGCGGGACTTGCGGCACCAATTCGGTCACCAGCAGGTCGGCTGGATCGAACTGCCTCTCCAGCACCCGCCGGACGGTTGCGGCATCGCCGCCTTCCAGCGCAAAATGGACAACCTCTTCCACCTGAGTGAGTGGATCGGCGGAAAGTACACGAATCCCAGCGCGTTCCAGCGCATGGACCCCCGCACTAAGGTCAGCGGACAAGACGGCTGGTTCTGCTATCAAGCGGGCGATGGGCACTGAAACTTTCCTTGCGGATTCGCGAAGCGGCAAGCCGCCGGTCGCGCTCATTGCAGGGCCGACCGCCAGCGGCAAGAGCGATCTGGCGGTCAAGCTGGCCCTCACCCTGCACCAGCGCGGCCAGCAGGCCGTGGTGATCAATGCCGACAGCGCGCAGGTCTACGCCGATCTGGCGGTACTGAGCGCCCGCCCGGCGAAAACCGATGTGCTCGAGGTGCCCCACATGCTGTTCGGCGAATGGGATGGTGCCCAGGCCTGTTCCGCTGCTGACTGGGCCGATACAGCTCGCCAGGTTATCGCTGAGGTCCATGCGGCAGAGGCCGTGCCCATCCTCGTCGGCGGTACCGGCCTTTACCTGCGCACCCTGCTCGACGGGATTGCGCCCGTTCCACCGATCGAACCCGAGATCCGGACCGAGGTCCGCGCCATGCCGGTGGCTCAGGCCCATGCCGAATTGGCGCTGGCTGATCCGCTGCGCGCAGCCCGCCTGGCCCCCAACGACGGTGCGCGGGTTGCCCGCGCGCTTGAGGTTGTGCGCTCAACCGGCAAGCCACTCGCCTATTGGCAGACGCGGCACGAGGGCGGAATTGGCGATCAGATCACGCTGCATCCGCTGATCCTGCTGCCGGATCGCGACTGGCTTTACGCGCGCTGTGACCGTCGCTTTTCGCTCATGATCCAGCACGGCGCAGTCCAAGAGGTTGAAGCGCTGCTGGCGCGGGGGCTCGATCCCGATCTGCCGGTGATGCGGGCGATCGGCGTACCCGAACTCGCTGGCTACCTGCGCGGAGAATGGTCCCTGGCCGAGGCGGAAGCGAACGCACAGCAGGCAACCCGCAATTATGCCAAACGGCAGTTCACCTGGTTCCGCCGCCAACCACCGTCAGAATGGGCGCGCACGGAGTCCATAAATGTCGTCCTTGAAGATCACTTTGCATCATTATTGCGCGATTAATGCTTGACACGATATTTCCTGTCTCATAGGGCGGCCCCACTTGCTGCCCTATGGCAGCCTGTGCGAGTTGGAGAGGGCGACCCGGTACAGTCAGCTGTGCCGGGTCGGTTCTTTCCGGACCTTGGACAAGGAACTGATACGGTGAGCGAAGAGCGCAGCGGCGCATCCATCCTGGTGGAAAGCCTGGTTCGGCAGGGGGTCGAATTCGTGTTCGGCTATCCGGGCGGAGCCGTACTGCCGATTTACGATGCACTGTTCGCCGATCCGCGCATCCGCCACATTCTGGTTCGGCACGAGGCTGGCGCGGCCCATGCGGCCGAAGGCTATGCCCGCTCCACCGGCAAGCCCGGCGTGGTGCTGGTCACCTCAGGCCCCGGTGCAACCAATGCAGTGACCGGTATTGCCGATGCCTTCATGGATTCGATTCCCCTGGTCGTCATCACCGGCCAGGTCGCCACCGGCCTGATCGGCTCGGACGCCTTCCAGGAGGCCGATACCGTTGGCATCACCCGCCACTGCACCAAACACAATTACTTGGTGAAGGACCCGGCCGAGCTGGCCGCGACCATCGAGGAGGCCTTCCAGATCGCCACAGAGGGCCGCCCCGGCCCAGTCGTGATCGATATCCCGAAGGACGTCCAGGTAGCGGTCGCCAGCTTCAGCCACGGCGCCCCGCAGCGCCGCAACCGTTACTCGCCTACCCTGCGCGGGACAGACAAGGACATTGCCCGCGCGATCGAACTGATCGCCAATGCCCGCGCGCCGATCCTCTATACCGGTGGCGGCGTGATCAATTCTGGCCCGCGCGCCACCGAACTACTGCGTGAATTGCAGGAAAAGACCGGCGCGCCGGTTACCTCCACGCTGATGGGTTTGGGCGCCTTCCCGGCCGACCATGCCGACTGGCTGGGCATGCTGGGCATGCACGGCACCTACGAATCAAACATGGCGATGAACAAGGCGGACCTGATTGTCTGCGTGGGCGCGCGGTTCGATGACCGGGTGACCGGACGGCTCGATGCCTTCTCGCCCCATTCGACCAAGATCCACATCGATATCGACCGCTCCTCGTTCAACAAGACGGTGCCAGTCGACCTGCCGATCCTGGGCGATTGCGCGGCGGTGCTGGAACAGTTGCTCGACGCTTGGGGCGACCGCAAGGCCCAGGACCTGACCGAGTGGAAATCGCGCATCAATGGCTGGCGCGCGCGCCAGAGCCTGGCCTATCCGGCCAATCCGCAAGCGATCATGCCGCAACTGGCAATCGAGCGGTTGTATGAGCTGACCAGGCACCGCAATCCGGTGATCTCCACCGAAGTGGGCCAGCATCAGATGTGGGCGGCGCAGTACTTCCCCTTCTTCGCGCCGAACAAGTGGCTCACCTCGGGCGGGCTCGGAACAATGGGTTATGGCCTGCCCGCAGCGATCGGCGCACAGTTGGGCAATCCGGACAGCCTGGTGATCGACATTGCCGGCGATGCATCGATCCAGATGAACATTCAGGAACTGGGGACGGCCACGCAGTATCGCCTGCCGGTCAAAGTCTTCATCCTCAACAACGAATGGATGGGCATGGTCCGCCAGTGGCAGGAGCTGACCTATGAAAGCCGCTATTCGGAAAGCTATTCGGACAGCCTGCCCGATTTCGTGAAGCTGGCCGAGGCCTATGGCTGGAAGGGCATTCGGATCGAGAATGAAGGCCAACTGGATGCTGGTATCCAGGCCATGATCGACCATCCGGGGCCAGTGATCGTCGATTGCCTGGTCCACAAGGAAGCCAACTGCTTCCCGATGATCCCCAGCGGCGCCGCGCACACCGACATGATCCTCTATGGGGACCAGGTTGCCGGGACCATGGACGATGAAGCCAAGGCGTTGGTGTAAGGGACGCTCCGATGATGAAGATCAAACAGCAGGCGTCAGAACGCCATGTCCTGACCATCACGGTCGACAACGAAGCCGGAATCCTGGCCAAGATCGCCGGCCTGTTCACCGCGCGCGGTTATAACATCGACAGCCTGACCGTGGCCGACATTACCGAGAACCACGCGGTCAGCCGGATCACCATCGTTACCCACGGCCCGCCGCAGGTAATCGACCAGATCCATGCCCAGTTGGAACGGCTTGTACCGGTTCACAAGGTGATCGACCTGACCGAGGCCGGGGCCCACGTCGAGCGCGAGCTGGCTCTGGTCAAGGTGGCCGGTACGGGCGAGGCCCGGGTAGAGGCGCTACGCCTGGCCGACGTGTTCCGCGCAAGCGTGGTCGATACGACGACCAGCAGTTTCATCTTCGAACTGACCGGTGCACCGGACAAGATCGATCGCTTCGTCAGCCTGATGCGCGAGTTGGGGCTGGTCGAAGTGGGCCGGACCGGGGTGGTCGGCATGATGCGCGGGGCCGAAGCGGTCTGACTTTTTACAAAACTCCAGCCCGGCGGAGACGGGCGCACTGCAAGAGAATGGGACTGACATGAAGGTTTACTACGACGCCGATTGCGACCTGAACCTGGTCACGGGCAAGAAGATCGCCGTGCTGGGCTATGGCAGCCAGGGCCACGCCCATGCCCAGAACCTGCGCGACAGCGGAGTCAAGGACGTGGCGATTGCGCTGCGGCCCGGTTCGGCCAGCGCCCGCAAGGCCGAAGCCGCCGGCTTCAAGGTGCTGCCCAACAAGGAAGCCGCCGCCTGGGCCGATATCCTGATGATCCTTGCCCCTGACGAGCACCAGGCCGCGATCTGGGCCGATGACATCAAGGGCAATCTGCGCCCCGGTTCGGCGCTTGCCTTTGCCCACGGCCTCAACATCCACTTCGGGCTGATCGAGGCCCCGGCCGACATCGACGTGATCATGATCGCACCCAAGGGCCCCGGCCACACCGTGCGCGGCGAATATCTGAAGGGCGGCGGCGTGCCGTGCCTGGTCGCCGTCCACCAGGACGCGACCGGCAATGCGCTGGACGTGGCGCTGGCCTATGCCTCGGGCGTTGGCGGTGGCCGCTCGGGCATCATCGAAACCAACTTCAAGGAAGAATGCGAAACCGACCTGTTCGGTGAGCAGGCCGTGCTGTGCGGCGGGATCACCCACCTGATCCAAGCCGGGTTCGAAACCCTGGTCGAAGCCGGTTACGCGCCGGAAATGGCCTATTTCGAGTGCCTCCACGAAACCAAGCTGATCGTCGACCTGCTCTATGAAGGCGGGATCGCCAACATGCGCTATTCGATCAGCAATACCGCCGAATACGGCGACATCACCACCGGTCCGCGCATCATCACCGCCGAAACCAAGGCCGAAATGAAGCGCGTGCTGGCCGATATCCAGTCGGGCCGCTTCGTGAAGAATTTCGTGCTCGACAACCGCGCCGGCCAGCCGGAACTGAAGGCCGCCCGCAAGGCTGCTGCCGCCCATCCGATCGAGCAGACCGGCGCCGCGCTGCGCGCCATGATGCCGTGGATCGGCGCTAACAAGCTGGTGGATCAGGATAAGAACTGAGCGTTAGGTGCGCCGCCCCGGCCTGTTTCGGGGCGGCGCGCTAGACCATCTTGCCAAAGGCCGTGCGCAGTTCGCCCACGAAGGCTTCGGGCTGTTCCCATGCGGCAAAGTGGCCGCCTTTTTCCATATCACCCCAGTGGACCAGCTTTTTCAGGCTGCGCTCGGCCCATTTGCGCGGCGTAGGCAGGATTTCGCGCGGATAGGCGCTGACTGCCGCCGGCAGCTCGATTTCCACCGGGGCGAAGGCATTGAAGCTCTCCCAGTAGAGCCGCGCGGCCGAGGCTCCGTTGCCGGGCAGCCAGTACAGCATGATGTTGTCGAGAATGGCATCGCGGCTCAGCGCATCGAAGGGCGATCCAGCATTGTCGGTCCAGGCCCACATCTTCTCGAAGATCCAGCCGGCGAGACCCACGGGACTGTCGACCAGCCCGTACCCTACGGTCTGCGGCCGGGTGCTCTGCTGCTTGGAATAACCCGAATCCCAGTCCTGGTAATGCTGCAGCGCGGCCAGCGCCTTCTGCTCGGCGGGTGAGGGATTGGCGAGGTCTTCAGGCAACGGCCGGGCGATCGGCATGTTCAGGTGGATGCCCAGGCACCCTGGCGGCTTGATCAGGCCGATCGCGGTGGTCACGGCCGATCCCCAGTCACCGCCCTGTGCCACCCAGCGGTTGTAACCCAGCCGCCGCATCAGTTCGGCCCAGGCAAAGGCGATTTTGGGCACACCCCAGCCGGTTTCGCTCGGCTTGCCCGAGAAACCAAAGCCCGGCAGCGAAGGGGCGACAACATGGAAGGCCAGTTCACCTGCAGGCGGATTGGTCAGCGCTTCGATCACGCCCATGAACTCGATCACCGAGCCTGGCCAGCCGTGCGTGATGACCAGCGGCACGGCATCGGTGCGCGGTGAGCGGACGTGCAGGAAATGGATGTCCAGGCCCTGGATCTCGGTCTTGTATTGACCGAGCGCGTTGAGCCGCGCTTCGCAGCGCCGCCAGTCATAACCCTTGCGCCAATAGGCAACCAGCTCCTGCAGCGCCGCCAACGGCGTGCCTTGCGACCAGTCATCCACTGGCTCCTTCTCCGGCCAGCGTGCGAGGTCTAGCCGGAGATGGAGATCGTCCAGCTGCGCCTGCGGAATGGCGAGGGTGAAAGGGCGGATCTCGGTCATGCGCTTAACCTCCGATGGCCGCCTTGGCGGCAGCTTCAACCTTGCCGCGATCGAACAAGGTAACGGTCGAGTTGCCCTTGGCCAGGACATTGCCGGACGCGTCCAGCAGGTGTCCTTCGACAAAGGCGGTCTTCTTGCCGCGTCGTTCGATCCAGCCTTCCGCTACGACCAGCCCCGGCCGCACCGGTGCAAAGAAGCTGACCTTGATCTCCAGGCTCATCGGCGTGACCTGGTCGCCCAATACGGCGATTACCGCATGGGCCATGGCGGCATCGATCCACCCGGTCACAAAGCCGCCCTGCACCACTCCGCCGGAGTGGCACTGGTTGGTCCGCGCCTCATACTCCAACCGCGAACGGCCTTCGGGGTTCATCTCGACGATGCGGACAAGACCCATCGTCTCGTAAAGGCTGTCAACGCTCATTCGGATGCCTCAAGCCAAGGCCGAATAGATCAGCGTCTTCAGCTCACGCCGAACCGGATAGGTGCTGCTCGGCGAAAGCTGGGTCATGAAGACCATGGTGATCTCCTCAACCGGATCGACGAAAAAGGCAGTCGAATACATCCCGCCCCAGTAATACTCGCCCACGGAGCCCGGGATCATGGTCCGCACCGGGTCGAGATTGACTGCAAAGCCCAGCCCGAACCCGACCCCGGCATTGGTCGCTTCGCTGAACAACGACTTGGACCAGCTGGCCAGATCGCCATCGTCGGGCAAGTGGTTGAGCGTCATCAGCTCGATCGACTTGCGCGAGAGAATCCGGACCTCGCCCAGGGTGCCGCCATTCAGCAGCATGGTGTTGAAGCGGTGATAGTCGAGCGAGGTCGAAACCAGCCCGCCGCCGCCTGAAACCAGCCGCGGCATCTTCGCCCAGAGGCTTTCCCCGCCGCGATCGAACATGATCCGGCCCTTGCCCGGAGCCATGGTATAGCAATCGGGCAAGCGGTGGAGTTTGTCGGCAGGAACCATGAAGCCGGTATCAACCATCCCGAGCGGCGCGAAGATGTGCTGCTCGAAGTAGTCGTGCAGCTTCTGGCCCGACAGGCGTTCCACCACGGCCCCCAGGACGTCGGTCGACACCGAATAGTTCCACGCCGTGCCTGGCGAAAATTCCAGCGGCAGCTTGCCGAGTGCGGCGATGAATTCATCCAGCGTCAGGTTGCCGTGCCAGTTCTCGATCTTGCCTTCGCGATAGGCCGCATCGATGTTGGTGCGCTGCTGGAAGCCGTAGGTCAGGCCCGAAGTGTGGCGCAGCAGATCGACCATCTGCATCGGCCGTTTGCAAGGCTTGGTCAGGAAACCAACCCCGCCTCCACCGCCATTATAGACCGCCAGATCCTTGAACTCCGGCAAGACATGGTGGACCGGCGTATCAAGCGCGACTTTGGCCTGTTCCAGCAACTGCATGAAGGCGACCGAGGTGACCGGCTTGGTCATGGAGGCGATGCGGAAGATCGTGCTTTCATCAATCTGTGCAGCCTGCCCTTCCCGCGCCGCGCCCTGCGATGAAAAGTGCTCGATATCGCCACGATAAGCGACAAGCACCTGCGCATGGGGCAGCTTGCCGGTATCGAGGTAGCGCTCCTTAAGGAAGGCAGGGATGCGGTCTAGGCGGGCTTGGTCGAATCTCATTCAGTCTTTCCGGTCACTGGATTGAGCAACCCTATTGCCGTGTGTTCGGGGGCAAAGCAACGAATGTACATTGCCCGCTTTACAAGCCGGGCCCAAGACTCCATAGGCTCAGCTCATGACCACCCTGCTTGGCCTAACCCTGCGACTTATCCGCCCTTGGGCGTGAGCGGGCGTGCCATCCTCGGGCGCGCAGCACCGCCCAAGGGACTTACCGGCACACCCAAACAATTGCAGAGCCTAGCAGAGACCAAGCCATGACCATGCTGAAGAACCCCGGGGCCAAGTACCGCCCCTTCCCGCCCATCAACCTGCCCGACCGGCAGTGGCCCAGCCGCGTGATCGAAAAGGCTCCGCGCTGGCTTTCCACTGACCTTCGCGATGGCAACCAAGCGTTGATCGACCCGATGGGGGCCGAAAAGAAGAGCCGGTTCTTCGACCTGCTGCTGAAAGTGGGCGTGAAAGAGATCGAAGTGGGCTTCCCCGCTTCCGGCGCGACCGATTTCGATTTCATTTCCGGGCTGGTCAAGTCCGGCCGGATCCCTTCGGACGTGACGCCGCAAGTACTGACCCAGTCGCGCCGCGACCTGATCGAGACGACCTTTGCCAGCCTGGAAGGCGCGGAAAAGGCCATCGTTCACGTTTACAACGCGGTCTCCCCGGCTTGGCGCCGGATCGTCTTTGGGATGAGCCGCGAGGAGATCAAGCAGATCGCCATCGAAGGCGCGAAAGTGATGCGCGACCAAGCGGCCAAGTACCACGGGACCGACTGGCAGTTCGAATACTCGCCCGAAACCTTCTCCACCGCCGAAGTCGATTTCTCGGTTGAGGTCTGCGCAGCGGTGATGGAGGTGCTCCAGCCGACGGTAGAGAAGCCGATCATCTTCAACCTGCCCGCCACGGTCGAATGCGCGACGCCCAACGTCTATGCCGACCAGGTCGAATTGTTCGGGCGGATGATCCCGAACCGTGACCAGGTGGTCATTTCGCTCCACACCCATAACGACCGCGGCACCGGCATCGCCGCCTGCGAACTCGGCCTGATGGCCGGTGGTGACCGGGTCGAAGGCTGCCTCTTTGGCAACGGCGAGCGCACCGGCAACTGCGACATCGTGACCGTGGCGCTGAACATGTACACGCAGGGCGTCGATCCGGGCCTCGATTTCTCGGACATCGATGCCATCGCCAAGACGGTGGAATACTGCAACCAACTGCCGATCCACCCGCGCCATCCTTACGTGGGCGAACTGGTCTACACCTCGTTTTCGGGTAGCCACCAGGACGCGATCAAGAAGGGCTTCGCCGCGCGCGAACAACAGAACGACGAAACCTGGGAGATGCCCTATCTCCCGATCGATCCGGCCGACCTGGGCCGCAGCTATGAAGCGGTGATCCGCGTCAACTCGCAGTCGGGCAAGGGTGGCTTCGCCTGGGTGCTGGAACAGGATCAGGGACTGAAGCTGCCCAAGAAAATGCAGGCGCACTTTTCCGGCCATGTCCAGGATCTGGCTGACGAAGTCGGACGCGAGCTGTTTGCCGAAGACATTTGGGACGTGTTCCAGCGCACCTACAAGCTCAACACGCCGCAACACTTCCAACTGGTCGACTACGAGGAGTCGCGCGCGCCTGATGGCACCCGCATCTTTGCAGGCAAGATCGCCGTGGATGACAAGGAACAGACTGTTTCCGGCCGCGGCAACGGCCTGATCAGCTCGGTCGTCGCGACCCTGGCCGAAAGCTTTGGCGTGAAGCTGGAAGTGAAGGACTATTCCGAACACGCCATGGGCGCAGGTTCCGATGCCCGGGCGGCAGCCTATGTTGAATGCACCGCGCCAGACGGCAAGACCATCTGGGGCGTCGGGATCGACGAAGATGTAGCCACAGCCTCGGTCCGGGCTGTGCTGAGCGCAGCAAACGGCACTGCGCGCAGCTGACACCCAGCGCGGCGGCGTCAAAAGATCGTATAGCCCCCGTCGATCACGATCGAATCGCCGGTGTGATGGCGCGAGCCGCGACTGGCCAGGTAGACCGCGATTGCAGCAAAGTCCGAACCGTCCATCCAGCCGCCCGTCGGTACCCGGCTGATCACCGCGTCAGTAAACTTGTCCCAGCCTTGCAGCCCCTCGGTAAGGCCCGAGCGGGTCCAGCCGGGCAGGATGCTGTTGGCCGTAATGTCGTAGCGCGCCAGTTCGACCGCCATGGCCCGGATCATCGTCACCACTGCGCCTTTAGTGGCGGCGTAATGCTCGTTGCGGGCAGCGCCGTGGATCGCCGATGTGGATGAGATACCAACCAGTGAGCCACCACTATCACCGGCTTCGTGTCGCGCGATCATGTGCCGCGCCGCCTCGCGCAGAGTGTAAAGTACGCCGTGAACATTGATTGCCTCGATCCGCTGAAAATCGGCGGTCGAGATATCGAACAGACTCTTGCGCGGGATCGAGATACCAGCGTTGGCTATGGCCTGGTCGAGCCGACCGAACTCCGCGACAATCGACGCAATGCCAGCCGCTACTGCTGCCTCGTCCGAAACGTCGATCTGAGCATGACGGACCTCGCCGCCATGCTGACGGATCTGCTCCGCCGCCTGGGCATTGCGATCGGCGTTAGTGCCCCAAATCACAACAGTCGCGCCGTGCTGGGCCAGCCCTTCGGCCATGCCCAGGCCAATGCCGCTGTTACCGCCGGTGACCAGCGCGACCTTGCCGGACAAGTCGAACAAGGATGCCATCGCCCTAGCGCTCGTTCATCGCTACATATTCCTTGATCTTCTGCTTACCGAGCTGGCTCATGTGCACTTCGTCCGGACCGTCGGCGATGCGGACAAAGCGGTTGAGCGTAAAGAAGCTGGCAATCGGCGTATCGCCGCTGACCCCCATCCCGCCATGCATCTGGATGCCGCGGTCACAGACCGTCTGCGCCATTTGCGGTGCAACCACCTTGATCGCGGCGATCAGGTCCTTGGCCACCTTGTTGCCATAGCGATCCATCGCATCGGCCGCCTTGAGCGTCAGCAGGCGGGCCATTTCGATTTCGCAAAAGCTCTTGGCAATGTCCTGGCGGATCGAGGACTGATCGGCCAGCTTCTTGCCAAAAGCGGTGCGGCTGTCGGCGCGGCGCGCCATGATTTCCAGGGCCCGCTGGGCCTGGCCGATCGAACGCATACAATGGTGAATGCGGCCTGGTCCAAGCCTCCCTTGCGCGATCTCGAACCCGCGCCCTTCACCCAGAATCAGGTTCTCTTTCGGTACACGAACATTGTCGAACCGCAGTTCGCACTCGCCACCCGGTGAATTGTGCGATCCGAAGACGGTCAGATGGCGGACGATGGTGATCCCAGGCGTGTCTGGCTCCACCAGGATCTGTGAATGCTGGGCATGGCGCGGGGCGCTGAAATCGGTCTTGCCCATCACGATCCAGATCATGCATCGCGGGTGCATCGCGTTGGAGATCCACCACTTGCGGCCATTGAGTACATAATGATCGCCATCGGGCGTGATCGACAGCTCGAGGTTGGTTGCATCGGACGAAGCGACCTGCGGCTCGGTCATCACATAGGCCGATCGGATCGTCCCTTCGAGCAGCGGCTTCAACCACTTTTCCTGCTGCTGCGGGCTGCCATACTTGGCCAGCACTTCCATATTGCCCGTATCTGGTGCCGAGCAATTGAGCACCTGGCTGGCCCAGGGCACCCGGCCGAGCAGTTCGGCAATCGGAGCATATTCAAGGTTGGTCAGCCCGGGCGAAAACGCACCGTATTCGTGCGGCAGGAACAGGTTCCACAGGCCTTGCGCCTTCGCCTTGGCCTTCAGGTCCTCCATCCCCGGCCATTCCTGCCACAGGTTGCCGGGATCGGTCACGAAATCGTGATAAGCCTGTTCGTTGGGATAGATGTGCTCGTCCATGAAAGCGCTGACCTGGGCCAACAGGGCCTTGACCTTGTCACTGTGCTCGAAATCCATCGTCCCGACCTCTCATCCACATATTTTTAATCGCTCGATTAATGCGGATGCGCTCTGCGCTTGTCAAACCCGCATCGGGCCATAAGCTGCATCGTAAAGAGAACCGGAGAGGAGTTACCCGTGAGCGAAGCGATCCTTGAGCCCGATCTGCCGATCATCGATCCGCACCATCACTTGTGGGATCTGCGCCCGCTGATGGCCGCCTTTCCCGAGCCGCATCACCATTTCATCGCGGCGGTCGCCCGATCGCCGTATTACACCTTCAACGAACTGCATGCCGACATCACCAGCGGTCACAACGTGATCGGCACGGTCTTCATGGAATGCGGCGCATTCTACCGTGCCGGTGCAGACGATGCTCTGAAAGTGGTCGGCGAAGTTGAATATGTGAACGGCGTTGCGGCCCAGGGCGCCAGCGGGCTCTACGGTGCAACGCGGCCCTGCGCCGCCATCATCGGCCATGCCAACCTGATGCTGGGGAGCAAGGCTGGCGCCGTGCTGGATGCGCTCAACGCAGCGGGTGGCGGACGATTCAAGGGCATTCGCCATGCCGCCGCCTGGGATGCCGATCCCGATGTGCTGGGCCCACCTTTCCATCATCCCGCCGGGCTTTACGTGGACAGCACCTTCCGCGAAGGCTTTGCGGAGCTTGGCAAGCGCGGGCTGACCTTCGATGCCTGGCTACTCGAGCCACAGCTGGGCGATGTGCTGAGCCTGGCCAAGGCCTTCCCCAACCAGCCGATCGTGCTGGACCATTGCGGAACGCCGCTGGGCATGGGATCATACCACGGCAAGCTGCACGAACGGTTCGACACCTGGCGCGCGTCGATCAAGGCGATCGCCGAATGCTCGAATGTCTCGGTCAAGCTTGGCGGCCTCGCCATGTCATTTGCCGGCATGCCCGATCACGGGCCGGAAGCCGGGTTGTCATCCGAAGTGTTGGCGGCGATGTGGCGGCCCTACATCGAAACCTGCATCGAAGCCTTCGGGCCGGAGCGGGCGATGTTCGAAAGCAATTACCCGGTCGACAAGTGGGGCGCGAGCTATCCGGTCCTGTGGAATGCCTTCAAGCGGCTCACCCTGGGGGCCAGCGACAGCGAGAAGCGCGCGCTCTATGCCGGAACTGCTGCGCGCTTCTATGGTCTGGAGAGCCTACTGGACTGAGCGAAATCAGGCCTGGTGGATCGCCTTGGTGACGAGGTAGCTTTCCATCCCTTCGATCCCGCCTTCACTGCCAAAGCCGGAATCCTTTACCCCGCCGAACGGCGCATCCTGAGCGCTGATGGCAAAGGTGTTGATGCCAACCATGCCGCTTTCGATCCCGTCACCCAGCAGGTTCGCGCGGCGCAGGTTCTCGGTAAAGGCAAAGGCGGCGAGTCCGTAAGGCAGGCGGTTGGCCTTGGCCAGGGCGTCATCCAGATGGGAGAACGGCGCAGCCACGGCCACTGGCCCAAACGGCTCATTGGCCATGATGTCAGCCGTATCCGGTACGTCGGCGAGCAAAGTCGGCTGGAAGAAGAACCCGCCCTTGCCGCGCTCGCCGCCAGCCATAACGCGCGCGCCCTTGGCAGCGGCATCGTTGACCAGCGCCTCGATCGCGCCTGGACGACGGACATTGGCCAACGGCCCCATCTGAGTGGTGGCATCCATCCCGTGACCGGTCGTAACCTGGGCAGTGCGCGCGGCAAAGCCCTCGACAAACCGGTCATAAATGCCCTGCTGGACATAGAACCGGGTAGGCGAGACACAGACCTGGCCCGCATTGCGGAACTTCTGCGGCACAACCACATCGAGCGTCTTTTCCAGATCGCAATCATCGAAGACCAGCACCGGGGCATGACCGCCCAGTTCCATCGTCACGCGCTTGAGGCCATCGGCTGCGAGTCGCATCAGATGCTTGCCAACCGGCACCGAGCCGGTGAAGCTGACCTTGCGGATCACGGGTGAGGCCAGCAGATGGCGGCTGACCGCATCAGGCACGCCGTGGACCAGTTGCACCACATCGGCGGGCAGCCCGGCATCGAGCAGGCAGCGCACCAGCGCCCCGGTGCAGCCTGGTGTTTCCTCGGGCGGCTTGGCGACGACCGAACAGCCGGTGGCGAGCGCCGGGCCGAGCTTCTTGGCCATCAGGTAGACCGGGAAGTTCCATGGGCTGAAGGCCGCGACCGGTCCGACGGGCTGCTTGGTGACCAGGGCGCGCTGGCCGGTCGGGCGGACCAACACGCGGCCATAGATCCGTGTGGCTTCGGCCGCGCACCAGTCAAAAATCTGGGCACTGCCGATCACTTCGGACCGAGCCTCGGCAATCGGCTTGCCCTGCTCCAAAGTTAGCAACGTCGCGATGGCATCGGCGCGTTCGCGCAGCAGTGTTGCCGCCTTGGTCAGAACCGCGGCACGCTGTTCTGCCGGCGTAGCCCGCCACAGCGCAAAGCCGCGCTCGGCAGCCGCCAATGCCTCGTCCAGATCGGCCGGCGTTGCCAGCGGCACTTCGGCGATGGTCTCGCCCCGGGCAGGATCGACCACCGGGAACAGATCCCGGCCCTCACCGATTTTCCAACTTCCATTGATGAACAGCGCCAGATCGGCGTCATAGGTCTTGGTCATGGGGATCCTCGCTCTCTGAAGCGACGGATTAGCTGTCGTGCAGCGCCTTGACCAGTGTAGTGCGCAGCGCGATCAACCGCGCGCGAAAGGCAAAGTTGGTATTCACCGGGTTAGCTTGGGCGGACCCGGCAGCCACTACCGATTCTGCCGGTTTGGCGACTGGCGCGGGCACCGGCGGAGCGGTTTTCCCCTTGCTCAGGGCCTGGCGCGCACCGCGCAGGGTGAAGCCTTCGCGGTGCACCAGCCGATCAATCGTTTCGACCAGAGCCACATCCTCGGGCCGATAATAACGCCGACCACCGCTGCGTTTCAGCGGTTTGAGCATGGGAAACTGTTCTTCCCAGTACCGCAGAACATGCTGGCGGATGCCCAGCGCCTTGGCCACCTCTCCGATGGTGCGAAGCGCCCCCTCGGCCTTGCCGTCGGCAAAACCGATAGAGGGCGAGTCGCCTGCGAAGAGGTCATTACCGGTCACCCTTTGGCGATCCGGTCCTTAAGCATCTGGCTGGCACGGAAGGTCATCACGCGACGCGGCGTAATCGGAACTTCAACGCCTGTCTTGGGATTGCGCCCGATCCGCTGTGCCTTGTCACGCAGCAGGAAGGTGCCAAAGCCTGAAATCTTTACGTTTTCGCCCTTTTCGAGCGCATCGCCCATATGATCGAGAATTGCCTCGACCATAGATAGCGATTCCGCCCGCGACAGGCCGACCTTGCGGTTGATTGCTTCCGCCAGATCGGCGCGCGTCAATGTTTGCATCGAGCGCATAGCCCTACACTCCTTCCCGGTTCCCCCGTGCGACCACTTAATTTCAGAATACCTGCTCATCACAGGAATGCAATCAAAGCCCTTGAAACTGGTCGATTTGGAACAATCTCTGCATAAACGGGGAGAGACTGTTCAGAAGCGGATCAGACTTGCGCCCCAAGTGAACCCGCCGCCCATCGCTTCGAGCATGATGAGTTGGCCCGGCTGGATCCGCCCGTCGCGGATCGCGGCATCCAGTGCCAGCGGCACAGATGCGGCTGAGGTGTTGGCGTGACGGTCCACCGTCACCACTACTTTTTCGGGCGGGAGGCCCAGCTTTCTGGCAGTGGCGTCAAGAATGCGCTGGTTGGCCTGATGCGGCACAACCCAATCGATATCGGCAGCAGTGTAGCCCGTATCGGCTAGGACTTCACCGAGAACATCCGCCAGATTGACCACGGCGTGGCGAAACACTTCGCGGCCTTTCATCCTGATATGGCCGACTGTACCCGTGGTCGAAGGACCACCATCGACATAAAGCAGTTCGTTATGGGCTCCATCGGCGTGGAGCCGGCTGGCGATCACACCCGGACCGTCGTCAGCCACATCCCGGGCCTCCAGCACGATAGCTCCGGCGCCATCGCCGAACAGCACGCAAGTTGTGCGGTCTTCCCAGTTAAGGATCCGGCTCATCGTCTCGGCCCCGATCACGAGGGCCCGCTCGGCTGCGCCAGTACGCAGCATCGCATCGGCCACACCCAGGGCATAGAGGAACCCCGAGCAAACCGCGCCAACGTCGAAGGCGATGCCGCCATGGCAGCCGAGCCGGTCTTGAACGATCGTCGCGCTGGCCGGGAAGGTCTGGTCAGGCGTGCAGGTGGCCAGCACAATCAGCCCGATGTCGCTGGGCTCCAGACCGGCTGCGGTCAGCGCAGCGCGGGCAGCATCAGTGGCCAGGCTGGCGGTCGTTTCGCCCTCACCGGCCAGATGGCGGAAACGGATGCCGCTGCGCTCAACGATCCACTCGTCGCTCGTATCGACAGTCTCGGCCAGTTCGGCGTTGGACACCTTGCGCGCCGGCAGCGCGGACCCGGTACCAACCAGAACCGAACGACGCGTCATGAGCGGGCCTTGCCATTGCGGATGGATTCCGCCCCGAAATGCTCGAGTTCGGCAGCGATCCGGTCCGTCAGGTTCTCTTCAAGCAGCCGCGCCGCCACGGCGACGGCATTGGCCACGCCAACTGCGGAGGCCGAACCGTGGCTCTTTACCACCACGCCATTGAGCCCGAGGAAGACCGCGCCGTTGTGATTGTTTGGATCGAGATGGTGCTTGAGCAGCTCCGTGGCCGGCCGCGAGATCAGGAAACCGATCTTGGAGCGCAGCGAACTGGCGAAGGAGCGGCGCAGCAAATCAGCCACAAAGCGGGCGGTTCCCTCAATCGCCTTCAGCGCGATATTGCCAGAGAACCCATCCGTCACCACCACATCGACATCGCCGCGATTGATCTTGTCCGCTTCGGTAAAACCATCGAATTGAAGCGAAAGTTCCTTGTGCGAGTTGAGCTGGGCTGCGGCATCGCGCAGCGCTTCGGTGCCCTTGGTTTCTTCGCTACCGATGTTGAGCAAGCGGACCCGCGGACGATCACGCCCGGTAATGATACGCGAATAGGCCGCGCCCATAATCGCAAACTGCACCAGATTGCGGGCGTCGCAATCGGTGTTCGCGCCCAGATCCAACATTACGACGTCATTAGCGCCCAGCGTCGGCATCAGCGCTGACAGCGCCGGCCGGTCAATCCCGGGCATCGTCCGCAGCGCCAGTTTGGCCATGGCCATCAATGCGCCAGTGTTGCCGGCGCTGACGGCAGCGCCGGCCGCGCCGGTCTTCACCGCGTTGATGGCGAGCCCCATCGAGGTGGTCTTGGCCCGGCGAAGGGCCTGGGTCGGCTTCTCGTCACCGGAGACGACATCTTCGCAATGGAGGATTTCCGAAGCAGCGCGCAGGTTTGGGTGATTTTCCAGCGCAGCCTTGATCCGCGCCTCGTCACCAACCAGCAGGAACTGAAAGCGGTCGTGGCGGCGACGCGCCAGCGCCGCCCCCTCAATCATCACGCGCACGCCTTCATCACCGCCCATCGCATCGATGGCGATACGCGGCAGGCTCATTGCGCAATACCCCTGATAGCTGGGCTTAGAGCCCGACGGCGATGACTTCGCGACCGTTGTAGTGCCCACAGGCCGGGCAAATGTTGTGCGGGCGCTTCAGTTCGCCGCAGTTCGAGCATTCGTGAAACGCTTCGACCTTCAGCGCATCGTGGCTGCGGCGCATGCCCCGGCGGGAGGGGGTCGTTTTTCTCTTGGGGACAGCCATTGCGGCACCTGTTCCTGAATTTCGTATGGTCGTCTAAAAGTGCCGCGCTGGGCCCGGGGACCGGCGGCTGCGAAGGCGCGCCTATAGCGGATTTCGTCAGCGTTGCAAGCGCTGTCCTCAGCACTCCCGGTGAGGAAACAGGGGAGAGATCAATGTTGCTATCCACTACGCTGTCACTGGCCGCTGCTGCCGCCGTGATCAACCTGTGGCTTTCGATTCGTTGCGGACAGGTGCGCAGCAAGGCTGCAATCAGCATCGGCACCGGCGGGAACGAGCTGCTTGAGCGGCGGATGCGCGCCCAGCTCAACTTTGCCGAGAACACCCCCGGGGTGCTGTTCCTGATCGCCGGGATCGAGTTGGCCGAAAAGGGCGGCCAATGGCTGGCCATCGTTGGTGGCGTCTACATGCTGGGCCGCGTGGCCCACGGCCTGGGAATGGACGGGACCAGCTTTGCCAAGGGCCGGATGATCGGCACCCTGATCACCATGCTGACCCTGCTCGGTCTGGCCGTAGTGGCCGTGCTGGTTGTGCTCGGCCGGATGTAATCACCCAAACCCAATTGCTGTGGTCGCTCCGGTCCTGGGCCGGAGCGACTGTCAGCTTAAAATGTAATCACTGACGAAGGCGTTGGTCTTGCGTTCCTGACCAAAAGTACTGGTTGGGCCATGGCCCGGCACGAAAGTGACGTCCTCGCCCAATGGCCAGAGTTTCTGCGTGATCGAATCGATCAGGTCCTGGTGATTGCCGCGCGGAAAGTCGGTCCGGCCGATCGAACCCTGAAACAGCACATCGCCGACAATCGCGAAGCGCGATGGGGCGTGATAAAATACCACGTGGCCGGGCGTGTGGCCCGGGCAATGAATGACGTCGAGCTCCAGCTCGCCCACTGTTACCTTGTCGCCATCCTCCAGCCAGCGGTCGGGCTCGAAGGTTTCCGCGTGCATGCCCCAGCGCTTCCCGTCATCGTCCAGCTGGGCAATCCAGAAGCGGTCTTCCTCGTGCGGCCCCTCGATCGGCACGCCCAGTTCCTTGGCCAGCATGCCGGTCTGCCCGCAGTGATCGAGATGGCCATGCGTGACGAGCAACTTTTCGATCGTCACGCCGGTCTTGGCCACTGCCGCCTTCAGCCGATCCAGATCGCCGCCGGGATCGACCAGTGCGCCCTTCATGGTTTTCGTGCACCAGATCAGCGAACAGTTCTGCTGCAGCGGAGTTACAGGGACGATGCCCACGCGCATCGGCGGCTCGGCGGAGATGTCGGTCATGCGGCGGATGTGGCGCGCATGACGCCAAAGCGCAACCCGATTAAAGCCGCCCGCTCTTCCACACGACGCGCCCGATCACCTCAACCTCATCCGGGGCGAGTTCAACAGGCCGGTAGGCAGGGTTATCACTGACCAAGACGATCCGTCCCGGCTGGGCGGTGTCGAGCCGCTTGACCAGAAGGCTGTCACCGGTGCGAACCACATGTATTCCGTCCCGCAGCGGGCGCGGAGTCCGATCGACCAGAATCTCGTCACCATCGCGCAACGTGTTTTCCATCGAATCGCCCTCGACCCGGATCGCAGAGAGCTGAGCCGGATCGAGCCCCTGCTCGCGCAGCCAGCGCGCTGCAAAGCGGAACGCACCAATCGGCGCCTCTTCCTGCGCCACTCGCCCGGCGCCGGCCGAGGCCCCAAGAGCAAGCTGCGGCAGATCGACCCAGTCCCCTCGCCCGCTCTTGATCGGCAATCCGGAGGAATTTTCCTCTGGCGCACCGAGTTCCGCCTCATCGACGCCAAAAAACCGGGCGAGCGTCCGACGGTCGGTCTCTTCCAGCTTGCGCGGGCTGCCTTTGCGGATGAATTGCTGCAAGTAGGTGGAGTTACGACCAATAAGCTCGGACAGGCCGGACAAGCTGGCGCCATGCTGAGCAGCCAATTGTTGCAGGCGCAGGCGCGGATCGGCGGTAACCATCAATACGACATAGCGAATGTATTTTTCCTAGACAAGTAGGATTTCACTTCCGAAAACAGGATTATTCCTTCGACGATTCGTTAAAACCCACAGGAGGCCGCCCTATGTTGATACGCCGGATCGAACAATTCCTCCGCGAAACTGGAATGTCCTGGACCAAGTTCGGGCGCCTTGCCGCGCACGATCCGCGCTTTGTGCAAGACCTGCGCAATGGCCGCACCCCGCGCGATGCCACAGCCTCACGCGTAGAACATTTCATGAACAATTACCGCGAGACGCGCAATGCTGCATGATCCCAATGGCCTGCAGCAGGCGCTGCACAGCCAGAACCGCCCCACCCGCAGGCCTTGGCTCTCCCTGCTTTCAGCCCTGATTGACCTGGCTCAGGGCAAAGCGGAGCTGCTCCATCACACTGAGCAACCCTGGGCCAGCGCAACCTTCGCGGGAACCCGCCATACTGTCCGGCTGGCGTTCAGCGGTCTGGCAGCCATCGCAGCCGGCGAGGTGCTGATCGAAGCCCTGCCGGAGCACGAGTTCAACCTGCCTGGCCAACTGGTCGCCGATGCTTCGATTACCAAGGTCGAACACGCCTTGCTGCCGGAACCACGGATGGAAATCGAGGTGGCGCTGCTGCTGCTGGAGGACGCCTAAGCGCTGGCGTTAGTATCCCAGTGTCAGGTCCATAACCGGCTCGAGCGGTTCGCCCTTCCGGTATCGCTCGAGATTGACGAGGAACCGATCGACCGAACGGACGAACATTTTGTCCTGGGCCCGACCCGACAGGTGCATGGTGACGTGCGCGTTAGGCAAGCTCCACAGCTCGTGGTCAGCCGGCAGCGGCTCAGGCGTGGTGACATCGAGGAAGGCGGCGTGGATGCGGTTCGCCTTCAGCGCAGCCACCAGCGCATCCTGATCGACCACCGCGCCGCGGGCAATGTTGACCAGCACAGCATCGCTTTTCATCGCCGCCAGCTCGGCTGCTCCGATCATCCCGTCGGTTTCGGGCGTGGCGGGCACGGCCAGGATCACCCAATCAAACTCGCCCAGTTTGGCGCGCCACTGGTCCGGCGCCAGACTATCCGGCCCCGGCGTGCGGCGAACCTTGGTCACCTCGACGCCGAAGGGGGCCAGCCGCTCGGCAATCAATGATCCGATCGCGCCCATGCCCAGCAGCAGCGCCTTGCTGCCGAACAGCTCGCGCTTGCCGGGCGAATCCATCAGCCATTCGTGGCGGTCCTGGGCATGGACCACTTCGCGATAGCCCTTCGCGATCGTCAGCATCCCCATCAAGACATATTCAGCGATGGTAATGGCGTTGATTCCGGCCCCGTTGGTCACCACCACGCCGCGCTCGTGCAGCAGCGCCAGCGGCATGTGATCGAGCCCGGCATAGATCGAATTAAGCCACTTCAGCCGCACGGCACGCCGCGCCGCCTGGGCCATGTCTTCCTTCTTGTAGAGATCGAACCAGCCGATTTCGGCCTGATCGGCGATCTCCATCAGTTCCTCGGTCGTCGCGAACCAGCGCGGCTCGATCCAGTCGGGCAGGCGCGGTTCCAGGATCGGGCGGGCGATGGCGGACAGGACGGCGATGGTCATGACGGACGGAAAGCTCCCCACAGGGCAAAGGCCAGGAACGGTAGGCCGATCAGGTCAACCAGCGCAATGGTACGCAGGGCCGGTGGCGCTCCGGCGCGCCAGTATAGCCACAGAAAGCCCAGCATCGAAATCGCGGTGACAATCCCCGCCAATTGCCGCGCCTCGGGCCGCCATGCCGCCCACAGGCAGGCGACGAACACCGCCAAGAACAGCGCGGCGCGGTGGTGCATCAAAAGGAACAGCGGGTTGTCTGCGCGAATGCCATAAAGCGCAGTCAGCGTCGCCGGACGAAAGAAGGCCAGCGCCGGCATCAGGTGCACCAGCGCCAGCGCTATCCAGGAAATCAGTTGCATCATGCAACGAGATTAGCGCAGCGAGGCAGCTTGGCAAGCCGCCTCAGCCAAAGCGCTCACTCGCCCAGCTTCCAATCCCAACCGAGCGGATCGCCGTCCATCACCTCGACGCCCTGCGCGGCAAGCTCGTCGCGCAGGCGGTCGGAAGTGGCGAAGTCCTTGGCGGCGCGAGCTTCCTTGCGCTGAGTCAGCACGGCTTCGATTTCTGCTTCGGTGATGGTCGCGGCCTTGGGGCGGATGCGGAGATCGGTGCGGGTGAGGTTGAGGAGATCGAGTCCGAGGACAGAATCCAAAATTTCGATCACACCAAGTCGCACGTCTGGCGAATGCCCCTTTTCGGACATGAATTCGTCAAACTCGAGCAGGGCCTTGGGCGTGTTCAGATCTTCACTGATTGCGATATCAAAGTCGCTCAACAGCAAAGCTCTAAAGTGAGGCTCAATTTTTGATGCAAGGTCCGGTGGAAATTCACTCGATTGAGAACGTAGTTGCTCAACAGCCATCACCATCCGCTTCAGCCGCACCAGTGCGGCCTGCAGCCCTTCCCAGCTGAACTCCAGCTCGCTGCGGTAATGCGCCTGGAGG
>JBIIDJ010000031.1:0-24686 GCA_044238415.1 Novosphingobium sp.
AGCGCCGTTCATGGCGAAATCATGCCGCTCGCGCTCGAAATGGAAAAGCGCCTGTTCGCACCATTTTCGGCCAGTGAGCAGGCCACGTTCAAGACTCTGCTCGCCCGGATCAACGTGCGGGTTGGCGAATTGGAAACCGCGTCGCGGCCCGACTGAAAGGAACCTGACCGATGAAACTTGCCAGCCTTCCGGGTGGACGCGACGGGCGCCTTGCAGTCGTCAGCTCAGACCTCGCGTGGTATGCCGATGCATCGCATCTGGTCCCAACGCTTCAGGCCGCTCTGGATGACTGGGACCGGCACGAGCCGGTGCTGCGGGCACTGGCGACCGAGCTGGAGCATGGCGCCATTCCGCGCGAACGCTTTCACGAGCGCGACGCGCTGGCTCCATTGCCGCGTGCTTACCAGTGGGCGGATGGTTCGGCCTACGTCAATCACGTCGAGCTGGTCCGCAAGGCGCGCGGGGCAGAACTGCCGGACAGTTTCTGGCACGATCCGCTGATGTACCAGGGCGGCAGCGATGACCTGCGCGGTGCCCGCGCTCCGATCATCCTGGCTGATGAGGCCTGGGGCTGCGACATGGAAGCCGAGATCTGCGTTGTTACTGGTGACGTGCCGCAAGGCGTATCGCCGGAGGCTGCGCGCGATCACATCCGTCTGGTTGGCTTGGTCAACGACGTTTCGCTGCGCAACCTGATCCCTGACGAACTGGCCAAGGGCTTCGGCTTCGTGCAGTCAAAGCCGGCGAGCCATTTTTCGCCGGTCTTTGTCACGCCGGACGAACTCGGCGATGCCTGGTCAGGTGGTCGGCTCAACCAGGTGCTCAACGTCGATCTCAACGGTGAGCCGTTCGGCCGGGCCGAGGCGGGTGAAGAATGCACCTTCGATTTTGGCACGCTTATCGCTCATCTCGCCAAGACGCGGCGGGTCATGGCTGGTTCGATCATCGGTTCCGGCACGGTGTCGAACCGCGATCCCGATGGCTCCCCGGGGCGGCCCTGCAAGGACGGCGGCCGCGGCTATTCCTGCATTGCCGAGCAGCGGATGATCGAGACGATTGCTAGTGGCGCGCCGGTCACACCTTTCCTGCGCTACGGTGACAGTGTGCGGATCGAGATGCGCGATCGCGCTGGCCACTCGCTGTTCGGCGCAATCGATCACACGGTGGTGCGGCCCTGAAACGCGAACCGGGCCGGATTTCCCGAAGGCAATCCGACCCGGCACGGGTACTCTATGGCTTTGGTCAGCCGCCGCTCTTGGTCGGGCCATCCGAGGAGAAGGCGTCGGCGATCGAGCAGGCTGCCGGACCAAGGATCACAACGAACAGCACCGGCAGAATGAACAGGATCAGCGGCACCGTCATGATCGCGGGCAGGCGGGCGGCTTTTTCCTCGGCGCGCATCATCCGCTCGTTACGGAATTCGGCCGAAAGCACGCGCAGGGCTGAAGCCAGTGGCGTACCATAGCGCTCGGTCTGAACCATGGTCGTGGTCACACCCTTCACGGCTTCAAGATTGACGCGCCAGGCCAGATTTTCGAAGGCCTGGCGGCGTTCGCCAAGGAACGACAATTCAATTGCGGTGAGGGCAAATTCATCACCCAGCTCCGGATAGGCCCGGCCCAGTTCGCGAGCGACGCGGTTGAACGCGGCGTCGACGGTCAGACCGGCTTCGGCGCAGATCACCAGCAGGTCAAGCGCGTCGGGCAGACCCTTGCGGATCGCGTCGGTACGCTTGGAGATCAGGTTGGAAATATAGATTTCCGGCCCCTTGTAGCCCAGGCCAACCGCAGCGGCGAAGCCCATCAGCCGCTTCATGCCGCCCCATTCCGGGAAGTAGTTGATGCCATAGATCAGGAAGCCGGCGATACCGCCCAGCAAGATCGGCAAAACCATTCGGGCGAAGATGACGACGACGCCCAGTTCCTTCTTGCGGATCCCGGCCTGGGCCAGCTTCTGCTGAATGACCTCGAGCTGACTCTGCTGCAGCACCTTGAGGGCTGACAGCGTGTCCTTCATCTTGTCGGCGGCTTCGTTCTTGCGGACGAGCGAGGCGCGCTTCTTGGCCGTCTGGGTCAGGATCCCCGACTTGAGCTCGTCGCGGCGCTCGTTGAGTGCCTTGACCCGCTTCTGCATCGGATCGCGGATTGTCACTGCGGCATAGATTGCAAACATCACGGCCATCGCGGCCAGACCGGCGAGGATCGTGCCAACCCAGATAACGTCTACGCCGAGGAGCGTGGGGCCCGGAGGGGTATTGATCATGACCTGTTCCTGTCCCCGCTCAGATTTCGAAGCTGACCATCTTGGCCATGATGAAGGCCCCGATCGACATCCAGACCAGGCCGCCAAGGCCCGTGACGATCAGGCGATCGTCAGTGAAGAAACCGCCCAGGTAGCCCGGGTTGATCCAGTAGATCATCGCGAAAACGATGAACGGCAGGGCGCCGACGATATAGGCCGAGGCCTTGGATTCAGAGCTCATCGCCCGGATCTTGAGCTTCATCTGGGCGCGCTTGCGCAGCACATCCGCCAGGTTGGACAGCGTTTCGGCGAGGTTACCCCCCGTTTCGCGCTGGATCGCCAGGGTGATGCAAAAGAAGCTGAATTCGGGGGTGTTGAGCCGGTCGGCAGTTTCCTGGAGGGCATCTTCCATGGTCTTGCCGATCTTCATGCGTTCGGTGACCAGCTTGAACTCCTCGCCCACCGGGCCCGGGACTTCGCTTGAGACGATGCCCAGCGTTTCGCTGACCGGCAGGCCCGAACGAAGGCCGCGAACCAGCAGTTCGATGGCATCCGGAAACTTGGAGGTGAAGGCGCCGGTGCGCTGGTTGATGAAATAGCCGACAACCATGTGTGGCAGGCCTGCACCGACCAGCAGGCCGATCCCGAGCGAAAGCGGAGCCGCACCGGTTCTGAGGAACATCATCATTGCAACAAACAGGGCCAGGCCGCCCGAGGCGTAGAGATACTGGCTCAGCGTCCAGCCCTTGCCCGTGCGGTGAAGCCGCATCAGCAGCGCCGCGACCCGGCTTTCCGAGCCGGCGATTTGGTGCATCTTCGGCTTGCGCGCCGCGACTGCCTTCTTGAGCTGCGCTTCGACCTTGTCGATCGTGCTCTCGGAGTGACGATAGCGCACCCCCTGAAGTCGGCGCGTGGCTTCCTTGGTGGGCGAAGGTCCGGAGAAGGCCAGGTAGCCCATCACCATGAACGCCATCAGGCCCACGGCAATCATCAGCAGTTGGGTGATGTTCATGACTGGACCACTTTTCCTCTATTCGAACCGATCGCCCGCTCAGGCTTGGGCGGCTGCGGGTGCCTTGGCATCCTTGCCGCCCTTCTTGGGCAGCAGGGCTTTCAGGTCGAACTTGCCGAGCAGAGAGGACTTGGCCTTCACCGCATCGTCGACAGCTTCGCCTTCGCCCACACCTTGCACAGCTCTGGCGATGTCGCGGATCATCACGCCAGCCTTGGCCGAGCGGTTGGCATCGGCAAAGGTCTGGCCCAGCTTGGCCGCATTGGCTGCCGCCCTGGCATCGTAGGGGATGGTGAAACCGATCTTGCGTTCGATTGAGGCTTCGAAGTCGGCCTTGCTGATCTCACCTGTGCCCGGCACCACCTTGTTGGCGACGACAATCGGCTGGATGTGACCAGCATTGCTCTTCATCCACGACAGCATGCGGATCGCATCGCGAGCGCCAGCCAGCGTCATTTCCGTGACCAGCAGCACGACATTCACGTCGTTGAGCAGGTGCGGGAAGTTGATCAGCATATTGCGCGGCAGATCGATCACCGTCATCTCGAATGCCTGCCGGAACTCTTCCTGCAGCTGGATGAAGGCGGCGCCGTCGGTCATCAGTGGCGAATTGATCGGCGCTTCAGCCGAGAGGATCGCCAGGTGATCGTTGGCGCGGATCATCGCGCGTTCGATGAACAGACCATCGATCCGGCCCGGGTTCTCGATCGCGTCGGTCAGGCCGCGGCCCGGCTCCAGGTCAAGCGCCAGGGCGCCGGTACCGAAGTGGATGTCCAGATCAAGCAGCGCGGTCGGCAGCTTTTCATCGCCGCTGTAAAGCCAGGCCAGCGATGTGGCGATCGTCGAGGCGCCAACACCGCCGCGCGTGCCAATTACGGCAACCGAAACGTGCTTCTTGGCAGTGGCCGGATCGTGATGCTTGGGCATGGCAAAGACTGCCTGGGCGTTGACCAGCGCATCGCGTACCTGCCCCGGCGTCAGCGGCTTGAGCAGATAGTCGTGAATGCCGCTGGCAACGAGGTCGCGATAGAGGCGCACGTCGTTGACCTGACCGATCGCGATCACAACCGTGCCAGGTTCGCAGACCTCGGCCAGGCTGTTGATGTCGCTGAGCGGATCGCCGCTTTCCGACAGGTCAACCATCAGGATGTTCGGACTGGCCGAAATCGACAGGGACTGGACCGCGTTGCGCAGGCCACCCTTGTTGCACTTCTCGGGCTGCCAGCCCATTTCGATCACGACCGGACGCAGCACGTCGAGTGCCGCGTCGTCGCAGATGAATGCGCTGAAGACGTCGCGATTGCCGGCTGCGCCGGGCTTCCAAGGAGCATTCATGGCTTACTTCCCGCCCTGCGTGGAGTTATCTTTCAGACCGCCCTGACCGGTCGGCTTGGCGTCACGGTAGGACTCGATCGCTTTGTTGCCGCTCATCAACACGGTCCTGCCGGTCGAGTTGGCACCCTTCAGCAGGTGCTCGGGATCGGCGACCATGGCGGCGAGGTTGGCGTTCGAGGCGCAGCCGTAATTGCTGCTGGTGCCATTTTTGAACGTGGCGTCGGACTTGGCTGACCAGTCCGGGCAGCCCGGCACCGTTGCCGACGAACGAGTCACCACGATCCGGACCGTGCCGGGATTGACTGCGCCCGGGGTAACCGGCGCATCGCCACTGACCAGCATGCCGAACCGCCCGGCGACTGCCTCGACCGAGGTCAGCGTGATGCTGCTGTTCAACGGATCGTCGATCGCAACGCGGTCGCCATAGCGCAGGTCCATCGCTTCGAACCAGCCAGCGAGACGGCGGGCTTCCGGCATCGACAGACCGCCAGGGCCGCTGGCCACATCGAGCGTGTAGTTCGTCCGCGAAACGACCGGCTGGTGGACGCTTTCCAGCGACGGGTTGCTGGCCATACCGCCGCAACCGGCAAGAGCCAGGCCCATAGAGAGAGAGAATGCGGCGGCGAGCGCCTTGCGGGTCTTGAAGCTACGCATGATTTTCACCCCTCTCAATTCAGGCTGAAGCCGGGCGCGGCGCCCGATGCATCGGCAGTGCGGCTTTTCTTCTTGGCGCGCTTGTCAACTGGCTGGCTGACCGCTGCCGGCACGGTGAGATCCCCCACCCGTGGCGGCGGCGCACCCTCGGGTGCAGCGCTCGGCAGTGGCCGCGAGGCGCCCGACTTGCCGTTGTTTTCCATGTTGCCGAAGATCCGCTGGATGTCGTTCGGGCTCTGGTAGCCGTCAGTCGGCAGCTTGATCTCGCTCGCATCGACCGGGTTCACCAGGTACGGCGTCACCACGATCACCAGCTCGGTTTCGCCGCGCTGGAAATTGGTCGAACGGAACAGCGAACCCAGGATCGGCAGGTCACCGGCGCCCGGCATCTTCTTGACCGTGTTCTGGGCACTGTTGCCCATCAGGCCGGCAATCATGAAGCTCTGCCCCGAACCCAGCTCAATGGTCGTTTCAGCACGGCGCACCGTGAGTGCGGGAACATTGAACCCGTTCAGGGTGATCGAACCCTGGCTCGACAGTTCAGATACTTCTGGCCTCACCCTGATCGAGATCCGGCCATTGGCCAGAACGGTGGGCGTGTAAGCCAGACTAACCCCGAAGCGCTTGTATTCCACCGAGGTGGTGCCCAGGCCCTGGCTGATCGGGATCGGATATTCACCCCCGGCCAGGAAGTCTGCGGTTTCACCCGAAAGCGCGGTCAGGTTGGGCTCGGACAGGCTGGTTACCAGGCCGAGCGTTTCGCCCATGTCGAGCGCACCCAGCAAGTCGAGGCCGAACAGCTTTCCGGCGAAGCCGAGAGTGGAGCCGTTGGCAAACTGGCTGATCGAGGAGGTCGGAACGCTGATCACCTTGGTCGGATCATTGGGATCCGGAACCTGGACCGTTGGCTGGTTGCCCACGCCAAGGGTTTGGCCCGGGCCAACGTACATCCGGTTGATGAAGGGACGACCCTGCGAAAGCCCGATCTGGAACCCGCCGGTCGAGTCCATCGAAGTCAAGTTGACGCCCAGTGACTTGACCAGGGTGCGGCTGACTTCAGCGAACTTGACGCGCAGGTTCACCTGCAGCGGGGTCGCGGTCTTGAGCCGGGTGATGACATTGGCTTCCTTGCCGACGAAGGCTTCGACCAGGCGCTTGGCTTCGGCCGAGTCTTCTGGCGAACCGACGGTGCCGGTGAGCAGGAAGGTATTTGTGCCCATGGTCGAAACGGCGATCTTGGCATCGGGCATGGCCAGCTTGAGCATCTGGTCCACGCTGTCGATGTTCGAACCGACGCGCACGTTAGCCGACCAGATGATGTCTCCGGACGCGTTGCTGGCATAAACCGTCGTCTCGCCGCCAGCCTTGCCGAACACATAGAGCTGACGCTGCGACTTGACCTGGACATCGGCGATCGCGTCATTGGCGACGAAGACGTCGGCCATGTTGCCACCGACCGTGACCAGCTGGCCGCGACCGATCGAGAGCACCACGTCGTTGGCCGGGCGGCTGACCGACTGGGCCTGGGCCGGGCTGGCCGTGGCAATGGCCAGCGGCGCCACGACACAGGTCGCGCTGAGGAGAGTGATTGCAAGGCGTTTCATCGAGGTGCCTTTCTTCGCGCCAGACGCGGCGTTGCTTGCGGTGCGGATCATGTCAGCGCCCTCCGACCTGTTCGGTGACGGTGGTCTTGCCGCGGGTCACGCGGACCACCGGACCGGTCGGCACGGCGCGGACTGCCGCCGGCGCAGGTCCGGCCACAGCGGCCGGAGCGCCATAAGAGTCGACCGGCCTGGCAACCGGAACCGAGCGGCGCTGGAAGCGCGACACGTCACCGCCGGTCACAAAGGTGGAAGAGGCATCAAGCGGACGGTTCATCGCCTGGCCGAGCAGCCGTTCTTCCTGCTCTTTGGTCGCACCGGCGGGAACCTTGACGGTGCCGCTAGCAATTGCCTGATCGAGTTCCGACTGGTTATCGGCCAGGCTGCGCAGCGACAGGCTGATAGTGCCGATGGTCTGCGCAACGGCGACCTTTTCAGCGATCTTGGGGGTCACTTCGACGGTCACGGTCCGGAACGCGCGAACCACGGTCTTGCCCTCAACGATTTCGGTTTCAGTCGACTGGTCGGTGGCCAACACGCGGACGTTGCGCAGGATCGTTTCGGCCGTCTTCAGCGAATCCTGGTTGGCTTCGCCGCGGACGGTCTGGGTCAGCACGAGGTCAACCCGGTCACCCGGGAAGACGAAGCCGCCGACGCCGGTCTTCTGCGAGACCGGAATGGTCACTGCGCGCATGCCCGGGCCAAGCGCCGCAGCCAGGAAGCCACGGTCCCCCGGTGAAACGAGCGCGCCTTGGGTAACCGGCTGGCCGGCCGTGATCGGATAGCGGACCACGGTGCCCAGCAGCTTGTTCATGTCGGCCTTGCCGTCGATGTAGTAAGCGTCCTGGACCATTTCCTTGGGCCAGAGCTGATAGGAAACCGAATCGGCCGTGATGATCGTGCCAACCGGCAGGGCGCGCTGGGCGACCAGCACCTTTGGCCCTTGGGGGACGGGCGGGGCAGCCTCGGCCTGGGGCGCAGCGGCCCCGACGAACAGGCTCCTTGCAGCCATGGCCGTGCCGATCGCAACGACCAGTGCGCCAAGCAGCAGCATCAGCTTCTTTTTATCCATGGCTTTGCGAGCCCCCTAGAAAAATCCCTCAGATTAGGGATCCTGATGGTCCAAACTGGTTAAAATCTGGTTCACCCAAGTCCGCCGGCCTTGCTGGCGGTGGTGATGATCGGTTCAAACTGCCCGGCGAGCACCCACAGCCCTGCGGCTGAAATGGCGACACCGTAAGGAATGGCGAGCCGGTCGCGGCGGCGGCGGGCGATATGCCAAACACCCAGAACCAGCGTCAGCACGCCGCCAACGAGGGCCATGATCACCACGAGCTTGAGAAACAGTGGCGGCGCGATCCACAGCGCCAATGCGGTCAGCAGCTTTACATCGCCGCCGCCCATGGCCCGGACAGCGAACAGACCGGCACAAATCGCGAAGGTGATGGCCGCAACGCCAAGTTGCGAGGCAACACCTGGCCATAGCGACAAGTCGCTGGCCCACCAGAAGGCCGGTGCAGCGATAGCAATGGCGGCATTAAGCCAATTATCGATCTGGCGGCGATGGATGTCGGTAACGGCGGCAATCAGCAGTGCGATTGCCAAGCCACCCAGCAATACGTATTGAAAATCGACGTTCGGCATTGCCCGCCCCCTGATACAGAGGGCATCGATACAGGGCAGGGCTTACCAAAAAGTAACCAGAGCCAAGAGGCTGAAATTAGGCAAATGACCCCGCCGTTCAATCGCCGCGTCATTCCAGCCGGAATAAGGGAATCTACGTGGGATACTCCCGACGGGCATAGTCTGCGCCGGTTTGATTGGGCTCATCGAGCTCCTCGGGGGGGTATTCTGTTCCTCGGCGGGCGTGGCGATTTCTGCGAAAAATATCTCGAAGCCCTGGCCCATTGGCACGGCCAAGGCTGGCAGGTCACCGCGTTTGACTGGCGCGGGCAGGGTGCCTCTGGCCGGTTGGGGGCTGACCCCTATAGTGGCCACATCGACGATTTCTCCACCTGGGTCGGTGATCTGGCTGCCTTCTGGCGGGCTTGGCAGGTGAGCGGTCCCCGAGTGGTTATTGGCCATTCCATGGGGGGGCACCTGGCACTGCGCGCGGCGTCGGAAGGGGTAATCGAACCTGCAGCGCTGGTGCTGTGCGCGCCGATGTTGGGCCTGCGCGATGGCAACATGCCTGACTGGCTGATGCATGGTGTTGCCGGGTTGATGTGCCGCCTGGGTGATCCGCGTCGTCCGGCCTGGAAGTGGAGCGAGAAGCCCGGCCAGCCGCCGGACAGCCGCGGCGCGCTGCTGACACACGATCCGGAGCGCTATGCCGACGAGCTGTGGTGGCGTGATGAACGGCCGGAGCTGGTGATGGGCCCCGGCAGTTGGCGCTGGCTGGAACGGGCCTATGCCTCGATCCGCCACCTCGCTGCACCTGGCGTGCTGGAGGTCGTCGACGTTCCGGTATTGATGCTTGGCACCGATCGTGACGCGCTGGTCAGTTGGCGCGCGATTGCCCGGGCAGCAGCGCGACTGCCGCGCTGCGAACTGGTCAACTTCGGCGAACGGGCACGGCACGAGATTCTGCGCGAAGCCGATCCCGCGCGCAGCGAGGCAATGATGAGGATCGACGAATTCCTGACACGGTTGCTGGCATGAGCGAACCGTTCGACTACGCAATCGTCGGTGCGGGCATAGCGGGCGCCTCGCTGGCGGCCGGGTTGGCAGCCCATGGGCGCGTGCTGCTGCTGGAGGCCGAGGACCGGCCGGGCTATCATGCCACCGGACGGTCGGCGGCCTTCTGGACCGAAAGCTATGGTGGGCCGCAGGTCCAGCCGCTGACGACTGCCTCTGGTCCGTTCCTGCACGAACACGGTTTCCTGAATGCGCGCGGTGCCTTGACCCTGGCGCGGCAAGCGGAATTGCCCGATTTAGACCACTTTGCGCACGAATTTACCCGGCTGGGTGTGCGCATCGAGCAATTGGGCCGGACTGACCTCGAAGCCCGCTTGCCAGGCCTCGATCAGCAATGGGTTGCCGGTGTCTTTGAGCCAGATTGCTGTGACATTGACGTTGCCGCTCTCCATCAGCACTGGCTTGCGAGTGCCAAGCAGGGTGAGGTTGAGCTGTGGACCCGTGCCCGGCTGACTGCGGCCAAGCGGGAGGAGGACGCGTGGCTGCTGGCGCTGGAGGACGGCCGCACGGCGCGATCATCTGTTCTGATCAATGCGGCGGGGGCCTGGGCGGATGACGTGGCACGGACCGCCGGTGTCCAGCCGCTCGGTATCGTGCCTTATCGCCGCACCGTGGCGCAGCTGCGTCTCGCTGAAGGACCGCCAGCTGATCTGCCGCTGGTGCTGGGGATTGATGGTTCGTTCTATTTCAAGCCGGAAGCCGGCCGGCTCTGGCTCAGCCCACATGATGAAACCCGCTCTCCCCCGTGTGATGCAGCACCGGAAGAGCTTGACGTGGCTATCGCGATCGACCGGTTCGAGCAGGTGGTGGACTGGCAGATCGAGAAGATCGAGCACAAGTGGGCCGGCCTGCGCAGCTTTGCACCGGATCGCTTGCCCGTGATCGGCTTTGACCCGAACCAGCCTGATTTCTTCTGGTTTGCCGGGCAGGGGGGGTTTGGGATCCAGACCGCGCCGGCTGCGGCTGACCTGGCCTGCGCTCTGTTGGTTGGCGGCAAGGCCCCGGCGGTTAATCCAGCACCCTACGGACCTGAGCGTTTTTTCTAGCGAATCAATATATTTACGCTAGAGTTGGACTTCCGTCTAAATCTGTCAGGAGGGAGTCCGATGGCGCACCGTTTTGAAATCCGCAAGAACAAGGCCGGGGAATTCGTGGCCTACTTCTGCCATAACTCGGAAACGATTTTCTGGACCGAAGGGTATACCAGCAAGGCCAGCGCGAAGAACGCGATTGAATCGATCCTGAAGAACGGCCCGGGGGCCGAAGTGGTGGACACGACCGCCGCCTGACGGGTTCAGCGAGCCAGGGCCGCGTCGCTCGCCAGGCGATCGGCCCGCTCGTTCTCCGGGTGGCCATCGTGGCCCTTGACCCAGACCCAGTCGATGCGGTGGCGGCGGCGCGATTCCAGCAGCTGCTGCCACAGATCGGCATTGAGCACCGGCTTCTTCTGGGAATTGATCCAGCCGTTTTTCTGCCAGCCGAAAATCCACTTGGTGATGCCATCGATCACATAGCGGCTGTCGGTATGCAGCGCGACATGGCAGGGCTCCTTCAGGGCATCCAGCGCGCGGATTACCGCCGTCAGTTCCATCCGGTTGTTGGTGGTCTGCGGCTCATGGCCGGAAAGTTCCCTTTCGTGCTGCCCCATGCGCAGCACCACACCCCATCCGCCCGGGCCGGGATTGCCCTTGCAGGCTCCGTCAGTGAACACCTCGACCCGCTTCATGCCGCGTCGAAGATAGCGGCATTGGCCGGATCGGCATAGAATTCCAGCCGGCGGGCATAGGCCAACGGATCCTTGCGGGTAACCAGCGCATCGGCCGGAGTGTGGACCCAGTCCCAGGCGCGGGTCATGGCAAAGCGCAGCGATGCCCCGCGCGCCAGCAGCGGCAAGGCGGCGCGTTCTGCAGCAGATAGCGGACGCACCGCTTCGTAGCCGCTCAGCAGGGCCCGTGACAGCCCGGAATCGAACCCGGTCCCGTCATTGGCGAAGCACCAGGCGGCGTGGGTTACGGCCAGATCATAAGCCAGCAGATCGGTGCAGGCGAAGTAGAAGTCGATCAGTCCGGTAACCCGATCACCCAGCATCAGCACGTTGTCAGGGAACAGATCGGCGTGGATCGTGCCGCGCGGCAGATCCTGCGGCCAGCTGGCCAGCAGATCCGGTAATTCACGCCCGACTAGCTCGGCAAAGCCCAGATCGATCCCGGCCAGGCCGGCTTCGCCCAGCGCAGTGGCCAACCGCTGCCATTCCGCCCGGCCCATCCCGTTGGCGCGGGTGGCCGGGAAATCTGCCGCGGCAAGGTGCAGTTCGGCCAGCACCCGCCCGACTGCCTCGGCCTGGCCCGGAGTCGGGAGGCTGACCGATACGCCTGGCAGGAACTCGATCAGGGCCACGGCCTTGCCATCCAGCAAGCGGAAGCGCTGCCCCTGCCGATCGTGGATTGTCGCGGGAACCGGGCACCCCTTGGCAGCAAGATGATCGAGCAGCGAGAGGAAGAAGGGCAGGTCTTCGATTTCGATGCGGAATTCGTACATCGTGAGGATGAACCGCGCGCCCCTTCCGTCCTGGCCGGTAGTTTCGACCAGCCAGTTGCTGTTGGAAATGCCTTCAGCGATGCCTTTGACCGAAGTCAGCGCGCCGACATCGTATTCCGCTACCAGCCCGGCCAAGACTTCCGCGCCGAGGTGCGTATAGACCGCCAAGTGCCGCGTCCTATTCCGCGAGCTGGCGGGGCAGCTTGAAGACGATCTTTTCTTCGGCGCTGACCACCTGGTCGACTTCGACCGCGCAGAATTCGGCAATCCGGTCGATCACTTCCTGGACCAGCGTTTCGGGAGCGGAGGCACCCGCAGTCAGCCCCATCGTCTTAACCCCGGCAAACCAGGCCTCGTCGATTTCCGCGCCGCGTTGGATCAGTTTGGCGACGGCGCCGCAGCGCTCTGCCACTTCGACCAACCGCAGCGAATTGGAGCTGTTGGGTGCGCCGATCACCAGCACCAGCTGGCATTCGCCGGCAATCGCCTTGACCGCTGCCTGGCGGTTTGACGTGGCATAGCAGATGTCCTCGGCCTTGGGGCCGACGATCTGAGGGAAACGGGCCTGGAGCGCGGCCACGATTTCCGCCGTGTCATCCACTGACAACGTGGTCTGCGTCAGGAACGACAGTGGGATGCCTTCGGCAAAGTCCAGGCTGGCCACATCGTCCAGCGTCTCGACCAGGGTCATGTTGCCGTCGGGTACCTGTCCGAAGGTACCGATCACTTCAGGATGGCCCTTGTGGCCGATGAACAGGATATGCCGCCCGGCTTCGATCTGGCGTTCGGCCTGGCGGTGCACCTTGCTAACCAGCGGGCAGGTGGCATCGAGCCAATCCAGCCCGCGTTCGGTGGCGGCGGCCGGGACGGATTTGGGCACACCGTGGGCGCTGAACACCACTGGCGCGCCATCGGGCACCTCGTCCAGTTCCTCCACAAAGATCGCGCCTTTGGCCCGCAGTCCATCGACCACGTAGCGATTGTGGACGATCTCGTGCCGGACATAGACCGGCGCGCCATAACGGATCAGCGCCCGTTCGACGATTTCGATGGCGCGGTCTACCCCGGCGCAGAAGCCGCGCGGGGCGGCCAACAGCAGGCGCAGGGCGGGCTTGTCGGGTCTCGGAAAGGGGGCGTTCATATTCGCCCCACTAGCGCTTTGGCTTTCACGCCGCTAGGGCAAGTTGACCACATGCTTAGGAACATCCCGGAATGACTGCTCGCACCCGTCTGATTGCTGCCGTTGCCATCGCCGCCGCGCTCGCCGGATGCCGCGGGACCGGGGATCTGGTGGTGGATGAAGGCGTTGGCATCACGGCCGTGCGCAGCGCATGCCCGGCCGTCGGCGTGCCGGACTATACCGGCGATGTCACCCTGTTCCGTACCCCGGGTTCGACCACGGCAGACAATATCGATGTGGTTGCCGCGCTGACCAATGTCCGGTCGACCTGCAATGATACGGGCGAAAAGGTCTACACCGCTGCCACCTTTGACGTGCTGGCCCGCCGCACCGATGTGCGCGGCGCGCGCCAGGTCGAATTGCCCTACTTTGCCACCGTGCTGCGCGGCGGCAGTGCCGTGGTGACCAAGCGGGTCGGTACGGTCACCTTGAACTTTGCTGACGGGCAGGAGCGGGCTCAGGCCAGCGGTACGGCCAGTTCCTATGTCGACAAGGCCGAAGCCAGCCTGCCCGCCGATATCCGCGAACTGATCACGCGCAAGCGCCGCGCTGGCGATGCCGATGCCGCGGTCGATCCGCTATCGCGGCCGGAAGTGCGTGCCGCCGTCCAGCGGGCCTCGTTCGAACTGCTGGTCGGTTTCCAGCTGACCCAGGATCAGCTGACGTTCAACGCCACGCGATGATGCGGGCGCGCTGCGGCGCATCCCGAATCCTTGCCGCGCCTCTGCCCAGCGGGTAGGGGCGCACTTGTTTTATGGCCCCAGGGGCCAGCCATGAGCCGAATCCATGACCGAGACCAAGACCATCTATAACGCATTTACCGGGCATATTGCCGCCGCGCTGAATGCGCTGGAACAGGCCGGCACCCTGCCGCCGGGGCTTAACCGTTCTGCCGTCACGGTAGAGCCACCGCGCGATCCCAGCCACGGCGATCTGGCCACCAACGCGGCAATGGTTCTCGCCAAGCCTGCTGGCATGAACCCCCGTGCCTTGGCCGAAGCGGTGGTGGCCGAACTGGCGAAGGTGCCTTCCGTCGCCAGCGCCGAAATTGCCGGACCGGGCTTCATCAACCTAAGGGTCGATGCGGTCGCCTGGCTGGCGGAACTGCGCGCGATTGCCGCGCTGGCCGGGGATTATGGGCGTTCAAACGCCGGGCAGGGTACGACCGTCAACGTCGAATATGTCTCAGCCAACCCGACCGGGCCAATGCACATGGGCCATTGCCGGGGCGCTGTGGTGGGGGATGCTCTGGCGGCGCTGCTCGAATTCGCCGGACACAAGGTGATCCGCGAATACTACGTCAACGACGCTGGGGGGCAGGTCGACGTGCTCGCCCGTTCGGCACATGTGCGCTACCGCGAGGCGCTGGGTGAAGCCGTGGGCGAGATCCCGGAGGGGCTTTATCCTGGCGAATACCTGATACCGGTGGGGCAGGCGCTGGCGGCCGAATTCGGCGAAAAATACGCGGCCGCGCCGGAAGGCGACTGGTTGGTGCTGTTTCGCACCCGCGCCGTGGCCGCGATGCTCGAGATGATCAAGGCCGACCTGGCCCTGCTCGGCATCCACCACGACCTGTTCAGTTCCGAGGCAGAGCTGCAGGCGGCCGGGAAGCCCGAAGAGGCCGAAAAGTGGCTCAGGGCGCACGATCTGGTCTATGATGGCCATCTGGAAGCCCCCAAAGGCAAGACGCCCGAAGACTGGGAGCCGGTCGAGCTACCGCTGTTCCGCTCGACCAAGTTCGGTGACGATCAGGATCGTCCGATCAAGAAGAGCGACGGGTCCTGGACCTATTTCGGGGCTGACCTCGCCTATCACTTCCAGAAAGCCCAGAGCGCTGACGCACTGGTCGACATCTGGGGTGCAGACCATGCCGGCACGGTCAAGCGGATCAAGGCAGCGGTGGCGGCAATGACCGGAGCGGACGGCAAGCCGACCCCGTTCGAAGTCAAGCTGGTGCAAATGGTTCAGCTGCTGCGCGATGGCGAACCCGTAAAAATGTCCAAGCGTTCCGGTAACTTCGTGACGCTGGCCGATGTGGTGCGCGAAGTTGGCAAGGACGTGGTCCGCTTCACTATGCTGACCCGCAAGCCCGAAGCGCAGATGGACTTCGATTTCGCCAAGGTGGTTGAAGCCTCGAAAGACAATCCGGTCTTCTACGTCCAATATGCCCATGCGCGGATCTGTTCGACCCTGCGCAAGGCCGCAGCCGAGGGTTTCGGCCCCTCGCCGGAAGGCCTGAGCCAGCTTGGTGAAGAAGAATTGGCATTGGTCAAACAGGCCGCGCAGTTCCCGCGGCTGGTCGAGGCCGCCGCCGCAGCGCGTGAGCCACACCGCATTGCTTTCTTCCTGGGCGACCTTGCCGCCGCCTTCCACGGCTATTGGAATCTCGGCAACGACCGGCCGGAAAAGCGCTTCATCGTGGCACAGGATGCGGCTCTGACTGGGGCAAGGCTTTATCTTGCCAGCCAGATCGGGCAACTTGTCCGCAACGGACTCAACCTGCTTGGGGTTGAGGCAGTGGAGGAAATGTAGCCATGGTGGGGCAACACGATGATCGCCGGTATGGTGCGGACCACGACGATTGGGATGGCTCGGCCGATGAACGCCTTGAGACCGAACAGCTTGAGCTGACCGGTGATGAAGAGCGTCTGCCCTGGCTGGAAAGTGCCGAGGATGATGACGAGGCCGAGCAAACTGACGGCTATGACACGGGCAAGATGCTGGGCCTGTTCGTGATCGCCCTGGCTGTGCTGGGCGCGGTCGTCGGCGGTATCTGGTGGGCGAGCAACCGCAACTCCGATCCGGCGCTTGTTGCCGATGGCAGTGTAGTGCCGGCGCCGAGCCAGCCTTACAAGACCGCACCGACCAATCCCGGTGGCAAGACCTTTGACGGTACGGGCGATTCCAGCTTCGCCGTGTCCGAAGGCCAGAATCGTCCGGCTCAGCTCGGCGGTCCGGCCGCGCCACCGATTGCGGCGCCAGAAGTGCCGGTGGCAGCTCCCGCCAAGGCTGGCCCCGCTGCTCCAGCCGCAGCCCCGGCTGTAACCGGCGGGGGTGTGGGCGTTCAGGTGGGTGCCTTCTCCTCCCAGGCCAAGGCGCAGGAAGGTTGGACCAAACTGGTCGCCCAGGCCAGCGGTGTGCTGAGCGGCGTGTCGCACCGCGTGGTGGCGGGCACGGCGGACAACGGTACGATCTATCGTCTGCAGGCGATCGCGCCCGATGCCGCCTCGGCCAATGCCCTGTGCGGCCGACTGAAGGCTGCTGGCGTCCCCTGCCAGGTCAAGTAACCGGTAATCCACACGTTGCGGGGTGCGCGCGCTTGCACGGCGCGCGCGATCCTGCGACGTTTCGTCCATGACACCCGCCATTTTCGGCCTTTCCGGACTGAACCTGACCGCTGATGAGCGGGCGTTTTTCCGTGAAGCTGATCCGGCCGGTTACATCCTGTTCGGTCGCAATATTGAAAGCCGCGAACAGGTTCGCGCGCTGACCGATGATCTGCGCGCGATCCACGGTCGCGACCGGCTGCTGATCACGATTGACCAGGAAGGCGGGCGGGTCGCGCGGATGAAGCCGCCGGTCTGGTCGGCCTATCCGGCTGGCGCGGTGTTTGACCGGCTGTTCGACCTAGCTCCCGCATCTGCGATTGAAGCGGCCCGCGCCAATGCTGAGGCGCTTGGGCATGATTTGCACGAAGTGGGCATCACCTGCACCCACGCCCCGGTGCTTGATGTGCGGCAGCACGGGGCGCACGATGTGATCGGTGATCGCGCTTACGGGTTTGAGCCGCTGCGGGTGGCGGCAATCGGACGCGCTGTACTGGATGGGCTGGCGCACGCCGGGGTGGTCGGAACGATCAAACATATCCCGGGGCATGGCCGCTCGCTGGTCGATACTCACAAGGAACTGCCGACCGTTACCGCCAGCGCGGCCGAGCTGGAGAGCGATATCGCCCCGTTCAAGGCGCTGGCCGACGCGCCGATTGCCATGACCGGGCACCTCGTTTTCACCGCCTGGGATGCCGATCATCCGGCGACTCAATCGCCTTTCGTGATCGAGCAGATCATTCGCCAGCAAATCGGCTTCGATGGCCTGCTGCTGACCGACGATCTGGACATGGAGGCGCTGTCCGGCACCGTGCCGGACCGGGCTGAAGCGGCGCTCCGTGCCGGCTGCGACATCGCGCTCAATTGCTGGGCGAAAATGGACGATATGGCCGGCATCTGCTCTCGGTTGGGCACCATGTCCGCTGCAACCGCCGCGCGGCATGCCCGCGCGCTGGATGCCATCCGCGCGCCTCGGCCCACCGCCGACCAGGCCGAGCTTGCGGCCAAGCGCGATGCGTTGCTGGCCTTGCTTGAAACAGCGGAGCTAAGGGCGTGAGCGAAGTGGACGACGCCCCGGCAGTCACGCTGGCGGACGACGAGTGGGATGGTCCCGCCGCCGCCGCAACCGAGGATGCCGCGCTTTACCTGGAACTTGACGGGTGGGAAGGGCCGCTTGACCTGCTGCTCGATCTGGCGCGGCGGCAAAAGGTGGATTTGCGCAGGATCTCGATCCTGGCGCTGGTTGACCAGTACCTGACCTATATCGAGCGGGCGGAGGCTCTGCGGCTCGAACTCGCGGCCGATTACCTGGTGATGGCGGCGTGGCTGGCTTACCTCAAATCGGCACTACTGCTTCCCCGTGAGGAACAGGAAGATCCCAGCCCCGAAGAACTGGCGCTCCGCCTGCAACTTCGGCTCCAGCGGCTCGCTGCGATGCGCGATGCGGCAGCTCGCGTCATGGCCCGCGACCGGCTGGGCCGTGACGTATTCCTGCGCGGTGCGCCGGAAGGTTTGCGCATCGATCGCAAGGCCAAATGGCAGTGTGACTGGTTCGCACTGGTCCAGGCCTATGGCCAGGTCAAGGCGCGCACCCAACCGGTGGTTCATATGGTGCGCGACCGCATGGTCATGACGCTGGACAGTGCATTGTCGCGCGTCTCGTCCATGCTGGGCGTCAACCTTGACTGGATGGAGCTCAAGGACTTCCTGCCGCCGCATGCCGATCCGCGGTTGCGGCGTTCAGCCATGGCCTCAAGCTTTGTCGCGGCGCTGGAACTGGCGCGGCTGGGCAAGGCGGAATTGCAGCAGGAGCAAACCTTTGGCCCGCTGATGCTGCGTGGGATCAAGGCATGACCCGGCCTGACGATCTGGTCCGCGCGGTCGAGGCAACGCTGTTTGCCGCCGAGGAGCCAATGAGCGCCGAGGCAATCTCCACCCATCTGGGCGGGGCCGACGTCAAGGCGGCGCTGGCCGAACTTGCGGAAACCTATGCCCAGCGCGGCGTTCAGCTCGTGGAACGTGGCAAGCGCTGGCATTTCCAGACCGCACCGGATCTGGCGCACCTGCTGCGGCGCGAGCGCGAGGAAGTGCGCCGCCTGTCGCGCGCGGCCACCGAAGTTCTGGCGATCGTGGCTTATCATGAGCCGGTCAGCCGGGCCGAAATTGAGGCGATCCGCGGGGTCCAGACTGCCAAGGGTACGCTGGACGTGCTGATGGAGGCCGGCTGGGTGCGGATTGTCGGGCGGCGCGAAGTGCCGGGGCGGCCGGTGATCTATGCCACTACGCCCGCATTCCTTACCCATTTCGGCCTTGAAAGCCGGCGCGATCTGCCCGGACTGGACGAGCTCAAAGCGGCTGGTCTGCTCGATCCGGTCGAGGATGCGTTGATCGATGCGATGGAACTGGCCGGAAGCGACGCCGATTCTGCCGATGCCGGACTGGCAAGCGAGGACGAAAGCGCCTAGATAGGGCGTGTGGGGCACAGACCTCGAGACGGAGTCGGTTGAATGGGCGGTTTTTCTATCTGGCACTGGGTGATCGTGCTGCTGGTCGTGCTGGTGCTGTTCGGGCGCGGGCGCATCTCCGAAATCATGGGTGATTTTGGCAAGGGCGTGAAAAGCTTCAAGCAGGGCATTGCTGACGAGGAGACCAAGCCTGCCCCGCCGCCGGCTGCGATTCCTGCTCCGCCGGCTGAAACGCCGGCCGCCACTGAGGCGACCAAGACCGAACAGAAGTAAGCAGGCGAGGGCGGGCGCGTGTTCGATATCGGCGCCTCCGAGCTGTTGCTTATTGCAATTGTAGCGGTTGTGGTAATCGGCCCCAAGGACCTGCCGCTGGCGCTGCGCACGGCGGGGCGCTGGATCGGCAAGGTCCGGCGCGTGTCCGGCCATTTTCGTGCCGGGGTTGAGACCATGATCCGCGAGGCCGAACTGGCCGAGATGGAGAAGAAATGGCGCGAACAGAATGAAGCGATCATGCGCGAATTCCCTGCTGCAGACGCTACGGCCGAAGCGGGATTGATCGGACAGGATCCGGGTACGGTCCGCAGCGCCGATCCACCAGCGGCGCCTTCTCCCGCTGCCGAACCGGCCGAAAAACCGTTGCCAAAGCGACGCTCCAAGGCCGCCAAGCCAGCTGACCCTGCGGCCTGACCATGGTACTCAAGATCAAGGAAATCGACGAAACCCAGGCCCCGCTGCTTGATCACCTGATCGAGCTGCGGACGCGGTTGGTGCGCTGCATCCTGGCGTTGATCCTGGCGTTTTTCGTCAGCTTCTACTTCGCCAACGACATCTTCGGTTTCCTGGTCCGGCCGCTGACCAACGCCTTTCCACCGGGCGAGGGCAAGCTGATCTACACCCAGCTTTACGGTGCGTTCTTCGTCAACGTGAAGGTGGCGCTGTTTGCGGCCTTCATGATTTGCTTTCCGATCATCGCCAACCAGCTGTGGGCCTTTGTTGCACCAGGGCTCTACGCGAAAGAGAAGAAGGCCTTCTTGCCGTTCCTCCTGGCAACGCCGGTGCTGTTCACGGCCGGGGCAGCGATGGCCTATTTCCTGGTCATGCCGACTGCCTTCCATTTCTTCCTGGGCTTTGAGGGCGAACGCGGCGGGTTGGCGCTGGAAGCCTTGCCCGAAACAGGGGCCTACCTCACGCTGGTGATGCAGTTCATCCTGGCTTTCGGAATCAGTTTCCTGCTGCCAGTACTGCTGCTCCTGCTTAACCGGGCCGGGATTGTCAGCCGTGATGATCTGATCCGCGCCCGCCGTTACGTGATTGTGGGGATTACCGTGGTGGCGGCGATCGTCACTCCGCCGGATGTGATTTCGCAACTGATGCTCGCGATCCCGTTGTGGCTGCTTTACGAGAGCGCCTTGCTGGTGATGAGGTTTACGGACCGCAAGGCGGAGCCGGAGACCGGCACGGAAATCGCTCCGGCACCCCCTGAAGCGCTGTCCTAGCGCGCCGTGCTGCTGCCGGACTGATGCACCAGCCGGCCGCCTACCCAGACCTGCCGCACTTGTGTTTCGCGCAGTTCGGAGGGGCTGGCGAGCATCGGATCGCGGTCAATCAGCAGGAAATCTGCACGCTCACCCGGAATTAGGCGGCCAAAGCGGCCTTCGGCAAAACCGGCCCAGGCGCCGCCCGCAGTATAGGCGGCGAGCGCAAGTTCGCGGCTGACCCGTTCCTGCGGCAGCCAGCCGCCGAACGGCTGGCCATCGGGGCCGGTACGGCTGATCGCGGCGGCGAGGCCAGCCCAGGGATCGGCCAGCTCGACCGGCACGTCCGAACCGAAGGCGAGCCGGGCACCGCTGGTCGCGATGCTGTTCCAGGCATAGGCTCCGCCCAGCCGGTTCGGGCCAAGCCGGGCCTCGGCCATCAGCCGATCAGACGTCTGGTGGACGGGCTGCATCGAGGCGATCACCCCGGCCTTGGCGAAGCGCGGAATGTCTGCCGGATCGAGAATCTGGGCATGTTCGATCCGCCAGCGTCGATCCCCGGTGTAGGTCTGGGCCATATCTTCGATGGCCGCCAGCAGGGCCGTATTGGCCTCGTCACCGATGGCGTGGACCGCCACCTGGAAACGGTCCAGTGCGGCGCGGCTCATCAGGTTCTTCAGCTGGGTATCGTTGATCAGCCGCAGTCCCTTGGTTGGAGCATCGGCATAGGGAGCCTTTAGGCTGGCCCCGCGCGAGCCTAGCGCACCATCGATCAGCAGCTTGACCCCGTTCAGGCGCAGCTTGTCGTCATAGAGCCAAGGCGAGGGCCCCGGGCCGCCGATCAGCGTCATCTGTTCGGTCCCGGCGGCATAGGCCATGATCCGAATGCGCAATGAGCCATTGTCGCCGGCGCGGCGAAAACTTTGCCAGTCCTCGATCGAAGTGCCCATGTCTGCAATCGCGGTCACGCCGCGCGCCAGCAGGATTTCCTGTGCCTTGGCCAGTGCGAGGTCGCGGTCTTCGGGGCGAGGTGGGGGGACCACCTTGGTCACCAGCTCCATGGCGTTATCGACCAGCACCCCGGCCGGCTTGCCGCCCGGCAGTCGCTCGATCGAACCCCCAGTGGGGGCTTTCGTCAGCGCCGTGACCCCGGCGGCAGCAAGCGCGCGGGAATTGGCCCAACCGGCATGGCCATCGACCCGTTCTAGCCAGACCGGGCGATCGCCGACCACCGCGTCCAGCTCGGCTGCGGTGGGAAAGCGCCTTTCCGGCCAAAGCTCCTGGTTCCAGCCGCGGCCCATGATCCACGGCCGGTCCGGATTGGCCTCGGCATATGCACCAATCTTGGCCAGCGCTTCGCTCAGCGAGCGGGTTGCGGACAGATCCAGCGTAAGTGCGCCGAATCCCAGACTGATCACGTGGCCGTGGCTGTCAATCATGCCAGGGACAAGCACCTGGCCCTTGCCATCGACCAGGTAATCGACTTTGCCGGGCCGCTCATCGCCGCGCTTGAGTACCTGGACGATGCGTCCATCGTCACCGACCAGCAATCCGGTGAAGCGTTCGACCCCGCCAGTGGCATCGATGGTCAGGCCATCGATATTGTCCACCAGAATATCGGCGAGGGCAGGGGCTGGCGAGAGGGTGATCGCCAGAGCCATTGCGCTGGCCCGAAGCGGCCGAGCTGATAATCGCACGGTCATCATGCGCCCCTCCGCTTGGGCAGACGCCGGACCAGCGCCGAGGTATCCTGCCGACCGCCGCCGAGCGCCTGCACTTCGGCATAGAACTGGTCGATCAAAGCGGTAACGGCCAGCGGCACGCCCAGTGAGCGACCTTCCTCCAGCGTCAAGCCAAGGTCCTTGCGCATCCAGTCTACCGCGAAGCCGAAATCAAACTCATCTTTGGCCATGGTGTGCCAGCGGTTGTCCATCTGCCAGCTCTGTGAGGCGCCACCCGAAATCGCTTCGTAGACCTTGTCGAGATCAAGGTGTGCAGCCTGGGCAAAACGCATGGCCTCGGAAAGGGTGGCGATGATGCCCGAAAAGGCGATCTGGTTGACCATCTTGGTGGTCTGGCCGGCTCCCGCCTTGCCAACATGGACGATCCGTTTGGTATAGGCTTCCATGATCGGGCGTGCCGCCTCAATTGCCTCGTCGCGGCCGCCGCACATCACTGTGAGCGTGCCGTTCTCTGCACCGGCCTGGCCCCCGGTAACGGGTGCATCAACACAGTGGACCTGCAGGTCCCGCGCTTCGACCGCGATCTGCCGGGCGATCCGGGCGGAAACCGTGGTGTGATCGATGAACACGGAGCCCTTGCGCAGCGTCGCGAAAACCCCGGTCGGTCCCAGTACGACATCGGCCAGGTCATCGTCATTGCCAACGCAGGTCAGCACGGCCTGGGCGCCTTCTGCAGCCTCTGCCGGAGTGGCAGCAACATGCACGGCCAGGCCCGGATTGGCGGCTTGCCAACGTTCCAGCCGTTCGCGGCTGCGGTTGTAGATGGTCAGCTTGTGCCCCGCCTGGCCAATGTGCCGCGCGATCGCGCCGCCCATTACTCCCAGACCCAGGAACGATACGTGTTTCGGTTCGCTCATACCGCTGGTCATAGCGGCTTGGGCGGGCTTTGCCAGCCGGGCTTAGTTGTATTCCAGATAGACGGTGAAATCGCCGGAATAGACGCCGGGAGCCTGCCCGGCATTGATGTATAGCCGCGCGCCGAAGTTAACCACCGCCTCACCGCCCGAGATTGCGACAATTGCTCCGGGCCCGCCCGGGAACAGTGGCTGCGCGATGATGGGATCGCCGGGACCGGTCAGCTGGAACGTCGGATCGAAGTTGACCTGCACATTGGCATCCGAACCGCTTAATCGCAGTTCCGACATGGCAAAGCCACTGACGCAAACCAGCGTCGGATCGCAATTGCGCAATCCGCTGGCTGGGTCGAGTTCCACCACGCCGGCCGATCCGTTCACGGCGACGCGCCCGAAGTTCATGTCGAGCAGTACGGCGTACTGGATGGTCTCGAGTACCTGCGCGGTGGCATTAGCGGTCTGGACCGTGGCTGCTGCTGCCGGTTGTGCTGCGCCCAGCGACAGCGCGGTGCCAAGGGCCAACACTGGAATTGCGGTCCGAGCCATCTGCAAGAAACCTCATCGCGTGCGACCGCATCAGGCTGTCTAACGTTCGTAAATGGCCATATCTCAAAGCGAATTGGTTAATCCGCGCACAATCCAGTCTTGGCCTGCCGCCAGCTATTCTTGCCCGGCCGCGGTTTGCAAGGACGGTGCCTTTCCGTTAGGGCCGAGCCATCATGACCGCCACTGCTCTTAATGATCACACCGCCCTTCTCACCGTTGCCGATGTTCGCGGGGCGGCGGAGCGAATTGCCGGGCAAGTGGTGCGCACCGATTGCGATCATTCGATCACGCTTAGTCAGATCACCGGGGCCGAGGTTTGGCTGAAATTCGAAAATCTCCAATTTACAGCAGCTTACAAGGAGCGCGGCGCGCTCAATGCGCTGCTTCTGCTGGGCGGGGCACAGAACAACCGCGGCGTGATCACGGCTTCGGCCGGCAATCATGCTCAGGGCCTGTCCTACCACGCAACCCGGCTGGGCATTCCCGCCACTATCGTCATGCCGCGCACCACCCCGACGGTGAAGGTGATGCAGACCGAGGCGGTTGGCGGCAAGGTGGTGCTCTATGGCGAAACCTTTGACGAGGCCTACGCCCATGCCCGCCAGCTCGAAGGTGATATGGGGCTGACTTTCGTTCATCCCTTCGATGATCCGCACATCGCCGCTGGTCAGGGCACGGTCGCACTCGAAATGCTCGCCGACGTGCCCGAGCTGGATACACTGGTTATCCCGATCGGTGGCGGCGGCCTTGCTTCGGGCATGGGTGTGGCGGCGCGCGCGATCAAGCCGGACATCCGCCTCATCGGGGTCGAAGCCCAGTTGTTCCCGTCCATGTACAACCGGCTGAAGGGCACCAACCTTCCTGCCGGCGGTGACACTCTGGCTGAGGGCATAGCGGTCAAGGCACCGGGTGAATTCACCAGCGCAGTGCTGGCCGACCTGCTCGACGATCTGGTGCTGGTCAGCGAAGGCCAGATGGAATCGGCGCTCGCGCTGCTGGTCCAGATCGAGAAGACCGTTG
>JBIIDJ010000112.1:0-7406 GCA_044238415.1 Novosphingobium sp.
CTTGGCGTAGCAACAGGCGGGTGGTTGGCAGGCAGCGTCATCCTAGTTCCCCGATCAGCGGCAGGCTGTGCATCCGCGTGGTGCCTGCCGAAAACAGTGCATTGGCAATGGCCGGAGCGGCAACGGCCACGCCCAGCTCACCCGGGTCGAACGGCGGGGCATCGCCTTCGACGAATTCAATTTCGATCTCCGGGCAATCGGCCAGCAGTGGCAGGGCCAGCTGCGACAGGCGTCCGCTCAGCGGCAGGCCATCGCCGTAGGCCGTGCTGGACCCGCGGGCGAGAGCCAGACCGAACAGCAGTCCGCCTTCGACTTGCTGGCGAGCGATATCCAGATTCACCACCCGCCCGATGTCGAGCACGGCCGTCAGCTTGTCGACCCGGATCCCGCGCTCGTCACGGCGGGCCGATGCAACCAGGGCAATCCGCCCCTCCCGATCGCCCAGGGTCATCCGGTGGCAGGCAAGGCCCTGCCCCGAACCGCCACGGCCACCACCCCATTCGGCCAGCGTGGCGGCGCGCTGCAGGCAGGTCGCCAGCCGGACGTCCTGCCCCAGCATGGCCATGCGATAGGACAATGGTTCCCGGCCCGAACGGGCCGCCAGCTCGTCAACAAAGGTTTCAATCAGGAAACAGCCCATCGCCGCACCGTTGCCCCGCACCCGGCCGGTCGACAGCGGGAGCGCAACCGGCACGTGTTCCACCACCAGATGCTCGATTGCATAGGGTGGCAGGCATCCGGCCAGGGCCAGCGGGTCTCCGCCATCCTGCGCGGCGCGAGCCTGATAGGCATCTGCGTCGTCAAACAGGCGTGCGCCGAACTCCTGCGTTGTCGCTGGCATGGCCACGCGCAGTTTCAGCGCGGTCAGGGAGCCGTCTGCCGCCGTGCGCGCCGCCAGCACGGCCTGGGCCGGACTGCGCGGCAGGCTGCGCACCTGCTCTTGCCAGCGCGACCACATCAGTTGCACCGGCTTACCGACATCGCGGGCGATAAGGGCGGCCTGTATGGCATGCGGCGTGTCGAGCCGGGCATCAAAGGCACCACCCGCCGGCACCGGGTAAATCACCACCTGACCCTTATCGATCCCAAGTGCCGCAGCCACGGCGCGGCGCGATGCCTGGGGGGCCTGGCTGGCCAGCCACAGTTCAACCTTGTCGTCACTCACCCGCGCAGTAGCTGTCGCGGTTTCCAGCGGCGCGGCGAGCGCCGGGGCGATGCGGTAAATCCGGGCCAGCTCGAACTTTCCGCGCAGCACGTCCTGGTGATCGCCATGCTCGGCAATGGTCTGTGCGGCACCCTTGTGCAGCGCTTGGTCAAGCAACCGCTCAATCACGCCGCTGTCTGGTTCATGCTGCGCAGCAAAGCGCGGAGAAATAAGCGAAAGAGCCTTTTCCGCAGACCACCAGTCGCTGGCCACGGCAGCGAGCCAGTCGGGTCCTTCGACCAGTTTGATCAGACCCTTTACAGCCGCAGCATTCTTCGGCTCGTAAGTGCCCAGCCGGGTATCGCCCGGCGGACCGTGGCGCAGCGCGGCAAAGACCATTCCCGGCAGCCGCACGTCGCCCGCGAAAACCGCGCTGCCATCGACTTTGGCTGGCAGATCGAGCCTGGGAAAGTTGGGACGCACACCTTCGGGCTGGTCGACCGCGCGTTCACTGGCCGGTTGGGGCCGGAGCGCCGGGGGCTCGGGTGGATCGAAGCCTGCCGCTTCGTCCACCAGCTCGGCAAAGGACAACCGGCGATTGCCGCTGACGATGAAGCCGTTCTGGGCCGCGCACTCTTCCCAGCCGATATCCCAGCGTGCGGCCGCTGCCATGGCCAGCATCGACCGCGCAGCCGCGGCAGCCTCGCGTGCGCCGGCTTCATAGGCAGCAAGACCGGCACCCTCGGCAGCGACCATAAAGGCCTCGCGCTCACCGAACCGCTGGGCCAGCACGCTGTCCGGCGCCTTGGCCAGATCGGGAAAGGCCGGCATCCACAGTCTGCGCCAGTGCGCCGCAAGCGGGACATTCGCATAGACACCGCTGACCGGCGCAGGCTCGACTGCGATCTGCCGCCAGTCCGCGCCGAGCTCGACTGCAACGATTTGCGGAATCAGCGTAGTGATCCCCTGCCCCATCTCAATCTCGGGGACGGCCACCGTCACCACGCCATCGCGACCGATCTTGAGCCAGGCGTTGAAGGCATGCTCGCCCTCACCGGCCACCAACGGCACGTCAAAGCGTCGCGGGGTGAGTGCCCAGGCGACCAGCAGACCGCCAGCGGCCCCGGCCCCGATCAGCAGCCCCCGCCGCGTTACCTGCATCAGTGCTGGTCCAGCCAATCGCCGACGCGGCGTGCCAGCGCCAGGAAGGCTTCGGCTTGCGGACCTTCGCCGGCAGCCGGCGGCTGGCCAGCATCGCTGGCCTGGCGGATCGCCAGATCGAGCGGAATGCGGCCGAGAAAGGCATGGTCAAGCCGCGCCGCTTCGGCCTCTGCCCCGCCGCGTCCGAACGGATCGGACACTTCGCCGCAATGGGGGCAGACATAGCCCGCCATGTTTTCGATCAGACCAATCACCGGCACCTGGCCGACGTCGAACAATTGCATCGCGCGGGTCGCATCGATCAGCGCCAGGTCCTGCGGGGTCGAGACGATGATCGCACCCACCGGCTTGTGCCGCTGGATCATCGACAGCTGCACGTCCCCGGTGCCCGGCGGAAGATCGACCACAAGCACGTCGGTCGTGCCCCAGTGGGCGTCCATCAGCTGATCCAGCGCGCCACTGGCCATTGGCCCGCGCCAGGCAATCGCCTTGCCCCGATCGATCAGGTTGCCGGTCGACAGGACGCTGACGCCCCAGCGGCTTGGCACCGGCAACAATTGCTTGTCCCGCGCCTGGGCCTTCACATCGTCCGTGCCCAGCAGCCGCGGCTGAGACGGCCCATAGATATCGGCATCGACCAGCCCGACCTTGTAGCCCAGCCGCGCCAGCGCGATCGCGAGATTGGCCGAAACGGTCGACTTACCGACCCCGCCCTTGCCCGAACCGACCGCGATAATCCGTCGGCGCGGCTTGTCCGCCATCAGTGCGACCCGCACTTCGGTCACGCCCGCAGCCTCGGTTAGTGCGGCCTTGACTGCATCCTCCAGGGCCGCCCGCCCGGTACCGTCCAATCCATCGGCATCAAGAACGGCGGTCACCGCCCCGTCGCTGAGCCGCAAAGACAGGACTCGCGGCTGTACATCAGCGGGCAACAGGGTTTTCAGATGGTCGGAATCGCTCAACTTCGGCTCCACGGGCTCGTTGCCAGCCCCCTAGCAAGGAAAAAGCGCAGCGAGACCCTGTTTTTTGGTCCAGCACTACCTATAGTGAGGTCCATGAGAGGAAATGGCAGTTTCAAGCCGGGTCAGTGGCTGGCAATGGCCGGTCGCAAGAGCCCGTGGGGCAGCGGTGGCAGCAGCGGCGGCAATGGCGGCGGCGGTAACGGTGATGAACCGCCCGCTTCCGGCAGCGGCGATGGTGCGCCTTCAGGCGATCCGCCGCCCGACCAGAAGCCCCAGGGGCCCCGTAATCCCTGGCTCAAGCCCGACGACTACACCAGCGGCGAACGTCGCTCGGCCAATATCGAGGATATCTTCCGCGGCCGGAAGAAAGGCCCCGGTGGCGGTGGCGGCGGTGGCGGCGGGTTCCCCTCGCTCCCGCCCCGGCCCGATGGCAAATCGTGGTGGCCGGTGATCCTGGGCGGGGCCGCGCTGATCTGGCTGCTGGGCAGTTCGACGCATCAGCTCAGTCCCAAGGAGCAGGGCATCGTCACCACCTTCGGCAAATACAGCCGCACCATTGGCTCGGGCGTAAACTTCACCGCTCCATGGCCGTTCCAGACGGTAACGACGCGCGATGTCACCTCGGTGACCAACGATGTGATACCCGAGGGTGAGGGCGAAAACCTCGTGCTGACCAGCGACCAGAACCTGATCGACCTGTCTTATCAGGTGCGCTGGAACATCAAGAACCTGGAGCTGTTCACTTTCGCCTCGACCCGCCCGGAAGAAACGGTACGCGAAGTGGCTGAAGCGGCCATGCGCCTGTCCGTCGCCGAAGTGCCGCTGCGGGCGGTGTGGGACGGTACCGGCCGCGGCCAGCTGGAAGCCAATACCCGCCGCCGGATGCAGGAAATCCTCGATGCCTATCGCACCGGGGTCAACGTCATCGGCGTCGATATCAAGAAGGCCGATCCGCCCGAAAAGGTGGCCGACGCCTTCCAGAAGGTCAACGTCGCGCAGCAGAACGCCGAGCGTGACAAGGCCAATGCCCAGGCCTGGGCCCAGCAGACACTGGCCCGTGCCGAAGGTGAGGCTGCGGCCTTCGACAAGGTCTATGCCGAATACAGGCTGTCGCCACAGGTGACCCGCCAGCGGATGTACTACGAAACGATGGAGCGCGTCCTGTCAGCGAATGACAAGGTGGTGGTCGAAGCCAATGGCGTGACCCCCTATCTGCCCCTGCCCGAACTGCGCCGCCGCGCCGCCGAGCAGCCCCAGCAGGGAGGCCAGTGATGCCCAGCTTCTGGCAGAACTCCAAGGCCAAGATCCTGGCTCTCGCAGCACTGCTGATCGTCGCCCTGTCGAGCATCGTCATCGTTGACGAGAACGAGCAGGTCGTGGTGGTCCGGCTGGGTGAGCCGGTGCGCAAGATCAATGCGTTCAAGCCCGATACACCGTTCGGCAGCACCGGGGCGGGGATCAACTGGCGCATTCCCTTCATCGAACAGCTGGTCTGGGTCGACAAGCGGCTGATGTCATTCCCGATGGAGCGGCAGACCGTGCTTTCGTCCGACCAGCTCCGTCTGGAAGTGACGGCCTATGCCCGCTTCCGGATCATCGATCCGGTCAAGATGGTGAAGACCGCCGGTTCGACCGACCGGGTGATGAGCCAGCTTCAGCCGATCATGACCTCGGTCCTGCGGCAGGAACTGGGCAAGCGGACCTTCCAGTCGTTGCTTAATGCCGAACGCGGCGCAGCGATGACCCAGATCCGCACCAACCTTGATCGCCAGGCCCGCGAATATGGCGCCCAGGTGATCGATGTGCGGATCCAGCGTGCCGACCTGCCCGCCGGCGCGCTCGAATCCGCCTTTGCCCGGATGCAGGCCGCGCGCGAGCAGGAAGCGACCACGATCCAGGCCCAGGGCCAGAAGCAGGCCCAGCTGATCACCTCCGAAGCCGAAGCCCGTGCGACCCAGATCTACGCCGCAGCCTTTGGCAAGGACCCGCAGTTCTACGATTTCTACCGCGCGATGAAGAGCTATGACGCGACCTTCGCCAACCCGCAGAACAAGGGCAGCAGCACGATCATTCTTTCGCCCGACAACGATTACCTGCGGCAGTTCAAAGGACGGTGATGCCCGTTCGTGGAGTCATTCAATCCCCGTTCAGCCAGTCCGGCTTGAATCCGGTGTGCTGAACCGGTCCTGCTGTCAGGCAGGGCCATGCGAAGTTGGAAGGATATAGGACACGTGCGATACGCCTATGGAGTGACGAGTGCGCTGCTGATCGGTGGCGCGGCCGTTTCGGTGATGACCGGCATTCCCGCCGGGGCGCAGGTGGCGCAGAACGATGCAACGCAGATGCAGGCGGTGGTCCCGCGGGCCGGGGCTCCGGCCAGCTTTGCCGAGCTGACCCAGCAGTTGCAGCCCGCCGTGGTCAACATCGCCACCCGCCAGCGGGTGCGCGTTGCCAATGGCAATCCCTTTGCCGGCACCCCGTTCGAAGACCTGTTCGGCGGCGGCCAGGGCCGCGGCCCGACCACGCGTGAGGGCCAATCGCTCGGTTCCGGCTTTATCATTTCGGCTGATGGCTATGTGGTGACCAACAATCACGTCGTGACTCCTGAGGGTCAGGGCGAGATCCAGTCAATCACCGTGACCCTGGCGGACGGCACCGAATATAACGCCAAGCTGGTCGGCCGCGATGCCCAGTCGGACCTGGCCGTACTCAAGATCGACGCCGGCAAGCCGCTGCCTTTCGTGCGCTTTGGCAACAGCGAAGCCGCGCGGGTCGGTGACTGGGTGATCGCCATCGGCAATCCCTTTGGCCTGGGCGGCACTGTGACTTCGGGCATTGTCTCGGCCGTGCACCGCTCGGCCGGCGCGAGCCGCTACATCCAGACCGACGCTTCGATCAACCGCGGCAACTCGGGCGGTCCGCTGTTCGACATGAAGGGCAACGTGATCGGCATCAACAATGCCATCTTTTCACCAACCGGTGGCAATGTTGGCATCGGTTTCGCCATTCCGGCAGACATTGCCGCGCCGATTGTCGACAAGCTGGTCAAGGGCCAGTCGATCGACCGCGGCTACCTGGGCGTCCAGATCGTGCCCGTGACGGACGACGTGGCGGATTCGCTGGGTCTGCCGCGCAATCGCGGCGAGCTGGTCCAGACCGTGCAGCCCGGCCAACCCGCCGCAGCCGCCGGCCTTCAGCCGGGCGATATCGTGCTGCGGGTCGACGGCAAGGAAGTCTCTCCCGACAATACCCTGTCGTTCATCGTTGCCAACACGGCACCAGGCAAGCGCATCCCAATTGACATTATTCGCAACGGCAAGCGGATGACCCTTACCGCCACGGTCGGCAAGCGGCCCAGCGAGGACGAACTGGCACAGCAGACCTTCGGGCCGAACCAGCCCGAGCAGGAAGATGCCTTCAACCGCACGCCGCAGCGCCAGGGCGAAGGCCTGGCCGAACGATCGCTGGGCCTGTCAGTCCTGCCGATGACGCCCCAGATTGCGGCCCAGATCGGCTTGCCGGCGGATACCCGCGGGCTGGTGATCGCAGCGGTCGATGCAACTTCGGATGCCGGTACCAAGGGCCTGCAGCGCGGAGACGTGATCCTGTCGGTCAATTACCGCGACGTGGTGACCGTGGCCGAGCTGGAAACCGCCATTCGCGGCGCCCAGACGGAAAACCGCGCCGCCATGCTGCTGCGCGTCCAGCGCCGCGGCCAGCCGGCAGCCTATATCCCGGTCCGGCTGCGCAATTGACTTAATCGCTCCGCGCCACTGGCTTAACCCTGCCGGTCCCGCCCCCACCGGGGAGTGCGGGACCGGCATGGCCCGTTTTCAGGGCCGGTTTTCAGGGCCAGTTTTCAGTTACCGAGCGCCTTGTCCTCATTGGCACGCTTGATGACATAGAGCCGGATCGCTTCGGACTGCTGCGGGGTCAGTTCATTCTTCCAGCTGACCATGCCATTGGCGCTGAGGGCGCCGCCGATCACGATGTCGTTCCACATCTTCGCATCGCCCAGCGAGCCGGCGCGGCGCAGGTCGCGGGTGAGCGAAGTGCCGATGGCCGCATCGCCGTGGCAGACCGCGCAGAACTGGCCGAACTGCTTCTGGCCTTCGGCCAGCTGCGCCGGGGTGCCGGTC
>JBIIDJ010000113.1:0-7365 GCA_044238415.1 Novosphingobium sp.
TCCTTCGGAGCGAGGCCGCGCGTGCCGCTTTCGATGCGGTGCAGCCCCGCCTGCTGGCGGCCTTTTCCGCCGCGCCCGAGCCGCTCCATGCCTTGCTGCGGTGGGAGCAGCTGCTCACCAACCTGCCCAGCGCGGTCAACCTGTTCCGTCTGCTCGAAGCACGGCCGGGCCTTGCCGATCTGGTCGCCCGGGTGCTGTGCCTCGCCCCGCCGCTGGCCGATGCCCTGGCCCGGCGCGCCGACCTGCTCGATGCCCTGATCGATGCGAGCGCTTTCGACCTTCCCGGCACCGTCGAAGAGCTGGCAGAGGTCATGGCGCGCGGCGAAGTGGGTGACGATTACGAGGCGCTGCTCGGCCGGGTCCGCCGCAAGGTCGGCGAAATCCGCTTTGCCCTCGGCGTCCAATTGATCGAGGGCACGCGCGATCCGATGGAAATCGGCCAGGCGCTGTGCCGGGTGGCTGAGGCCGCGATGCAGGTCCTAACCCGCGCCGCCACGGCCGAGTTCGAACGCGTCCATGGCCGGGTTCCGGGCGGCGAGCTGTTGATCGTTGGCTATGGCCGGCTCGGCGGCGGGGTGCTGACCCATGCCTCGGACCTCGACGTGGTGTTCCTGTTCACCGGCGATCACGCGGCGGAGAGCGATGGCGGTCGTCCGCTGGGCGCAACGCTCTATTTCAACCGACTGGCCCAGCGCGTGATCGTCGCGCTCTCGGTCCCGACAGCCGAGGGCGCGCTCTATGAGGTCGACACCCGGCTGCGGCCCTCGGGCGCGCAGGGGCCGATCTCGGTCAGCCTTGAGGCGTTCGAACGCTACCAGCGCGAGAGCGCCTGGACCTGGGAGCACATGGCGCTTGCCCGGGCGCGGGTACTCTATGGATCGGAGGCGGCGCGCACCGAACTGGACGGTATCATTCGCGGCGTGCTCGAGCTGGACCGCGACCCTGCCAAGCTGCGCACCGAAGTGCTGGAAATGCGCACCACCATGGCTCAGCATAAGCCGGCCAAGGGGCCGCTTGATGTAAAGCTGGCGCGGGGCGGGCTGGTCGATGCGGAGTTCATTGTCCACTATCTGCAACTGCGCGATCACGCCGCGCTGGAGCCGGCCATTCCTGCCGCCCTGGCCAAGCTCGTCGAGCAGGGCAAGCTCGATCCGGCGGTCCGTGAAGCGCATCGAACGCTCGCCCGTTTCCTGATCGCCTCGCGGCTGCTCGCGCCTGACGGGACTGAGCCCGACCCCGGCGCAAGGGCCGTACTTGCCAGCGCTTGCGAATGCGGCGATTGGCCCTGTCTGACAGAGAAATTGACCGAATCGCGCCGGACGCTTGCTGCCGCCTGGACCGCGACATTCGGCGAGCCATTGGAGATCGAATGATGGCCCTTGCCCCCGGTGACAACCTGCCCGACATTGCCCTGATCCGTCCGGATGGATCCACGGTTCGCCCTGCCGATTTCGCCGGTCAGAAGCTGGTGCTGTTCTTCTATCCGAAGGACGATACGCCGGGCTGTACCACCGAGAACCTCGATTTCTCGGCGCTCTCGGCGGAATTTTCCAAAGCCGGAACGGCCCTGCTGGGGATCAGCAAGGACCCGCCCAAGAAGCATGAAAAGTTCATCGCCAAGCACGGCCTGACCGCGCCGCTCGCCAGCGATCCGGAGGAAGGCGGCCTGTCTGATGCGCTGGGCTTCTGGACCGAGAAGTCGATGTATGGCCGCGCCTACATGGGCATGGTCCGTTCGACCGTGCTGGTTGGGGCCGACGGCAAGGTCGCCCAGGTCTGGAGCCCGGTGAAGGTCAAGGGCCACGCTGCCGAGGTTCTGGCCGCGGCGCAGGCTCTGTGATCGGCTGACTATGGCCACCGTTGCCGCCGCTGTCCGCGCGGCACTCCTGACTGCCGAGCCAACCGCCAAGGCCTTTGCTGCCCGCTCGGCTGCGCGGGAATGGTCGGCTGGCCGGCTCGATTTCACATTCGACTGCACCATGCCCGAGCGGCCTGCGCGACCGGCGGCGCCCGAGCTGCTGCCGCCGAACCGCATGCCCAAACGCGGCAAGGCCGGCTCGGAGCGGGGACGGATCGCGCTGTGGCACGCACTGGCGCATATCGAATTTGTCGCGATTGACCTTGCCCTCGACATGGTTGGCCGGTTCGGTGCGGAGATGGGGCGGCAGTTCGTTTCGGATTTCCTGTCGGTGGCAGCCGACGAAGCCATGCATTTCGGCTTGCTGGCCCGCCGGCTCCGCAGCCTTGGCTCGCACTATGGCGCACTGCCCGCACATGACGGTTTGTGGGATGCGGCCCATGCCACCCGCCATGACGTCGCGGCGCGGCTGGCCGTGGTGCCGATGGTGCTTGAAGCGCGCGGGCTTGATGTCACCCCGCATACATTGGAGCGGGTGCGCGCGGCTGGAGACGAGACCGGCGCCCGCATTCTCGAACGAATCCTTGACGACGAAATCGTCCATGTTCGATTCGGCGCAACGTATTTTGACGCCGTTGCTGCGGCGCGGGGAGAATCCGCGGAAATCCTATGGAGGGCGCTGGTTACGCAGTACTTTCGCGGGGCCGTTAAGCCGCCGTTCAACGACTCGGCGCGTCAGGCAGCCGGTTTACCGCGCTCTTTCTACGCAGGGGTTGCGGCATTAACCTGACCCCGCTTTAAGCCCTGCAACGAGACGGCGGGGGGTCCGACCATCTCAAAAATCGGGTTGCAAGCCACTGCGGCAGGCAATGCATACAGGGGTTACGGCAGGGCTATCGGTTTCGGTTTCGCTGCCAGCATGTAAGGCTTTTTCGTGGTCGCTCATTTCGTTTTTGCCAAGGTTCGCGGACTGATCGGTGCCCTCGCCGCAGTTGCCAGCCTTGGCCTGGCCACTCCGGCCATTGCCAACTCCAGCACCGCTGCCGATATCGCTGCTCCCCTGCGCGAAGCTCAGGCTGCCAAGGCTGGTACGCGCGGTGACGATGAGTTCCGCCGTCTATTCACCGGCTGGACCGGCCCGGCCACCAGCGCCAGCCCGATCGCCCGCACTCGCGGCGTCTCGATCCCGTCGCGCAACCCGCTTGAAGGCGCCACGCTGACCAGCGGCTTCGGGATGCGTACGCACCCCGTGCTTGGCGGTCGTCGTGGCCACAAGGGGATCGATCTGTCGGCTCCGACCGGCACTCCGATCTATGCCAGCGCCGATGGCGTGGTGACCCGCGCCGACTGGTTCTCCAGCTATGGCCTCTACATCTCGCTCGATCACGGCGCGGCGCTGGAAACGCGCTATGGCCACCTGTCGCGCCTTAATGTGGCCGAAGGGCAGGAAGTGAAGAAGGGTGACCTGATCGGTTATGTCGGTTCGACCGGCCGCTCGACCGGACCTCACCTGCACTATGAAGTGCGGATCGCCGGCGTCGCCGTGAACCCGGTCCCTTACATGCAGGGTGAAGCTTGGCTCGGTACCCTTGCAGCCAATGACACCGATGGCGAAACGGCCAAGGGCGGCAGCAAGTAAGCCTCATCAGACTACCAAAAGAAATCAGGGCGACGGGCAACCGCCGCCCTTTTTCTTTGCCCCCGTTTAAGCGATCGGTTAAAACTGTTTCCGGATGGTCATAACCACCATTGGAGAGCGATTCACCGATGCACCCTTCAGTCCATGCGCAGACCCAGCCCGACCGTCCCGCCATCATCATGGCGGGGAGCGGCGAGACGATCACCTTTGCCGAGCTGGATCGCCGGTCCAACCAGGTGGCCCAGCTCCTTCGTTCGCGGGGGGTGCAAATCGGAGACACGGTTGCGCTGTGCATGGAAAATCACCCGTGGTTCTTCTGCCTGACCTGGGGCTTCCAGCGCGCGGGGGTGCACTATGTCGGCATTTCCAGCCGCCTGACCCCGCCCGAGATTGCCTATATCCTTGAGGATAGCGGTGCGAAGCTGCTGTTCGGATCGGCCTATCTGGCCGGTATACTGGATGAAGTGGCCAAGCTTTCCCCTGGTGTGCCACAGCTGCGCTTTGACACGCCGGGTGCGATGTCAGCCGAAGACGCGCTGGCGGCGATGCCGGATACGCCCATTGCCGATCAGCGCGCCGGGGTCGACATGCTCTATTCGAGCGGCACCACCGGCCGGCCCAAGGGCGTCAAGATTCCCTTGCCCGAAGACCCCGCGATCGATCAGGCCAATGCGCTGGTCGGGCTCACCATGATGGCGTTCGGGATCAAGCCTGATTCGGTCTATCTCTCGCCCGCGCCGCTTTATCATGCCGCGCCGCTGCGCTGGTCGATGACGATCCAGAAGCTGGGCGGCACCGTGGTCGTGATGGAGAAATTCGATCCCGAAGCGGCCCTGGCTGCGATTGAGAAGTACAAGATCACCGACAGCCAGTTTGTGCCGACCCATTTCGTGCGGATGCTTAAGCTGCCCGAAGAAGTGCGCCGCAAGTACGACACGTCGACGCTCAAGTGCGCTATCCACGCTGCGGCACCTTGCCCCGTGCCGGTCAAGCGGGCGATGATCGAATGGTGGGGTCCGGTGATCTACGAATACTACGCCGGGACCGAAGGCAATGGCTTCACCTTCGTCACCAGCCCCGAATGGCTGACCAAGCCGGGCACGGTGGGCAGGGCGCTTACTGGCATCATCCGCGTCTGTGACGAGAACGGCGATGAAGTGCCGCGCGGCACCGAAGGCCAGATCTTCTTCGAACCGACCGAGGGGATGGTGCCGTTCGAATATCACAACGATCCGCAGAAGACTGCCGACGCGCGCAACAAGCACGGTTGGACCAGCCTGGGTGACGTCGGTTACCAGGATGAGGACGGCTATCTGTTCCTGACCGACCGCAAGAGCTTCATGATCATCTCGGGCGGGGTCAACATCTACCCGCAGGAGATCGAGAACCTGCTGATCACGCACCCCAAGGTGGCGGATGCTGCGGTGATCGGTGCGCCCGATCCGGAAATGGGCGAGCGGGTGGTGGCCGTGGTCCAGCCGCTCGACATGGCCGATGCCGGCCCGGCGCTCGCCGAAGAGCTGACGGCGTTCCTTGCTCCGCAGCTTTCTCGCGTGAAGATGCCGCGCCAGATCGATTTCCGTGAGGCTCTGCCGCGCGAATTGACCGGCAAGCTCTACAAGCGGCTGCTGCGCGATGAGTACAAGGCGGCCTATGAAGCCCAGCAAGGCGGGGCCTGAACCATGACCGGACCCGTCGCCAGCCCGGCCGATGCCGCCGCAGTCATCGATCCCAAGTCCTACGCGGACTGGAACACAGCGCTTGACCTGTTCGACCGGTTGCGGGCTGAAACGCCGGTGGTTCGGATCGAATGCCCGGTCGATGTCCCGGCGGCGCTACAGCACGAACCGTTCTGGCTGGTGACGCGCTATGATGACGTGATGCGCATTTCGAAGGACAATGCGACTTTCCTTAACGCGCCGCGGCCGACGGTGTTCACCAACCGCAGCGGCGAGGCCCTGGCCCGTCAGGTAACCGCCCAGCAGGGTGAGGAAAGCCCCAATCTGGTCTCCTCGCTGGTGGCGATGGACGCGCCCAAGCATCCCAAGCTCCGGCGGCTGACCCAAGACTGGTTCATGCCCAAGAACCTGCGCAGCCTTGAGGCCCAGATCCGCGAGCTGGCGAAGGCGACAACCGAACGGTTTATCGCTGCCGGTGGGGGCGGGTCCGGGGGCTCAGGCAGCGCGGACTTCGTCACCCATGTGGCGGCGCCTTACCCGCTGCACGTGGTCATGCAGATCCTTGGCGTGCCCGAGGAAGACGAGCCGAAGATGCTGTTCCTGACCCAGCAGATGTTCGGCGGGCAGGATGAGGACCTGTCGAAGAGTGGCATGGCCGAAATGACACCGGAGATGATCACCCAGATCGTGTTCGGTGCCGTGGCCGAGTTCGAGACTTACTTTGAAGGTCTTGCCGCGCAGCGCCGGGCCAATCCGACCGACGACGTTGCGACCATCCTGGCCAATGCACAGATTGATGGCGAGCCGATCTCCGCCCGGGACCGGGCCGGTTACTATATCATCACCGCCAGCGCCGGACATGATACCACCAGTGCCAGCACCGCCGGGGCCATGCTGGCGCTTGCGCGGGATCCGGAGCAGTTTGCCAAGGTCAAGGCCGACCGCAGCCTGCTGCCCAACATCGTCGAGGAAGCGATCCGCTGGACCACACCGGTGCAGCACTTCATGCGGATGGCCAATGCGGACGTCGAGCTGTCGGGCGTGAAAATCGCCAAGGGCGACTGGATCATGATCAACTATGTCGCAGCCAATCATGATCCGGCCCAGTTCGACAACCCCCGCAAGTTCGACGTGACCCGCGACCAGACCCGTCACCTGGCCTTTGGCGCAGGAGCGCACCAGTGCCTGGGGCTGCACCTGGCCCGCTTGGAAATGCGGCTGCTGTTCGAAGCCCTGCTTGACCGGCTGGACAGCATCGAACTGGCGGGCGAGCCGAGGCGCGCGAAAAGCACCTTTGTCGGCGGGCTGAAGACCCTGCCGCTGCGCTTTACCGCCAGCTAGCGACGGATATCAGCCCCAGGCCTGCCAGGCGGCGTGCAGCAGCACGGCCCAGCTGACCACGATCAGTGTCGCGCTGACTGCGCCCAGACCGGCAGCGAACCGCTGGAGCGGACCGCCAGCCATGGCAAAGGCATCGACCCCGAAAGCGCGGAAGACATAGGGCAGGGGGTTCAACCAGCCACCGAGGATCATCGCCCAGACCACCCAGGTGGCCGGATTGAGCGCGAACAGCACGATCAGCCCGGCGGCCAGCGCCTGCATCAGGCCCAGCATGATCCAGTCAAGGTGCGCAGCGCCAATCTGGCGGTAATTGAGGCCCTTGGCCAAATGACGGCCCCAGGGCTGCATCGGAATCAGCATGGCAACGCCAAGCAGAGTGGAAAAGAACATGGCGGCTGATCCGGAGAAGACCAGCAGGCGGGCAGATTCGGTAAAGTCCATCGGCGGGGGCTTTCGTGCAGGAGAAATCTGCGACTGACTTGCCTTGTCAATCGTAGCCCGACGAGAGTTCGTCCCACACTGTTCCCCGGTGCCGAGGCACCGGTACATCGCGGCTGATTGGCTTCAGGCCGCGAGGGGCAAGGGCGCGTCGTCTTCAGGCGGTGCGCTGGTCGCCTCGTCCACCATGTTTGTTCCCCAGTCGGCGGGGATGCCGGGGATCGTGGCGAGCCAGCCGATCCAGTCGAACTTGGGCTTATCCTGGTCCATGGGCACGGTGTCGCATGGTTCTATTTCAGCGTTGTGACGCTTACACTTGTTGCCACTCACCCGGCGCCAGGCCGTCCAGCGTCCAATCGCCTACTGCCCAGCGCACCAGCCGCAAGGTGGGGTGGCCGACCGCAGCGGTC
>JBIIDJ010000032.1:0-24224 GCA_044238415.1 Novosphingobium sp.
CCAGTCAAACCGCCCCGGCTCGGACTCGATCCGGCTCCAGGCAAACTCCCCGATCCGCACCTGCGAGAGGCCGGCCTCCGCCATCCGCCGGGCATCGTCCGCCCAGATCGTTTCCGGCCAGTGTTCGGGATAGTAGCAGGTACCGAGCTTCATGTTTGACTTGTCCAAATTTCTCGCGAGATTTGCATTCGACTCTGCTTGCCCTTCCTGCCGGGGATGGGCAGATCGCTTAAAGACGATTGTTACAATTCGTTGCCGCCAACCGCATTGCTGCGGCGGCGGTTGCGGTCAGAGGTTTCAAAGGCATGTCCGGCGCAGTGAAACGAAGCAAAACGACGGTGCAGAAGCGCGTTCGCCTCGCCCCAAAAGAGCGGCAGGCGCTGATCCTTGATCACGTCGCCGAGATCGTGGCACGCGAAGGGGTGTCCGCGCTGTCCATGGATCGCATCGGGCGAGAAGCCGGCATCAGCAAGTCGTTGGTGTACAATTACTTCCCCAACATAACCGATCTGCTTCGGCAATTGCTGCAACGCGAGTGGTGGCGGCTGCGGCGGCTCCAGGCTGAAGCCGCCGACCGTGCCGATACTTTCGAGGGCCTGGTCCGCGCTGTGACTCATGTCTACCTCAAGTACATCGACGAGCGCGGAATGCTGATTGAACGGCTTCAGGCTGAACCTTCGGTTTCGGCGATCCATGACCCGACCGAATTCGGCAGAGACACGGCGGTAGGCTATCTGGCCGAGATCGTTACCGATCATTTCAACTTACCTCCGGAGATTGCCAAGGCAGCGACCGACATCAGCTTTGGCCTCCCCGCGGCCGCTGGCGCCTATCTGCTCCAACGCAAGCTCAGTCGCGAGGCGCTGGAAGACCTGACGGTGACCATGATCCTGGGCACATTCAACGAGATCGAGCGGGAATACACCACCCGCCTGCGACCGATCCGGCGCACTCGCCCGAAACCATCGTGAACATCACGCGGCAGGTCTGAGCAGCTCAGGCGTCCGCTCAGTGGGGGTGTCCGCGATCGTACAGGGCTCACGGAGCAATCCGAACTCGGCCCGAAGTGCGTCGAGCGGCTCACCAAGGCGATGTTCGAACTTCACGAACTGGACGCTGCGGGAACGACGACCCAGGCTCCAGCCATCAGTGACTGCATCCATCGCCGGCTTGATCAGGTGTGGATCGACCAGTGTCATGTGACCGGTGACAACGGCAATCCACATGGCGGCATAGGGATAGTCCATCTGGGCCAGTTGGAAGGCCTGGATCGCCAGCTCGCCCAGCGGCGTCGCCGGATAGCCGGTCAGGACATGGTGGAAATCGTGCGTCTGGAAACCGCGCAGCACCTTGTAGGCCAGTGCCGGTGGCATGCGGTCGATCTTGCCGCTGCGGAGCAGTTCATCGTGCCGGGTCCGGTAGCCAGCTGCGAGGTGCTCGACCAGGTTGTTGTCGACCATGAAGGCGCGATAGGCATGACCGAGCGTACCAGGACCGTAGTGATCTAGCGAAGCCAGCCGGAAATCCGGTGCCAGCCACCCTTCGCGGGCCAGCGGTCCGTGTTCAGGGTGGTCGAGGATTGCCGCCTCGTACTTGGCAATCGCCTCGGTCGGGGCCGTTTCCCACCATTCGTTGAACAGCCAATCGATCCCGTGCGTATAGAAATTGTCGATGCTCTGCAGGAATTTTTCCCCAAAGCTGCGCTCGATCGGCGATACCATGTCAGCCTCCTCTCCGAACTACTTGGCCAGAGTGCCGCCATCGACCGGCACCAACGCGCCGGTCATGAAGGCAGCCCCATCGCTGACCAGGAACGCCAGGACCTCGGCGACTTCCTCGGGCGTGCCATACCGCGCCATCGGGATGCCCTGCGCAAGTTGCGGCCGGGCGGCCTCCGGGTTTTCGGGCGAAAGGCGGCGTTCGAGCTGGAACATCATTTCGGTGGCAGTCGGGCTGGGGCAGATCGCCAGGACACGGACCCCATGCGGCGCCAGCGCGATGGCGGCAGACTTGGTCATCCCGTTCACTGCAAACTTGCTGGCGGTATAGCCGAATATGTTGCCGCTGCCGCCAAAGCTCGAGACCGATGAGGTGTTGACGATCACGCCGTTGCGGTTGTCCAGCATGTGCTGGCCAACATGCTTGAGGCCCAGGAAGACTCCTTTCACGTTGACCGCCATGATCCGGTCAAATTCCTCTTCCGGATAGTCGAGCGCATTGGCGATCGCGCCCGAGATCCCGGCGTTGTTGAACAGGATGTCGACGCGCTCCCCCAGCGTCAGAGCGAGGTCGATTGCGCGCTGCCAATCGGCAGCATTGACCACATCGCCCGCCAGGCTGGCGACCCGGCCAGCGGCGAGGGCGGCCCTGAAATCAGCTTCCGGCCGATCGAACGCGACCACGCTTGCGCCGCCGGCGCAAAGGCGCTCGACGGCGGCCAGACCGATCCCGCGGGCTGCCCCGGTGACGATGGCTACGCGATTGGCAAGCGATTGATCAGGCATGTGCGCTAATTCCTTTGAACGGCAGGGATCGGATGCTCGGTGAGAAAGTTGGCAATGAGGCTGGCACAGGTGTCGGGCGCGTCGCGCTGCGGGACATGGCCGGCATCGAGCAGATGGACGACGGTGCAATCCGGGCAGACTGCTGCCAGGGCGTCGGCCATTGCTGGCACGAAGACGGTGTCGCGATCGCCCCAGATAACCAACACCGGGCAGTCTATCGGGTCATGCTCAACCATAATGCTCGCCCGATCGGGCAAGGCATCCGAGGCCGGAACATCGAACGGTGCCGCCCGGTACCAGGCCAGCATCGCTTGCCACACGCCGGGTTGAGTCCAGGCATCGCGGTAAACCGCGATATCGGCCTCGCTCAGCAAGCCGCGTTGCCGCGGATCGCCCAGGAAGCGTTCAATCAGGACATCGACATTGGCCTCGCAGAATATCGCATCGGCCTCACCCGAGCGCAGCCGGGTGATGTATTGCGAGGCCGCGCGCTGGCCGGGATCGTTCCAAATCATGTCTTGCAGCACGCCCGCTGAAGCGGTGTTAAGCGCCACCACGCCGGCAATCAGGTCTGGTCGCCGGACGGCTAGAGCAAAGGCCAGGACGCCCCCCCAGTCGTGACCGCAGACATGAACGCACGGTAGTTCGAGCGCTTCAAGCAGGCCGGCCAGATCGGCAACCAGCTGCTCCATGGTGTAGGCATCAACCCCGTCCGGCCGGGCGGAATGGCGATAGCCACGTTGGTCCGGGGCGATCATGCGGCAACTGCCACCCAGCCGCTCAAGCAAGGGGCGCCAGACCAACGCGTGATCGGGAAAGCCGTGCAGCAACAGCAGCGGGGTCCCGGATCCGTGATCGATCAACTGCAGGTCCACGCCATTGGCTCTGATTACTCTGGCCTTGAACTGGGACGCCGAGCCATGGTCGCGAGCCGCCGCCACGTTCGTTCAGCCCGCAACAGCAGCGCGGAATGCGATCCGGGCCGCATTGACGGCATGGCCCTCGGCTTCGGCCAGCATGGTCGCAATGGTCATGCGCGCTTCAGGACCGGGCTGCAGAACTTCGAAGATGTTGCCATCGGGATCGCGGCCAAAGAACACCCGGGCAGATCCAACGAGATGCGGCGGCGTATGAAGTTCCACGCCCAGGCCAAGCAGCCGGGAATGATCGGCGTCGATGTCATCGCTTTCGAAGCACAGGTGGTTCCAACCAGGCGCGACTGCGTTGCGCCGCTCCACCAGCGTCGTGCGCGGGTGATCATATTCCCAGAATTCAAGCTCGGCATTGGCCAGCCGCAACCAAGCGCCCTTGAACCGCACATCGGCAATCCCAGCGACTACATCGAACTTGTTGTCCGGGCCAAAACTGCCCTGGCGCAGTACCGCACTGCCGGTGAGCTGCGCGTAGAACTGGGCCAACCGGGCAATGTCGGGCGTGACCAGGGCCGTGTGCGCAAACCAGGGGCGGCGGGCGGCCTGCGGCGCCCAGGGCGTCCCTTCCAGCTCAATCAGGTTGTCTTCCGGATCACGGATATAGACATAGCTGTTGCCGGTTCCGAGCCCGGACGGGCGAGCATGCGTGCCAGCACCGGCGGTGACCATGCTGTCATAGAGGTGGTCCGAGATGGCGGTCTGCAGGCAGATATGCCTGATCCCGGCGGCATAGACTGCGCGGTCAGGGCTATCGGCTGCCCGGCCAGCGGCAAATTCGAACAGCTCAAGCCCGCCCAGCGTACCAATCAGCAAAGCTGCCTGGGCTGCAGCATTCTCCACCTGAAGCAAGGCCCGGTTTTCCGCCGTGTTGGCTACCTCGAAGCGTGAAACCAGCCGGAAGGCCTGCTCGACCGAATAGAACGCGATTGCTGCGTCCAGATCATGGACCGCGAGACCGGTGTGATGCAGGCCAGTAATCATCCCCGGGGTCCTTCGCCGACGGCAAGCGCAAGCCGCTCGTCGATCTGCGCACGAATGGCGCTGTGGCGATCGGCGGTCAGGTTATATCGCCAGGCCATCATCGCCGCGATCAAAACCAGCACGCAGGGGATCACGCTGTAGCTGATCGAAAGAGCCAGTAGCGGTTCCGCGCGATCCTCGCCGGCAGACACATAGCCGACCGCGCCCAGGATCAGCAGCGGTAAGCCGGAACCCAGCGCATAGCCCATCTTCTGCACCATGGCGATCGCGGCAAAGAACAGCCCTTGCTGCCGGTCCAGCGTTTCGGCGGTATCTATGTCGGCGGTATCCGCGACCATGGCATGCGGCAGCATCAGCACTGCGCCATAACACATGCCTTTGATGACGAAGAGCGTGGTGAAAATGGCGACCCCGCCCTGTGGTACGAAGAACATCAGCGCATTGGTCATCGCAACGATTCCCAGGGCCAGGGTCAGGGCGCGGTGCTTTTCGATCCGCTTCGCTAGCCAGACCCAGCCGGGCATTACCGCCAGGGCTGCCACGAAGTAGCAAAAATAGATGATCCCGATATTGGTGACCCCCACAATATCGCGCGCAAAGAACACCGTGATCGTCTGTCGGAAAACCTCACCAATCGTGGCGATCAGGACCAGCAGAGTGACGTTCAGGAACGCCCTATTGGCGACGAGCATCCGCAATGCACCTATGAACTTGAACGGCGCCTTGGTAATCGGCGCCGCAGGCTCGGGCACCACAAAGAAGGCAAGCGCAGCGCAGATCGGCAGCAGCGCGATGATAAAATAGCTGAGCGCAGCCATGACATCGGCGCTGGTCGCCCCCTCAAGGGTCAGGACATAGGCCGGGATCAGGGTCGATCCGATCAACCCGATGATGCTGAACGCCTGCGAGACCGAACTGATCCGCGTGCGGACATGGTAGTCCGACGACAGTTCAGCCGACCAGGCATGGTAGGGCAGCAGGATCAGAGTGTAGCCCAGATAGACTAGGGCCACGGCCAGCCCGAAATAGACTATGCCAACACCGGGCTCTGGCACGAACAACATGCGCACTCCGGCCATCATGGTGAGTGCGCCAAAGATGAGCCAGATGCGCCGCCGACCAATCCGTGGGCGCCACCGGTCGGACAGCACGCCAACGATGGGATCGGTCACGAAGTCCGACAGGCGCGCCAGGATCAGCGAGAGGCCGATCAATTGCAGGCTGAGCTGCAGTTGCCCGGAATAAAGCGGTGCCAGGTAAATCGCGATGGGCAGCCCGATCATGCCCAGCGGCAATTGCACTGATCCAAAAGCGACGATCCGCCAGAACCCGAGCGGCTGCTCGCCCTCACTCACTGCTGATGCCATTGCCTGCTCTCCTCAACCTGGCCGGGCGGTCCGCGTAAAGCGAATGCTCTTGCCGGTTTCCTTGCTTCGCGCCTGTCCGGCTTTGCCCGGATCACAGCGGGAAGATCGAATGCCCCCCATCAAGCACCAGCGCCTGGCCGGTCATGAAGTTGCTTTGCTGCGAGGCCAGGTAGACCGCGATGCCTTCCATGTCCTCCAGCTGGCCAATCTTGCCAGATGCGGCGCGCCGGCGGCATCCGTCCTGGAAGGCCTTGGGCGTGTTGAGCGACATTTCCGTCTCGATGAAACCGGGCAGGATCGCGTTGACCTGGATTCCAGACCGCCCCAGTTCGATGGCCAGCGATCGCACCAGACCGGTCACAGCCGCCTTGGTCAGGCAGTAACCGGCCGAATTGGGAAGGCCCAGGATTGCAGCGATGGATGAGGTGACGATCAGCTTGCCGCCGGCTTGCCGTTCCTGCCAGTGCCGGGTGGCAAGCTGGAAGGTGTCAATCACACTGAGGACATTGAGATCGTTCGTGGCGAGCCAGGCCGACCTGTCCAGATCGACAAATGCGCCCCGCGTGCCGGCCCCCCCGGCATTGGCAAAGCAGCTGTCGATCTTGCCGAACGCCGCGATTGTTCGGTCAAAAGCGGCGGCGCTTGACGCAGGGTCGGTTACATCGGCCACAAAGCTGTGGGCTTGCCCGCCCAGTTCGGCCAGTTCGGCAACCGCGGCGACATTCTTGGCCTCATTGCGGCCCCAGATCGCGACCCGTGCCCCGGCCTTGATTAGGCCTTTCGCCATGGCCAGGCCCAATCCGCCATTACCCCCGGTAACCAGGGCAACATGGCCTTCAAGGTCGAAAAGTCTTTGCGCTTCGTTCATTCGTCTGCTGCCTTGTGGTGAAGTTCAAGCCCCCGCGCCCAGCGACGCTGAAAGCCGCGCCAGTAACCTGGCTGGTCATCCCCAGCCTTCATCCCGCCCCATTGCTGGCCGAAGGCACTGGGCCACTGGCCCTGGTTGGCGAATGGCGTGGGTACGTTGAGGTAACGCCGCTTGCTGCCATCGCCTTTCAGATGGAGATCGAAGAAGGCGCTGATGAAATGGGCGTTGATCGCGTCGATCCGGTCCTTGCGCCAGACGGGATCGGTCAGGAATTCGATGGCGGGAAAGTCTGCGCCGGGCGGCACCGCGACAGGATTTCCGGCAATGTTATGGGCTGCCTCGCGGTAGACCAGCAGGTAGCGGTCCGCTCCGCGGGCCGCATCAAACAGCCGCTTCACCCCGCGTTCAAACCCGACCACGTCATCCTGGTCCCCGGCGATCAGCAGCAGTGGTTTGCGCAGATTGGCCAGAGCGGCATCCTGCCACACTAGGGCGCCCGGCTGGCCGCCCCATGGTGCGAGAGCGACCACCGCCTTAACGCGCTGTGCCAGCAGTGGATCCGGAACCGGCAACGTGGCCCGCGCGGCTGGGGGGAGCTGGGCATAAGCGGGCGCGGCGGCATCGAGCGGCACGCCGGCAGTGGTCAGACTACCATATCCGCCCATCGAAAAGCCCAGCAGGCCAATGGCATCCTGATCGATCCGATCAGTCACGTCCCGCGCGAGCTTGCCATCGCGCGCAGCCTTGAGCACGAACTGCTGATCGCGCGACCGGTTGATCAGAACCCCGTGAAACGAGGCCGCAAACGATGCCGTATCGGTGAATGGCTGGTCACGATGATCGATCGAGGCGACGATGTAACCGCGCGAGGATAGCGTTTCGCCCAGGCGGCTCATGTGTTCCGCCCAGCCGCCATAGCCATGGGAAATCAGTATCAACGGGAAGCGTTGGCCCCCAATTGGCGCGGCCTCAGCAGCTGCGGCACCGACTTCTTCGATTTCCAGCGCCTGCTGTCCCGGCAGTGCCCGCCGGTGCCGATAAACCGCCCGCTCTGCTGACTCGAGGTGGGCGGGAAACCACAGCCGGACTCCAATGGTGCGCTCGCCTACTGCAAGTTCATGAAACCGGGTGCCGATGGCGAAACTGCCCGGACCGGCAAGTTCCGGCTGTTCGGCTGAAAGCGTCGCGGGCGACTGGTTTGCGAGCGATGCACCCGGAACCAATGCGACCGCCATCGCCGCCAGGCCGGTCACGATGGTTTGCCGCAGTCGTTGCATGGTCGGGAAAGTCCTGTGTCTGGCTCCATGGCGGCAGGCGAAGGGGGAGACCTTCGCCTGCCCTGGCGGGAGAGGGCGCCAGTTGTTTGCCTGGGGCCGCTTACTTGAACCCGACCCGCAGGCTCAGACCGAAGGTCCGCGGATCGAGCAGGAAGGCGCTGCGGAAACTGCCGACCAGGTTGGAGTTCACTTCCAGCCAAGTGATGCTGTCCTCGTTCGTCAGGTTCTTGACGAAGGCGGTTACGCTCCAATCTTTGCCGCTGTTGGCGATCTGGATTGATGCGTCGAGCTGGCTCCAGCTACCAACCCGATCGGCCGCCACGTTGAATTCGCGCGAGTGGAAGCCAGACTGCGAGTAGAAGTCCACCCGAGGACGCACGGTCCAATCAGAACCGGCGTCGATCGTGTATTCGGTGGCCAGCTTCAGTGTGCGACGCGGTGCATTCGGCAGCTGGTTGCCCTGGATCTGGAACAGCGCGCCGCCACGTGATGGATCGGACGAACGATAATCGCTGCGGACTGTTGCGTTCAGAAGACCCAGGCTGGCTTCAAACCGTAGCGGCTCGATGGGGGTATAGACCAGTTCTGCTTCCAAGCCACGTACCCGCGACTTCGGGATGTTGGTGTTCGCTACCGCGGTGCCCACCAGGTTGCCGACGATCAGGTTCGAGTATTCATAGTTGAACAGGGCCAGATTCAACCGCCCCTTGCCGTCCATGAAGGTGTTCTTGATGCCCAGCTCGTAGGCATCGATCACTTCGGATTCGAACACCGGGATGGTGTTGTTGCCCGGGTTGAAGCCGCCCGACTTGAAGCCGCGCGAGAACGACAGGTAGATGTTGGTATCTTGGGTGAATGAAACGGTTGGGTTCCAGTTCAAAATCGCACGCCCGGTGACTTTGTCGAAGTCCGCAGTGCCGATGAAATAGGGGTTCAGTGCGAAGGTGCCGGAAGCGGTTTCGATGCGCTTTTCGTCATGCGTGTAGCGCAGGCCGCCGGTCAGCTTCAGGTTCTCGGCCAGATCGACGTAGGCTTCACCGAACACGGCATAGGACTTTACCTGGCCTAGGCGGGTATCGAACTTTGAAACCGCCCCAAAGGTACGGTTAGCCGGGGTCCAGGTATCGACATAGCCCGACGAGCGTGAGTTCAGATAGAAGCCGCCGAGAATGAAGTTGAAGCCGCCGTCAAAGCGCGAGGCAAGCCGCACTTCCTGGCTGAACTGCTTACGCGTGCCGCCACCAGTTTGCGATGTACGGTAGTCGGTGGTCGTGACCGGGCGACCGGACAGCAGATAGGTCATCACGCCATTGCCATTGCCGGCATCGGGGATCACGTGGGTGCCGAAGGTGCCGGGATTGAAGGCATTAGGGCGATAACCTTGGTCGAAATCGCGCTCGCTCGAATTGTTGCCGTCGCGCAGGCCGGTGACCGAGGTCAGTGTAAGGTTGCCCAGGTCCTGATTGATCTCCAGGGTGGCCAGGAAGTCCTCGGCCTTCTGGAACGGCTTCACGTCAATCCGCACTTCGCGCAGACTGGTCGGGTTTGTGGCGTAAGTGCCTGCCCGCACTCTGCCGCCCAGCAGGAAGTTGTCGATCGGGAAGTTGGTGGTCGGGAAGGCGGCTGAAACCGAATTGGGCGAGCAGCCAAATGTGGCATCTGGCGTGCACAGCGATTTCACGGCTTCCTGACGGTTGGAATCTTCCCGGAAATACATCAGGGTCAGGTCAACAGTCGTTGCATCCGAAGGCTCGAAGCGCGTGCTCGAGCGCAAGGTGAACTGGTTGCGGCCATCGACCATGGTGTCATCGAGCAGGTTCTTCGTATAGCCATCACGGTTGATGTAATTGGCGGCGAAGCGCTGATACAGGCCATCTGCTAGTGGAATGTTGATTGCTGCATTGGCGCGAACGCCGCGCGGGCTTTCGCCCTGGATTTCGACATAGCCTTCGAACAGGTCGGTCGGGCGGCGGGTCACGAAGTTGATGGCACCGCCAGTGGTATTGCGGCCGAACAGCGTACCCTGCGGGCCGCGCAGAACTTCGATCCGCTCCATATCGAAGAATTCACCGAAGCTGCTGCCGGATTGCAGGAACACCCCGTTCACCAGCACGCCGATATTGGTGTCGCCGGTGCCGCCATAGGAGGCCGATCCCACGCCGCGAATCGTGATGTTGCGATTTGCTGAAAGCGTTACGTTGGGCGCGTTGAACTGAAGGTCCTTGCTGTCCTCCACCCGCGCGGCCTCAAGCGCCGCAGCGTTCAGCGCCGTTATGGCAATCGGCACGTCCTGGACATTCTCGGCCTTTTTCTGAGCCGTGACGACGATCGTGTCACGGTCCTCTGCCTGGTTCTCACTCTCGCTCTGGGCGAGGGCGGGCGCTGCTGACACGGCCCACGCAATGGCCAGAACCGATGCACCTAGTGCCTTATTCAGGGTCTTTGACATGCATTCCTCCCATGGATGTTGACCATGTGTGCAATACAAATGGACATGTCGTCAATAGTGTCAGGGCTTCGGCTCGGATTCGGCCCGCTCATCCGCCGAATCGGCGCTATTCATCGCCACTATTGGAATGATAGATAATAACTGTGCCGCAGTCCGTGGGCGTGGCCGGGCCTGGGGATGGGGAAGTGGCGCGCCGATCGAATGCTCAGTCAGAATGATCGCATGAAGAACCAATGGCAGCTTAGGGCGCAAGAGTCCTGAAAGCCGCCGTTCCGGATCGTCCAACAAAGCGGACATTCCATTGGACTTCGTCCGCAAGCCAAGCATTGGTGCTTTCAGTGAATCGCGGCTGAGTTGATCTGCCGCTTCCCTGACCAGCGCGGCTGGCAGGGCTTTGGGTGGTGGGAGCAGTGAATGGCGCTGCTCCGCCAAGGAGAACCACCCATGACCGAAGCCAACGAACTTAAGCCTGCTGCCAAGCGCCCACGCAAGATGGCCCGAGAACCCCGGCCTGCGAAAGCTGCTGAAGATTACGTCCTGATCGAGGCGCCCAAACCCAAGACCAAGGCTGCTCTGGTCGAACTTATGCTGCAGCGCGACGATGGCGCCACTCTCGATGAACTCTGCCAGGCAACCAGCTGGCAGGCTCACACCTGCCGTGCCTTCCTGACTGGCAAGCGCAAGAAGGGCCGGGAGCTCATCCGCTCGAAGCGCGAGGACGACAAGACCAGCTACCGGCTGGCAGCCCCGCTGGCCTACGACTGATGGGCCGCAAGCCTTACCTCCCCCTCGGGCGGCTGGCCGGAATGCCGCCCGAGGAGCTCAAGCAAGAGTGGACGCGCCGCTATGGCGCACCTGCTCCCAATCTGTCGCTCGAGCTGCTGCGCCTGGGAGTTGGCTACAAGCTTCAGGAGCAGAAGTCGGGCGGGATAAGCCGCTCGACCCGGTCGTTGCTGCGGCAGGTCGCAACGCGGGCGGGGGAAGGCGCTGAGAACAAGCCTCTGCCTCGCAAGCTGACGCCCGGCACCCGGCTGGTGCGGGACTGGCGCGGTGTCGGTCACACGGTGACTGTGCTTGACGATGGCTTTGAGTACGATGGCAAGCACTGGAAGTCGCTCACGGCCATCGCCAAGGCGATCACCGGTAACCAGTGGAATGGCCCGCTGTTCTTCGGCCTCGCTGAGCGGAAGAAGAAGCCGTGAAGCCGCTGCGCTGCGCTGTCTACACCCGCAAGTCGACCGAGGATGGGCTGGAGCAGGAGTTCAATAGCCTCGATGCCCAGCGAGAGGCCTGCGAGGCCTATATCCTGAGCCAGCGTCACGAAGGCTGGACGCTAGTCCCAGGCCGCTATGACGACGGCGGCTACTCGGGTGGCAACATGGAGCGGCCGGGCCTCAAGGCTCTGATGGCTGAAATCGATGCTGGGCAGATCGACGTCATCGTCGTCTACAAGGTCGACCGTCTCACCCGCAGCTTGGCTGACTTCGCCAAGATCGTCGAACGGCTCGATGCGAAGCAGGCGAGCTTCGTCTCCGTCACGCAGGCCTTCAACACCACAACCAGCATGGGCCGGCTGACTCTAAACGTCCTGCTATCTTTCGCGCAGTTCGAGCGCGAGGTCACCGGCGAGCGCATCCGCGACAAGATTGCCGCGTCCAAAAAGAAGGGCATCTGGATGGGTGGGCCGGTGCCGCTCGGCTACCAGGTGATCGAGCGCAAGCTGGTCCCGGTCCCGGAAGAAGCGGAGCGGGTACGTGCGATCATGCGTCGCTACCTCGAGATCCGGAACGTCCCCCAGCTTATCGAGATCCTGCGCGCCGAGGGCGTTGTAACCAAGGTCCAGCAGCGGGCCAGCGGTCCACATCGCGGCGGTATTCCTTTTGCACGCGGCAGTTTGTTCCATCTTCTTAAGAACTCGGTTTACCGGGGCAAGATCGTCCACAACGGCAAAGTCTACGATGGCGAGCACGAGGCGATCGTCGATGCAACGCTATGGGATTCGGTCCAGGCCCAGCTCGCCGCTAAGGCGCCGCCTAGGAAGCGCCCCAAGAACGATCGCAATGAAGCCGTGTTCAACGGGATGATTACCGACCCCGAGGGCCGACCGGTTGTCCCAACTTACTCGGCCAAGGGCAACCGCCGATATTCGTTTTACGAAACCCGCAAGGACCTGGCCCGTCCCGAGGACCCACGAGCCACCCGATATCAGCAGGGGGCCTTCGATCGGCAAATCAGCACGTGCATCGGCGATTTGCTTACCGACGAGCACGCTCTGCGCCATCTCGCGAATATCACCGATGCAAGTCTGCTTCGAACCATTTTCCAGGCTGCGCATAGCCTGGCTGAGCGGTTGAACCAGCCGGGCGAGATCGCACCAGCGCTACGGTCGTTGATCAAAGCAATCTCCATCCGCAGCGATCACCTTGAGGTCACGTTCGATCCCGCAACCCTTGGTGCTGCTGATCAGCCATCGTGGGTGATCCGTATCCCGCGTCCCTCGCGGCGGCCACATGGCGAAGCAAGGATCAGGATCGACGCTGCATATCCCAATTCCGTTGCCAGCCCTCAACTTGTAAAGCTGATGGCAGACGCCTTTGAGGTGCAGGCATTAGTCGTGGCCTCTCCACATCTCAGCCTAAATCAGCTCGCCAAGAGCATCGGCCGCTGCCGAAAGCAGATGGCCAAGCTCCTAAGCGTGAGTTGGCTCAGCCCTAGAATCGTCGACGCCATCATCGATGGGGTGCAGCCCCGGAGCATCAATCGCACCAAGCTGCTTGAGACCGAGCTGCCGGTTGCCTGGGGCGAACAGGAAGCGCTGCTCGGCTTCACCGCATGAGCGCTAAAGTTCCCAACAACACTATCTCGCTCCTGCGTGGGCGACGAAATGCCGGACAGAGAATTGTGCCGAATTCTTGCGGTAAGCCTCTCGCAATTCGGTGTCTCTCGCCCGCGGCAGAAATCAGCATGCTGCGGAACCCCACGGAACTGCCCCATTCAGAAGGCGCAGGTCGACCTGAGGCGAAAATGGGTTACCTTGTGAGACTGATTGGTGCGGTCGAGAAGACTCGAACTTCCACGGGCTTTCGCCCACAACGACCTCAACGTTGCGCGTCTACCAGTTCCGCCACGACCGCTAAATCATCGGGGCGAAAAGGCCGCCCCGGGGGGGTAGGAGCGCGCCCTTAGCAAAGGGTCCCGGGGGGTGCAAGCGTACAAACGCGTTAGCCATGACGCTATGGAGCGTGCCAGGTCGGGACGGCACCGGATCGCGGATTGCGGACTTGGTGAATCGGGCGTTTACCAATGGCAATGCTGATTGCCGCTGCCCTGATCATTGCCGCCGCCGCTGCGCCTCAATCAGCCGCAGCTGACCCACCTGCTCAGCCTGCTCCGCCTTCACACGGGGTGCAGGCCGTAGCCCGCGCAACAGTCGAAATCCTGACTGTGGCGCGCGCGGAAGCTGAGGCTGGGCCGGGCGAACCGCAACGCAAGCTGCGCCGTCAGACCGATGGGCGGACAGCGGTGGAATTCGAATAGGCGGTTAGTTTGGCTTCCAGCCAATATCGGCCGAAACAGCCTTCTGGGCCGAGACCAGCGCTTCGTTGATCGTCACACTTTCCCCTGGCGCAAGCACCCGCTTGGCCGGTCGAACTTCTGAGCGATAGAAAATGGCGCCGCGCGAATCGCGCAGCACTATCAACAGCGACGGCACGCTGCGCGGCGACTGGGTCACATTGGTAACCGTGCCATTTGCCTGAAAGATCCAGGTCCCATCCGGCAGTTGAGAACGAGCCTGCTGCTTCTTGGGGAACGACAGTTCCAGGCCGGGTTGCTCCTCGGCAAAAACCGGGCTGGCAAAAGGCATCCAGTTGGGCAGCCCGTACCAGGCCGTGGCCGCAACCGCACCTATGGAAACGGTGGCAAACAGCACCGCCGCCAAGGTCCACATGCGCGCAGGATTACGCCGCGGGGCCAACAGCGGTTCGTGCGCGAAACGCGAATGCTCATCCGCTTCGTCCCAGTCCCCGCCATAAGCGGGATCGGCATAAATCGGCGGCACCGGCATGCCCGCCGGTTCAACCGGTGTAGTTTCCCGCACGGGCGGAGGCGGCGGAAGGCCCTGAGCTGCAGCGATTTCGGGATGCGAGTCCATCGCCCCCAGCGCCGGCTGGTCATTAGCCGTGGTGGCTGGTTCCTCGACCGGAGCAGGAGAAGGGGGTGGCGGTGGCGGCGGCAGTGGAGGTGGTGGTGGCGGCGGAACCGCCATTTCCGGTCCATCCTGGAACCACGCATGCTTGCACTTGGCGCAGCGCACTGTCCGTCCTTCCGCACCAATCGCGCTGTCGGGCACGACATAGCGGGTGGAACAGGCGGGGCAGGAAATGATCATCGCACCCCGATAAAGCATGGGGCGGCTCCGGGGGGCAAGCACAAGGCTGAACAAAGCCGGGGGCATGGCTCTTTTTTCCACATGGATTGGTCGCTATAGCCGCCCCGGAAACAGCTCTGGGCCGGATCGTAGACACAGCAATGAACCCCGGAATTCGGCCATGAACGCCACCAGCACTGGTGAGATTGTCCAGTTCGACAATGTCGGGCTGCGCTATGGCACCGACCGCGAAGTACTGAGCGACGTGTCCTTCACGCTGTTTCCAGGCAGTTTTTACTTCCTCACCGGGGCGAGCGGCGCTGGCAAGACCTCGCTACTGAAGCTGCTTTACCTAGCCCAGCGCCCGTCGCGCGGGATGATCAAGATGTTCGGAACCGACGCGATCACCTTGCCGCGCGAACGGCTGCCCGGGTTCCGGCGGCGGCTGGGCGTGGTCTTTCAGGATTTCCGCCTGGTTCCCCATCTTTCCGCCTTCGACAATGTGGCGCTGCCGCTGCGCGTCGCGGGGGTGACCGAGCGTGAGCTGAGCAAGCCGGTCAGCGATATGCTCGAATGGGTTGGCCTGACCGAGCGCATGCATGCCCGCCCGGCCCAGCTGTCTGGCGGGGAACAGCAACGGGTTGCGATCGCCCGCGCAGTGATCGGCCGCCCGGAGATGCTGGTGGCCGACGAACCGACTGGCAACGTCGATCCCGACATGGCGATCAAGCTGCTGCGCCTGTTCGAAGCGCTAAACCGGCTTGGCACGACTGTGGTGGTGGCCACGCACGACATCCACCTGCTCAAGAAGGTTCCGGATTCGCTGATCATGCGGTTGGAAAAGGGGCGACTGTCCGATCCGACCGGCGCGCTGCGGTATCCCCCCCGCCCCCGCGCCACCCCTAGTCCAGCGGCACGCGACTGATGGCGCGGCAGGAGCCCCCTGTCTTCGGAGGATCGCTGGTCCGCCGCCTGCGCTCGCTGTCCGGGATGGGCGAGGCGGAACTGGTCCCGCAGACCCGGATGGCTGGCCCCATGCCCTGGGTCATCGCAATCATGGTTGGTCTGACGGTCATCGCTGCGGCAGCGGGCCTTGCCTTCAGCAATGTCGCGCGCAACGCCGCTGACGAGCTCTCGGGCGGGGTAACCGTCCAGATCGTCGAGGCTGAGCCGACCGCCCGCCTCCGCCAGGCTGAAGCAGTGGCCCGGCGATTGGGCCAGATGCCCGGCGTCAACGCCGCCACCGTTGTTGCCCAGCAGGAAGTGGAGCGCCTGATCGAGCCATGGCTGGGCGGCATGGCCATCGATGGCGAACAGATCCCGGTTCCGGCGATCGTCGACGTGCGCCTGAACGGAAAGGTTGATGGCGAGCGGCTCGGCGCGCTTCGGCGCACTGTCCGTCAGGTGGCCCCGGCGGCCAGGGTCGACGCACAATCGACCTGGCTGCGACCGGTGTTTGGCGCAATTGACTCGCTGCAATGGCTCACCCTTGCGCTGGTTGCCCTACTCGCCGGGGCGCTTGCTGCCGTGGTCCTGCTGGCGGTGCGCAATGCCTTGGGGGCCAACCGCGACACGATCGAGATCGTCCACCTGCTGGGCGGTACGGATCAGCAGATTGCCCGGGTGTTCCAGCGCTCGGTCGGATTCGATGCTGCAGGCGGCGGCGCGGTCGGCCTGGCTTTGGGACTGATCGCAGTGCTGGTACTGGGCCAACAGTTCGGTGCGCTGGGCGCCGGGCTGGTGAGCGGCGGTGCACTCGGCTGGATAGACTGGGTGTTGCTGGCCTTGGTGCCAGTCGGCGGCGTGGTCCTAGCGATGTTCACCGCCCGCTGGACAGTGCTGCGCGCGCTGCGGAAAATGCTGTAAGGCAACGCTCATGCTGCGCCGCCTAGCCTCGATCCTGTTGCTCATCTGGGCGCTCGGTTTCGTCTGGTTTGCCGTCACCCTGCCCCAGCCGGCAAACGAAGAGCGGACTGACGCAGTGGTGGTACTCACCGGCGGACCCGGGCGTATTGAGCGCGGGCTAGAGGTGCTCGCGCGTGGCTGGGCCCAACGCTTGCTGGTTTCAGGCGTTGATCGATCGGTGAAACCGCACGAGTTTGCGCTGGAATATCGGGTTAAGGCACGGCGTATGGCCTGCTGCGTCACGCTGGGTTACCAGGCAGTCGACACGCGCTCCAATGCTGCCGAAGCCGCAGGCTGGCTTGAGCGACAGAAGGTCAAGCGGGTGCGCCTCGTAACGCATGACTGGCATATGCGCCGGGCCAAGATGGAACTGTCACGCGTTGCCCCCGATGGGGTGGATATCGTGCCAGATGCGGTGCCTTCTCGCCCTACGCTGGGCACGTTGCTGCGCGAGTATCACAAGCTGATTGCGCGCGCCGTGGCTGGCTCGGTAGAGGCAAAGTAACGCCATGACCGTGCTGCGCAGCCTTGCATTCTACTTCGTCTTCTATGTCGGCAGCGTGTTCTACATTCTGTATGGCGCAACGCAGTATGCTCTTGGGCTGAACAAGGCGTTCGAGCGCACGGTGTCCGCTTGGGCGCTGTTTCATCGTGGCTGCGCGCGCGTGCTGCTTGGCATTCGTCTGGTGATCGAGGGAGAACTGCCGGCCGGACCGGTGCTGATCGCAATGAAGCATCAGTCGTTTTACGAAGCGATCGACATGCCAGGCCTGTTCGACCGCCCGGCAGTCTTCGCCAAGGCCGAACTGATGCGGATCCCGGTCTGGGGCCGGATTGGCCAGCGTTATGGCCTGATCGCGGTCAAGCGCGACCAGGGCGCTGCGGCGCTCAGGGCCATGCTGACGGCAGCCCGCAAGTACAGCAGCGATGGCCGCCCGCTGGTGATCTTTCCGGAAGGCACCCGAGTGGCTTTCGGCCAGCGGGGCGAGTTGCAGGCGGGGTTCGCCGGGCTTTACAAGCTGCTGGGCCTGCCGGTCGTACCGGTCGCGGCCAATAGCGGGCCGCTGTATCATCGCCGCTGGAAGCAGCCGGGTATTGTCACCTTCCGGATCGGCGAGACGATCCCGCCCGGCCTGCCGCGCGAGGAAATCGAGGAGCGCGTCCAGGATGCAATCAACGCGCTGAATCCCACAGCCGAATGACCGACGCCAGTCCTCGCTCGCCGCTGGAGGTGCTGGGGCCAGGCCTGGTGACCGGTGCGGCCGATGACGATCCCTCCGGTGTCGGCACCTACAGCCAGGTTGGGGCGCAATTCGGCTATGGTCTGGGCTGGGCTCTGGTCTTCGGCTTCCCTCTGCTGGCCGCCATTCAGGCGATCTGCGCGCGAATTGGCGCAACGACGGGCAAAGGCATCGCCCAGAACCTGCGCCAGCACTACCCGCCTGCCCTGCTCCGGGTGGTGGTGATCCTGCTGCTGATCGCCAACGTGATCAATCTGGGAGCGGACCTGGGGGCGATGGGCGCGGTCCTGGCGCTGATCATTCCCGGGCCAGTGCTGGCCTACACGGTCGCATTCGGAGTGGTCTGCGTCCTGTTGGAAGTCTTTCTAAGCTACGATTCCTACGCCCGCGTGCTCAAATGGTCGACGCTCTCGCTCTTTGCCTATGTGGGGGTCGTGCTGGTGGCGGACATACCGGTTAGCGATATGCTCCGCGGCCTGCTGGTGCCGCAGTTCCAATTCGACCGGGACCACGCAATGGCTCTGGTCGCGATCTTCGGGACAACGATCAGCCCCTATCTATTTTTCTGGCAGGCCGGTCAGGAAGTGGAAGAGCAGCATCGCCGCCACATCAAGCCGCTCCACATCAGCCCGCGCAAGACGGCCGGAGCCGAACTGCGCCGCATCCGCCTCGATACGCTGGTGGGGATGGGGTTTTCGCATCTGGTGGCGCTGTGCATTGTGATCGCCACTGCAGCAACGCTCCACGCCAACGGCGTGCGTGAGATCGGCAGTGCCGCACAGGCCGCAGAGGCGCTGCGCCCCATTGCCGGTGATCTTGCCTTCACCCTGTTTGCGGTCGGCATCATTGGAACGGGTATCCTCGCCGTCCCAATCCTCGCCGGGAGCGCGGCCTACGCTGTCAGCGAGACCTTCGGCTGGACCGAAGGGCTGAACCGCAAACCCCGCGAGGCCAAGGCCTTTTACGGCGTGATCGTTTTCGCCACAGCCGGTGGCATCGCGCTCAACTTCATCGGTATAGATCCGATGAAGGCGCTCTACTGGGCGGCTGTTGTCAACGGCCTGCTCGCCCCACCCCTGATGGTGGTCACCATGCTGATCGCGACCAACCGTAAGGTGATGGGCCGGCTGGTGCTGTCGCGCCGGTTGCGCACGGCCGGCTGGCTGGCGACCCTGGTGATGTGGCTGGTGGCCGGGATATTCCTGCTGACCTGACCGGTCGAGCTAACCGGCGTGATCGCTCCGCCCGAAGTCGGGGCGCGCGTCGTCCTGGCCCTGCTCGATGATCGAACGACGGATCGCGCGGGTACGGGTAAAAAGATCAAACAGGGTATCGCCATCGCCCCACCGGATAGCCCGTTGCAGTGCGGTCAGGTCCTCGCTGAAGCGCTGCAGCATCTCCAGCACTGCGTCCTTGTTGGTCAGAAACACGTCGCGCCACATAGTCGGGTCCGAAGCGGCAATACGGGTGAAATCGCGGAAACCGCCGGCAGAGTATTTGATCACCTCGCTTTGGGTTACGCCTTCCAGATCGGATGCCGTGCCGACGATCGTATAGGCAATCAGGTGCGGCAGATGGCTGGTGACTGCCAGAACCAGATCGTGATGCTGGGCATCCATCAGTTCAACCTTAGCGCCCAGTCCTTCCCAGAAGGCGGAAAGATCAGCAAGCTTGGCTGCGTCAACCCCCTCGGGCGGAGTAATGATGCACCAGCGATTGTGAAACAGGCTGGCAAAGCCGGCATCGGGCCCAGACCGTTCAGTCCCAGCCACGGGATGCGCCGGGATCACCGTGTGGTGCGGCAAGGCCTCGGCCAGCGCCTTGGCGACGCTGAGCTTGGAAGAGCCAACATCGCTGATCACTGCGTGGCTCGGAATGGCCGCAGCGAGATCCGCCGCAACTTCGCCGATGGCGCCCACCGGCACGCAGAAGATCACCAAGTCGGCCTTGGCCACAGCTTCGGCTCCGGTTTCGCAAACGGTGCCGACCAGTCCCCGTTCAGCCGCGCGGGCACGGGTGGCGGGATCGCGGTCCCACCCGGCCGTGGCAACTGCAGGCAGCTGTTCTCTGACCGCCAAGCCGATCGAACCGCCCAGCAAGCCCAGGCCGATGATCGCGACCCGTTCGAAACTCACCGTGCCAGCTCCGCCATTTCGCGCAGCGCAGCGGCGATAGCGTCCATCTGCTCGGCCGTGCCAATTGTGATGCGCAGCGCATGGCCCAACCCCTGGTTGGGTAGCCAGCGGACGATATAGCCGCGCTCCGCCAGGCCATTGTAGGCCGCCTCGGCACTGAGCGCGCCTTCGAACAGCACCAGCACGAAATTGGCCTCACTCGGCACGGCCCGCAGCCCATGATTGCCGAGTGCTTCGATGGCCACCACGAAACGGGCACGTTCGGCCCGGTTGTGATCGCGCGAAGCGGTGACGAAGGTCTGGTCGGCGACTGCGGCCAGCGCCATAGCCTGGCCACTGTTGGTAACGTTGAATGGTCCGCGAATTCGGTTGAGCGTATCGATCAGCCCAGGTGCTCCGGTCGCCCAGCCGATCCGCTCGCCGGCAAGACCATAGATCTTGGAAAAAGTGCGAGTGACCAACACGTTCTGATGCGCCCCTGCAAGGGCAAGCCCATGATCATCCTGTTCCGGCGTCAGGTATTCGGCATAGGCCTGGTCAAGGACGAACAGCACATCAGCAGGCAGCCCAGCGTGCAGCCGCGCCACTTCGCTGGCAGGCAGATAGGTGCCGGTCGGGTTGTTCGGGTTGGCGAGGAACACCACCCGCGTCCGTTCAGTCACGGCGGCCAGCAGGGCATCGACATCACTGCCATAGTCCCGATCCGGCGCCTCAACCGGCACGGCCCCGCAACGCCGTGCAGCAATGTCGTAAACTGCAAAGCTGAAGCGCGAAAACAGCACTTCATCGCCCGGGCCGGAATAGCCCTGAGCGGCAAGGTTCAGCAGTTCGTCCGAGCCAGTACCGAGTACGATCCGCGCCGGATCGATCCCGTGCAGTGCGCCTAGCGCCTGGCGCAAATCAGCGCTGCCAGGATCGGGATAGCGACTGGGCTCTACGACCTTAACCCGTGCTGCCAGCGCCTCCGCGCTGGTACCCAGCGGGTTTTCGTTCGCCGACAGCTTGACCAAAGGCCGACCGTCCGCGCCCGCTGCCTTCCCAGGAACATAGGCATGGATAGCCTCGATCCAGGGCTTGGGCATCGGTTGGGTCGCGGGTGCAGTGGTCATGATGGCGAGGCCCTTAGCAGGCTTGCAGGCAATTGACAGCCCGCCCACACTCCCCCAATCCCGCGCCCATGGCAAACGCCGAAGCCCTGCTTGCCCAAAGTCATGTGCTCGAGCACCGGCATCCGCTTGCCCTTGATGGTGGGCACGCGCTGCCGGGTGTGCGCGTGGCCTACGAGACTTACGGCACACTCAATGCCGCGAAATCCAATGCAGTGATGATCTTTCATGCGCTGACCGGCGATCAGTGTGTCGCCAGTCCGCACCCGATTACCGGCAAGCCTGGCTGGTGGGTGCGGATGGTCGGACCGGGCAAACCGATCGATACCGATCGCTTCTTCGTGATCTGCGCCAACGTCCTGGGTGGCTGCTACGGCTCAACCGGGCCGGCCAGCATAGGGCCGGAGGGCCGGCCCTATGCCATGAGTTTCCCGGTCATCACCATCCGCGACATGGTTCGTGCTCAGCTGGGCATCATCGATGTGCTCGGGATTGATCAACTTCACGCCGTGGTCGGCGGATCGATGGGCGGGATGCAGGCCTTATCCTTTGCTGCCAACTGGCCTGAGCGGACACGTGCCGCGCTGGTGATTGCCAGTACGGCACGACACTCGGCCCAGAACATCGCTTTCCATGAAGTCGGGCGACAAGCGATCATGGCCGATCCGAAGTGGAAGAGCGGCGATTACTACGGCAGCGGCAAGGGGCCTGAAAATGGCCTTGCCGTCGCTCGTATGGCTGCGCACATCACCTATCTCTCAGAAGAAGGGATGCACGAGAAGTTCGGACGCAAGTTGCAGGACCGAACGGAGAAGACTTTCGGCTTCGACGCCGATTTTCAGGTAGAAAGCTACCTGCGCCATCAGGGGCTGAGCTTTACCGACCGGTTCGATGCCAATTCCTATCTCTATATTACCCGGGCGATGGACTATTTCGATCTGGCCGAGGAGCATGGCGGGCGGCTGGCTGATGCTTTCCGGGCCAGCAGGGCGCGGTTTTGCCTGGTCAGCTTCGATACCGACTGGCTCTATCCCACGGTCGAAAGCCGGACCATCGCCCATGCGCTCAATGCCTCGGGCGCGCCAGTCAGCTTTGTCGAGCTGTCGGCACCGTTCGGGCATGACAGCTTCCTGCTGGACGTGCCGGCGCTTGACCGGGTCGTCGCGGGGTTCCTGAAGCAATGAGCGCCCTTCGCCCCGATCTGGCAGTGATCGCGGCCAATATCGCGCCGGAAAGCCGTGTGCTTGATGTCGGCTGCGGTGACGGGGCACTGATGGCCGCGCTGCGCGATGAGTGCAGGGTCGATGCCCGCGGGATGGAGCTGGACCCCCATGACGTGGCCGAGTGCGTCGCCAAGGGGCTGTCCGTCATGCAGGGCGATGCCGACAGCGATCTGGTCGACTATCCGGATGCCGCATTCGACTATGCTATCCTCAGCCAGACGCTGCAGACCACCAAGCGCCCGGATAAGGTGTTGGACGAGTTGCTTCGCGTTGGGCGCAAGGCCTTCGTCAGTTTTCCCAACTTTGGCCACTGGCGGGTCCGGGCCAGCCTGCTTTGCAACGGTCGCATGCCGGTGACGCGGCTGCTGCCGGTCGCCTGGTACGAAACCCCAAACATCCACCACGTCACGGTCAGCGACTTCCGCGATCTGGTAGCTGCCAAGCGACTGACGGTGGAAGGTGCCTGGTTCCTCTCAGGTGACAAGCGGATCAGCGATGCGGCTGCCAGCTGGCGGGCTGAGCACGCCGTGTTCCTGCTCTCGCACTAAGCGGCGGCCATGAAACTGGGCGTCTGCTACTATCCCGAACACTGGCCGGAAACGATCTGGGCGGACGATGCCCGGCGGATGGCGGAGGCCGGCCTCTCGCAGGTGCGGATCGGGGAGTTTTCCTGGAGCCGGATCGAGTCCGAGCCGGGGCGGTTTGACTGGGGCTGGCTCGACCGGGCGATCGATACGCTCCACGCCGCCGGGCTGGAAGTGATCCTGGGCACGCCGACCGCAACCCCGCCCAAGTGGTTGGTCGATACCATGCCCGATATGGTGGCGATCGACGCACAGGGCCGCCCGCGCGGGTTCGGATCGCGCCGGCATTACTGCTTCAGCCACCTGGGCTATCGCGCCGAGGCAGTACGGATCACCCGCGCGGTGGCAGAGCGCTATGGTCAACATCCGGCCGTGGTCGCGTGGCAGACCGACAACGAGTATGGCTGCCATGATACGGTACTCAGCTTTTCGGCAGCGGCACTGGCCGGCTTCCGGCGCTGGCTGGCCGATCGCTATACCACGATAGCGGCACTGAATGCCGCCTGGGGCAATGTCTTCTGGTCGATGGAATACCGCTCGTTCGACGAAGTGGACCTGCCCAACCTGACCGTGACAGAGGCCAACCCGGCGCACTGGCTGGCCTTCCGCCGCTATTCGTCCGACCAGGTCGTCGCCTTCAACCGGGCTCAGGTTGCGGTGCTGCGCGAGCTGTCGCCGGGCCGCGATGTAGTTCACAACTACATGGGCTTCTTCACCGAATTCGATCATCACGCCGTGGCCGCCGACCTCGATGTGGTCGGCTGGGATTCCTATCCGCTCGGCTTCCTCGACACGTTCCGGTTCAGCCCGGCGGACAAGCTGGCCTATGCCCGCCAGGGCCATCCGGATATCGCCGCCTTCCATCACGATCTCTACCGCGGCTGTACCCCAACCGGGCGCTGGTCGGTGCTCGAGCAGCAGCCGGGCCCCGTCAACTGGTCGCGCCACAATCCTGCGCCGCTGCCCGGCATGGTTCGGCTCTGGACACTTGAGGCAATGGCGCACGGTGCCGAGTTGGTCAGCTATTTCCGTTGGCGGCAGTTTCCCCAGGCCCAGGAACAGCACCACGCCGGGCTGCTCCGCCCCGACAATGAGCCGGCACCAGGGCTCGCCGAAGCCCGGCAAGCAGCCGACGACATTGCGGCGCTGGGCGCGGTAGGTGCAGCGCCTCGGCAGGTCGCGCTGGTCTTTGCCTACGATGCCGACTGGATCACTGACATTCAGCCGCAAGGTGCCGGACTATCGGCGTTGTGGGCAGCGTTCGATTGCTACTCGGCGTTGCG
>JBIIDJ010000033.1:0-24194 GCA_044238415.1 Novosphingobium sp.
CAGACCGTGGCCGTGTCCGCTACGCCCGGCGGCTGGGAAATGGAGCAATCGGGCGGCGTCTTTGCCGAGCAGGTGATCCGCCCGACCGGCCTGATCGACCCGCCGGTGGAAATCCGCCCGGTCGAGGATCAGGTGCAGGACTGCATCGAGGAATGCCGCAAGGTGGCCGCGGCGGGCTATCGCACGCTCGTCACCACGCTCACCAAGCGGATGGCCGAGGACCTGACCGAGTTCATGCACGAGGCGGGGCTGCGGGTGCGCTACATGCACAGCGATGTCGAGACGCTGGAGCGCATCGAGCTGATCCGCGACCTGCGCCTGGGCGTCTATGACGTGCTGGTGGGGATCAACCTGCTGCGCGAGGGGCTCGACATTCCCGAATGCGGCCTCGTCTGCATCCTCGATGCCGACAAGGAAGGGTTCCTGCGTTCAGAAACGTCCCTCATCCAGACCATCGGCCGCGCGGCGCGCAATGTGGACGGGCGGGTGATCCTCTATGCTGACCGGATGACCGGCTCCATGGAGCGCGCCATTGCCGAAACCGACCGCCGCCGCGAAAAGCAGCGCGCCTATAACGAGCTCCACGGGATCACGCCCGAAAGCATCAAGCGCAATATCCACGATATCGTCGCCGATGCCGCCAGCCGGGATGGCGTGGTGGTGGAGATCGAGGATGACAGCCGCAACAACCTCGTCGGCCACAACCTGCGGGCCTATATCGAAGAGCTGGAAGGCCGGATGCGCGCCGCCGCCGCCGACCTGGAATTCGAGGAAGCCGGCCGCCTGCGCGACGAGATCAGGCGGCTCGAAGCGACCGAGTTGGGCCTTCCAGAAGGCGAGCGCAAGGCGCCCATCGTCGGCCGCAGCAACGAGGGCAAGCCGGGGACCCGCAAGACCCGCTTCGGCAAGCAACAGAAGAAATGGGGGCGCTAGGCCTCCGCGTTAGACCTTGCCGAACTGCGCCTCGAACCCGGCGACATCCCCAGCGGCGAGGAATTTCGCCTGGGCCACCCAGTTGTCCTTGGCCGGGCGACCGGCGAAGGCCCCCAGCTTGCCGTCCAGCTCGGCCAGGTCCGCCTCGGTCAGGGCGGCGATCTGCGCGAAGGTGGTGATGCCAAGTTCGGGCAGCAGCTTTTGCAGCTTGGGGCCAAGGCCCTTGATCCGCGACAGATCGTCCGGACCGGCGGGAGCAGCAGCGGCTGGCTGGGCCGCGGGCTTGGGCTTGGGTTCGGCCTTGGGCTTTGGCTCAGCCTTGGGCTTTGGTTCGGCTTTGGCCTTGGGCTCGGCTTTGGCCTTGGGCTCGGCTTTGGCCTTGGGCTTCGGCTCAGCCTTGGGCTTCGGCTTCGGAACCGCCTTAGCCGTGGGGGCCGGCGCAGGAACGGGCGCAGGAGCCGGAACAGGCACGGGTTCTGGAGCCGGCGCAGGTGCGATGATCGGCTCGATCTTGGCTGCTGGCGGCGCGTCGATCAGCGCCTGGTTGCGCTGCGCCGGGCCGACACCTTCGTCGAGCACATCGGGCTTATGGCTGCGCTCGCGCGGGGCGCTGGAGCGACCAAACAGGTACCAGACCAGCACCAGCCCGACGACCAGCGCCAGGGCGAACCACACCAGGTTGGGATTGGACAGATCGATCATTGTTTGCCTTCCTCAGCTTCCGCGCCGCCACCGCCCAAGTTCTTGCGGAACAGCACCCGGTCTTCCGGGCCGAAACCCTTCTGCCAGATTACATAGCCATAAGTGAAGAGGATCGCGGGGATGCCCAGCGCCAGTTCGGCCCATTCGGGCAGGAACTGCGTTGCCGCCCAGCCAACCAGCACCGCCGGGGCCACGGCCCAGACCAGCGGCCAGCGGAACGGGTTGACCGGCGCCTGCATCAGCCGCCCGAGCAGCCAGCCCTTGGCCAGCGAGGAGAAGCCCAGCGCCACCAGCAGCGCGCCCGCCGCGGCGGCGGCGGCGAACTTGTCGTTCAGCTGCATTTCGCGGACCAGCAGGATCCCGCCGAGCGTCAGCCCGGCCTGCAACGCAATCGTGGTAAGCGAGAGCCAAAGGTTACGGTGCCGCGCGACATAGACCAGCGCCGCCTCGCTTACCACGGCGGTCGCGGCGACCACTTCGGCCATCAGCAGGAAGGTCAGCGCGCCCGTACCGCCAACGAACTGCGGCCCGATCAGGCCCATCACTGCTTCGCCCGGAATGGCCAGTGCCAGGGCGATCCCCATCTGCGCGGCAATGATCCAGAAGCCGACCTGGTTGACCTGCGCGGCGATCGCGGCGTGATTGCCTTCCTTGAGGTTGCGGGTGATCACCGGGCCGAGGATCGGCTCGAAACTGGTCTTGAGCTTCTGCGGCAGTGAGGCGACCTGCTGCGCCGCGTAATAGACCCCGACCGCCGTGGGCGAGGTGAAGAAGCCCAGCAGCGCGATATCGAGCTTGCGGGTGCCCCACTCCACCAGGTCCGCCCCGGCCAACGGCGCAGAAAGCACCGCCAGCCGCGCCAGCCGCACCGGATGCGGCCGCCACTGGCGCGGCAGACCAAAGGTCTGGACCAGCGGCCAGAACGCCACCACCAGCGCGGCCAGCTTGGCCAGGATCAGCGACAGCGCCAGCCCGCCTTCGGGCAGCACGAACAGGAAGGCGATGGCCGCCAGGGTCTGCACCCACGGCTCGACCAGTGAGCGCGCCCGCACGGTCGCGGCGATATTGTAGCGATAGGCCAGCGCGGCGAGTGCAATGTCGGTCAGGGCATTGGCCACCAGCACGATCGGCAGCAGCCGATCCCATTCATTGTAGCCGCCGCTGGGGAACATCGGCGCAGGGAACATATAGAGCAGCAGCGCCGCTGCCATTGACAGGGTAAAGGTCAACAGCAGGCCATCGGCGATAACATTGGCCGGGTGGCGCGGGTCTTCGGACAGGCGCTGGGCGAGGCCGCGCCGCTGGCCGAGCAGGCACAGCTGGCTGATCAGCTCAACAATCACCAGCGCCAAGGCATAGCGCCCCAGCGCCTCCACTCCGTAGAACCGCCCGGCGATGAACAGGAACGGTGCCGTGCCGCCCAGCCGGAGCAGGAAGCCAAGGAAATTGGTCCGCCCGCCCTTGGCCAGGGCGGCAATATCCTGATCGGGCGCGGCAGGCTGGCTCACGCCAGTTCTCCTTCGGCGCGCAAGGGACGCGCCAACAGTTCGGCGACCACTTGCCGGGCCGGAGCCTTTCCGGCCAGCAGGCGGCAGACTGCCTGGACAATCGGCAGATCAAGCCCCGCGCTGGCAGCGAGATCCGCCAGCACGGGCGCGGTGGCCGCGCCTTCGGCCACGCTGAGCTTGCCGGACAGCGCCGTTGCCGCGTCCTGCCCCTCACCCAGCGCCTTGCCCAAGGCAAAATTGCGGCTGGCGGTCGAGGAACAGGTCAGCACCAGATCGCCCAGCCCGCACAGGCCGGCCAACGTTTCAGCCCGCGCGCCGCGCGACAGGCCGAACCGGGTCATCTCGGCATAGCCGCGCGCGATCAGGGCCGCCCGGGCGTTCTGACCCAGCCCAAGCCCCTCGACCACGCCGCAAGCAATCGCCAGCACGTTTTTCACTGCCCCGCCGATTTCCGCGCCGATCACATCGTCCGAATAGTAAGGGCGCAGCGTTGGGCGGGACAGCGCCGGAGCCAGCCGTTCCCACTGCGCTTCACCCCCGGCACAGGCCAGCGTCACGGCAGTTGGCAGGCCAGCGGCCACTTCATGCGCGAAAGTCGGGCCAGACAGCACGGCAATTTCGGACGCGGGCAAGGCGGCAGCGGCCACGTCGGCCATCAGCCGGCCAGAGCCGGCCTCGATCCCTTTGGCACAGAGCACCAGGTCGCGCGGGGCGGCTGCTAAATCCATCAGGACCCGGCCAAGATGCTGGGCCGGAACCACGGCCAGCAGGATCGGCAAGCTGGCCAGCGCGGCAAGATCACCCGTAGCTGTGATCGCTGGCGCCAGTTCGGCGCCGGGCAGGAACAGCGGATTGCGCCGCTCGGCATTGACTGCGGCGACCACTTCCGGTTCGCGCGCCCACAGCAGCACCGGCGTGCCATCACTGGCCAGCGCCTGGGCCAGCGCCGTGCCCCAGGCGCCGCCCCCCAGCACGCCGATGGTCGGCAGCGCGCTCATGCCTTGACCCCCGCGCCGCGCACCGGCGCCGCATCAGGATCGAGCGGCCAGCGCGGCCGCGCGGCAATGTCGAGCGGATCGGGCGCGAAGGTAGCGAGTGCCAGGCGTTCCTGCCCGGCCCAGGCGATCATCGCCGCGTTATCGGTGCACAGCGCCAGCGGCGGGGCAACGAACGGCAGGCCAGATTCGCTGGCCAGGGCTTCCAGTCCGGCACGGATCGTCTGGTTGGCGGCCACCCCGCCAGCCACCACCAGCGCGGTCAGCCCCTCGCCACCCTCCAGTGCGCGGCGGGTGCGATCGAGCACGCAATCGAGCGCGGCCTGCTGGAACGAAGCGGCAATATCAGCATCCTGATGGCTGCCCGCTTGCTTGGCCCGCAGCACCGCGCTCTTCAGCCCGGCGAAGGAGAAATGCGGCTCGTCGCTGCCCAGCAGCGGGCGGGGCAGTGGCACGCCCTTGGGATTGCCTTCGCGGGCCAGTCGCTCAACCGCCGGGCCACCGGGAAAACCCAAACCAAGGATCTTGGCCGTCTTGTCAAAGGCTTCGCCCAGGGCATCGTCGATGGTGGTCGCCAGGCGGCGGTACTGCCCGACGCCTTCGACGCGCAGCACCTGGCAGTGACCACCGGAAACGAGCAGCAGCAGGTAGGGGAACCGCAACGTCGGATCAGCCAATCGGGGCGACAGCGCATGGCCTTCCAGATGGTTGACCGCGATCAGCGGCTTGCCGCTGGCCATCGCCAGCGCCTTGGCCGTGACCAGACCCACCATCACCCCGCCTATCAGGCCCGGTCCGGCCGTGGCGGCAATCGCATCGACATCGCCCAGCTCCACCCCGGCATCGGCCAGCACGGCCGCTACCAGCGGGGCGATCCGTTCGGCATGGGCGCGGGCAGCAATTTCGGGGACGACCCCGCCATAGGGGCGATGGGCATCGTCCTGCGAGGCGATGCGCTGCGCCACGATCCGGCGCGCGTCATCGACCAAAGCGGCCGCCGTTTCGTCACAGGACGATTCAATGCCTAGGACCAGCCCCATTCTCGCTTCCATCTAGCGAGAATGCGCACTAGCACAACCCGCGCATGACTGACCGTCCACTCCGCCTTGGCACCCGCCGCTCCCCGCTCGCCATGGCTCAAGCCCATGAGGCGCGCGACCGGCTGCTGGCAGCCCACCCCGGATTGGCGGTCGAAATCGTGCCGGTGCTGGCCAGCGGCGATAAAGTGCAGGATCGCGCTTTGGCGGAAATCGGCGGCAAGGCACTGTGGACCAAGGAACTGGACGCCTGGCTGCTGGCCGGCGAGATCGACTTTGCGGTCCATTCGGCCAAGGATGTCGAAACCGTGCGGCCGGCCGAAATCGCGATTGCCGCAGTGCTGCCGCGCGCCGATGTGCGCGACGTGCTGATCGGGGCAGACAGCCTGGCAGCCCTGCCCGCCGGGGCCCGGATCGGGACCAGCGCCCCGCGCCGCGCAGCCCAGGCGCTCCATACCCGGCCGGACTGCCAGATCGTGCTGTTCCGCGGCAATGTGGCCACGCGGCTGGCCAAGCTTGAGGCAGGCGAAGCCGATGCGACTCTTTTGGCGGCTGCCGGGCTGGAACGGCTTGGGCAGAGCGAGGTCGGTACCCCGCTGGATCCGCATGTCTGGCTGCCCGCGCCCGGTCAGGGCTGCATCGCCATCGAATGCCGCGCTCGCGATAGCGCGACTGCCGCGCTGCTGGCCGGCATCGACCATGCGCCAAGCCATGCCGCGCTGATCGCAGAGCGCGGGCTGCTCGCGGCGCTGGGTGGAAATTGCCACAGCCCGATTGCCACGCTGACCGAGCCGGACGGGCCAGCGTTGACACTTCACGCTGCCCTGTTCAGCCCGGACGGTGCGGACAAGGTCATTGGCTCGGCCCGCATCGAGCCAGGCGATACTGAAGGGCCCACCCGGCTCGCGCGCGAGCTGCTGGACCGCGCCTCCCCTGCCATCAGACAGCACTTTACAGGATAGCGCGCATGGTCCCGCTGATCGTGATCCGCCCCGAGCCCGGCTGCTCCGCCACAGTGGAGGCCGCGCGGACGGCGGGTCTCGCTCCGCACGGTTTCCCGCTGTTTGCCATCGAACCGCGATCCTGGCAGGCCCCGCCGCCCGACCAGTTCGATGCCCTACTGCTGGGCAGCGCCAATGCCGTGCGTCACGCCGGGCCAGGCCTCGCGGCGGTGCGGCACCTGCCTGCCTATGTCGTGGGGGAAACGACCGCCGCTGCGGCGCGCGCGGCTGGACTGACAATCGCGGGCGTGGGCCAGGGCGGCTTGCAGGCCGTGCTTGGCGCGCTTGACCCGGCGCATCACCGCTTGCTGCGCCTCGCCGGCGAGGAGCGGATTGCGCTGACCCTGCCAGCCGGGGTCACCATGGCCGAACGCGTGGTCTATGCCAGCCGGCCCCAGCCTATCCCGCCAGACCTGGCCACGCTGCTGAGCGAACCGGCGCTGATTGCCCTGCATTCGGCCGAGGCTGCGCAGCACCTGACCGCCGAATGTGTCCGCCATGGCTTGCGCCGCGCCCGGCTGCGGCTTTGTACGCTGGGCCCGCGGATCGCCGCGGCAGCGGGCGATGGCTGGGGCGAGGTCGCGGTTGCCTCAGAACCGTCCGACCGCGCACTGCTGGCCTTGGCCCGCCAGATGTGCCAAGACCCGTGGGGCAAGGAATAATAAAGGTCGTCATGGACGAAGACTATCTCTCGCGGCGGCGCGCCGCTGCTTCGGGCATTTCGCTCCGGGCCGTGCTGGGCACGACCATGCTCGCTTTTATCGGCGGGGCAGCCCTGGTCGGCTGGCTGGTTTATGACGGGCGGCTTCAGTTTGGCACCGACTTCGGCCAACCCGCCGTGACCGCTGCACCACCGCCAAAGGCCAATGGCGTGATGACTGCGCTACCGGCGCCCGCTCCCAGCCCCTCGCTGGCAGCCGTGGCAGGCGGGATGGACCAGCGCATTGCCGCGCTGGAGCAACGGCTCGCGCGGATCGACCTGCAGGCGGCCGCAAGCGAAGGCAATACGGCCCGGGCCGAGGCCCTGCTCGTAGCGCTGGCCGTGCGCCGCGCCATCGAACGTGGAGCACCGCTAGGCTATCTCGAAGACCAGCTGCGGCTCCGCTTCGGCGATGCCCAGGCCAATTCCGTGGCCCTGCTGATCGAGACGGCGCGCCAGCCCGTGACGATTGACCAGCTGGCCCTGCAGCTGGAGGAACTGGCCCCCAGCCTGATGGGCACGCCAGCCAATGAAACCACGTGGAACCGTTTTACCCGCGAGCTGTCGGGCCTGTTCGTGATCCGCCGCGGCGATACGCCATCGGCCCGCCCCGACGTGCGGCTGGACCGCGCCCGGCTGATGCTGCGCAGTGGCCAAGTCCAGGGTGCGCTCGAGGAAGTCCAGCGGCTGCCCGGCGCCAGCGAGGCGGAGGACTGGCAGCTGGCGGCCAAGCGTTATGCCGCCGCCCAGCGGGCGCTGGATCTGATCGAAACTACCGCCCTGCTTGAGCCCGACCGGCTGAAGGATGCCGTCGGCACCCGGGTCCAGCAACCCGGCCCGGGCACGCCGCAGCCCGCCGATGAGACTTTCTAGGCGCGCAGCAGCTTGGGCAGATCGCCCGACACGCCGCGCGCTTCATCCATGAAGAAGCGCTTCAGCCAACCTGAGCGCTGGACCGCGCCCATGCCCAGCCGCCGGGCGGCGCTGGGCAGGCGGCCCGGGATGCCGAACAGGCGGGTAATCGCATCGGTGACGAAACCGACCGAGAAGCTGTCAACACTGCGCCAGCGTTCATAGCGGGCGAGCAGCTGGGCATCGCCCGGCTCCAGCCCCAGCCGCATCCCGTCAGCCAGCACCTCAACCAGGGCGCCGACATCGCGCAGGCCCAGATTGAGCCCCTGCCCGGCGATCGGATGAATGCCATGCGCGGCATCACCCACCAGAGCCAGCCTATGCTCGACGATCCGCGGCGCGCGGTGGAAATTGAGCGGATAGCTCATCCGCGGTGCGGCAAGTTCAAGCGCCCCGAACATCCCGCCCATGTGGCGGTACACTTCGCCGAGGAACAGCGCCTCGGGCATGGCCAGGACGCCGGCAGCGTCCTTTTCCGCAACCGTCCAGACCAGCGCCGAACGGTGACGTCCACCCTCATCGAGCAGCGGCAGCAAGGCAAAGGGCCCAGCCGGGTAGAAGATTTCCCAGGCGACATTGTCATGCGGCAGCTCATGGTGCAGCGCGGTGACAATGGCCCGGTGATGATAGTCCCACTTCGATGTGGTGATCGCCGCCTCGTCGCGGGTTGGTGACCTGCGCCCCTCCGCCGCGATGAGCAGGCTACCGGCAAGCACTTCGCCATTGTCGAGCACCACCTGCACGCCATGCTCGCCGCGCTCGCGCTCAATCGCTTCGGTGCCCGAATGCCAGGCAATCCCCGGTTCGGCCCGGGCGGCATCGAACAGGGCGACGCGGATATCGCGGTTGGCATACATCCGGCCAAGCGAGCCGTCATGCGGACCCGGCTTGAAGTCGATCCGGCCCGGCTTCATCTGGTCGGTCACCGCAATCGCATCAATCGGGCAGCCCAGCGTCTCGAGCCGTTCGGCCAGGCCGATATTGGCAAACAGGTTCCAGCTGGCGGTCGAAATGGCCGAAGCGCGCCCGTCTGCACCCTCGGCCGTGAGCTGTTCCGGCATGGCCTTGTCGACCACGTGGCTGGTGATGCCCTGCCGCGCGGCGGCAAGGGCCAGGGTCATGCCCACCAGCCCGCCGCCGATGATGATCAGGTCGCGCTGCTGGGTCACGTTACTTCACCCGCTCGCAGGTATTGCCAGCGCCGGCATCAAGATCGAGGCAGCGGCCATCGAATGCCCCGGCATCGACCTTGAGCCCCAGCACGGCGGCCAGGGTGGGCGCGATGTCCACCGTATCGACCGGGTTGGGCTGTTCGAACCCGGCCATGCCGCGCCGCCAGAACAGCATCGGCACCCGCCGGTCATAGTCCCACGGGCTGCCGTGGGTGGCAATAAAGGCTCCCGGCACCGGCACCGGGATCGGGGTAATTGCCCGGTCAAGCAGGATCACAACGTCACCCGAGCGATCGGCCACGAACGAGGCCCGGGCGCGGTCCTTCAGCGTCCAGTCCTGCGGGCTGCCGGCCGGCATGGGCGTGGCAGCCAGTTCTGCTGCGGTATAGACCGCCGCCACTTGCGGATGAGCCTTGGCCACGGCCACCAGTTCGGCGATGACCCGGTTGCGGGCAGACCCGGAAACTCCGGCGTTGATGTAGAAATCGCCGAAGGGACCATCGCCATAGATCAGGGGCCCCTTGGGTGCGGCGATCCCGGTGCGGCGGGTGATCTCCGCACCCAGGGCATCAGGCATCAGCGCCTTGTCAGCCCGGGCAGCGCGCGGCAGGGCCTGCTGCCTGAGCCTTTCCGGAGCATCATGCCCGCCGTGATCGGCAGTAAGGGCCACAACATAGTCGATCCCGCGCTTGTCGAGCGCGGCGAACAGGCGGCCGATATGGCGATCGAGCTCGACCATCTGGAGGCACATTTCGAGCCCCTCGGTGCCAAGGGCGTGGCCGATATAATCACTGGCCGACAGGCTGACCGAGAGCACGTCAGGCGTGGCACCCTGCCCCAGCTTCATCTCGTCAACCAGCGCTATGGCCAGGTCGACCGTTACCCCGTCCATCCGCGGCGAGACTCGCAGCTGATCGGGCTTCGCGCCCTTGGGCAAGGCGAACCGTCCCGTGCCGACCGTGCTGCCGCCCACCGGCACGGCGCGGTCACGGACCGAGCACCAGGCCGGCACCTTCAGCGCCGGAGCGCCGCTGGCCAGCAGCCGGTCCGCACTGGCATTGGCAGCTTGGGCGGCGGACGAAAGCTCCCGCCCGCGCAGGGTGACAAAGCCGCTGCCCTTCCACCAGTAGGCCGCATCGATCTTGTGCCCGCCCATCATCATCACCGCCCGGTCCTTGGCCGAAACGGCAACGTTGCGGGTGGCTGGATCAGCCGCTTTCATCATTTCGCCCAGCGTTGGCACCTTGAGCAGGCGCGAAGAAACCACCGGCTCGCGCGAGGTGCTGGACGGATCGGAAGTGTCCTCGCTGCAATAGATCCGCTTGTCGGCCCGGGCGATGGTCGGATCGAACCAGTTGTTGGCGATGATCCCGTTGCGCGCCGGGTGCGTACCGGTGAGAATGGTCGAGTGGCCGGGGCAGGTCTCAGTCGCAGCGTGTGACTGAAAACCGGAGGGGAAGACCGCGCCGCTCAGCAGGCGGGCGAAGCCGCCCGTAAAGCGTTCCCGATATTGAGCAAACAGATCGGCTGAGAGCTGATCCACCGAGAGTGCCAGCACCAGTTGCGGGCGCGGCTGCTGGGCCGGAGCGGCGGCGGGCGCGGCAGTGGGGGCGGGCGGTTGGGCCGGGACCTGCTGCGCCGCAGCGGGCAAGCTGGTTCCCAGTCCCAGAGCAGCAGTGGCAAGCAGGCAGGCGAGGGAGCGGCGCATGGGTGAATCCTTGCTTTGGGCGCTGAAATCGGCAAGGCCCTGATGGCGTCACACCGGGACGAACGCAAGGATTCGTCACCGTGAGGAGAACAGTTTCGATGCTTCGCCGCCTCGCCGCTCTGGTCGGCCTGCTGCACCTCGCTCTCCTGCTTGCCGCGCCGCTGCGGGCCGCCGAAACCAACATTGTCGCCACCCTGCTGGTGGAAGGGCCGGTCGCCCCCGGCGGCACGGTGACACTGGCGATCGACATGAAGCCCCGACCCGGTTGGCACGGCTATTGGCAGAACCCGGGCGATGCCGGCCAGGGCATGACGCTGGACTGGACCCTGCCCGCCGGCAGCACAGTGGGCGCGCTGGCCTATCCGGTGCCAGGCACGCTAACCATGGCCGGTCTGATGAACCACGTGTTCAAGACCGAATATGCCGTGCTGGTGCCCTTGACCGCACCTGCTTCGGCTCGCCCCGGCGAGGTGATCGAGCTGAAGGCCAAGGCCCGCTGGCTGGCCTGCACGGACGAGATCTGCGTGCCCGAGCAGGGCGATCTTGCGGCCCGTGTCACGATTGGCCAGCCCGGCTTGCCCGATCCGCGCTTCGACGCGTGGCGGGCGGCCCAGCCTGCCCCGCTGGGCAGCCCGGCGCGGTTTGCCTGGCAGGGCACCACGCTGCGCATCGCCATCCCGCTGCCGGCCGCGCAGCAAGTGGTTGAACCGCATCTGTTCCTGGCGACCGAGCGGGTTGTGGATTATGCAGCGGTTCAGTCGTTCTGGCGCGATGGTGACCTGCTGGTGGCAGAGATTCCCCAGGCGAAATTCGATCCGCAACGCCCCGCTGCGATCGAGGCCGTGCTGCGGCTCAACCCGGCAGGGGATGGGGTGATCATCAGCGCGGCGCCAGGTGCGGTGCCGAGCGGGGGCGTACCGGTCCCAACCAAAAACGCCGCCAGCCAGGATCAGGCCCCGCTCGCGCTGCTGATCCTAGCCGCGCTGGCCGGGGGCTTGCTGCTCAACATCATGCCCTGCGTCTTCCCGATCCTCAGCCTCAAGGCGCTGAGCCTGGCCCGCGCGGGCGAGAGCCAGGCCCAGGCGCGGGCCGAGGGGCTAGCCTATACCGCCGGAGTCGTGATCGCCTGTCTCGCGCTGGGCGGCCTGCTCCTCGGCCTACGCGCCGCCGGGCAGGAAGTGGGCTGGGCCTTCCAGTTGCAGGAGCCACTAGTGGTTGCCGCGCTGCTGCTGCTGGCCGTGGCCATTACGGCGAACCTGCTGGGCCTCTATGAGTTCATGGTTCCGGGCTTTGCCAGCGAGGGTTCACCGCAGGGCGCCTTTGCCACCGGCCTGCTCGCCGCCTTTGCCGCCACCCCCTGCACCGGGCCATTCATGGCGGCGGCGATGGGAGCGGCGCTGCTGTTGCCGCCGCTGCCCGCGCTGCTCCTGTTTGGCGCGCTTGGGCTGGGGATTGCCCTGCCTTTCCTGGCGATTGCCTGGGTGCCCGCTCTGCGTCGTCGCCTGCCGAAGCCGGGGCCGTGGATGGGCAAGTTCCGCCGCTGGATGGCGCTGCCAATGGGGCTGACCGCCTTGGCGCTGGCCTGGCTGGCCAGCCGCATCGGCGGCGATTCCTTTACCTTTGCCCTGATCCTGCTGGCCGTGATCGTGATCGCGGCGCTGGTCCTGTTGGGCCGCCGCCAGCGCCATGGCCGCGCCGCCGGAGGCCTGTGGTGGGGCGGGCTGGCCGCCGTACTGGTCTTGGCCGCACTCGGCCTGCCCGGAATGGTCCGCACGCCCGCAGCCAGTGCCGAGGCCAGCCTGCTGGATGCCCAGCCATTCAGCGAGGACGCCCTCGCCAAGGCCCGCGCCAGCGGCAAGCCGGTGTTTCTCTACATGACCGCCGACTGGTGCCTGTCCTGCAAGGTCAACGAACGCGTGGCGATCGAGCGGGAGCCGACGCGAGATGCCTTCAAGCAAGCCGGCGTAATCGTGCTGCGCGGGGACTGGACCAGGCGCGATCCGGGAATCACCCGCTTCCTGACCGCCCAGGGTGCCGCCGGCATTCCGCTGTACCTCTGGTATCCGGCCGGTGGCGGCACGCCCCGGCAATTGCCGCAAGTACTAGGTCCGGACAGCCTGGTGGAGCTGGCTGCGCAAAATTGATCCCCGTCAATGCGGGCCGGCCCGCGCCGTTCCAATGTGGAGACAAGTCGGGAGCCTTCGGGTTCCCTGCTAAGGTTCTCCCCACCTGGAGCGGCTGCGCATCTGCCAGCCGCTCTTTTTTTGGTGATCAAACGGCAGAGCTGAACCGGCGGACCGAATCCTGACGATAAGGATCGAACAGCGCGGCAATCGTGCGGGCATAGGGCAAGGCTGCGGGTTCGATATGCAGGCGCCCGCCTTCAATCCGCGCCAGTCCCCGCTCAACGAATGGCACCAGCCGGCCGCTGACTTCACCAGCAAGATCGGCATCGATCGGTGCCTCACCCCGGCACAGCAGCCCTTCGATCACGGCGGCGCGGCGCTGATCGTCAGCGCTCCGGCGGATGCCGTGGGTGGCGGGAAGCCGATCTTGCGAGAGCATCATGCGATAACGCCCAGCATTCTTTTCATTCTGCCAGATCAGGTCGGGCAGGCTGGTAATGGCTGATGCCCCGAGCCCGACCAGCGCGGTGGCCTGATCATCCGTAAAGCCCTGAAAGTTGCGCCGCAGCCGTCTGGCGCGCGCAGCCTGGGCCAGCGGATCTCCCGGCAAGGCAAAGTGATCGAAACCGATCGGCTCGTAGCCCGCGCTGACCAGCAGGTCATACCCAAACGCGGCCATAGCAAAGCGCGCGGCCTGGTCCGGCAGGGCAGACCCATCGATCCGGCGCTGCCGCGGGATCAGGTGCGGCACGTGAGCATAGCCAAACAGGGCGATCCGGTCCGCCCCAAGCTGGACGGTGCGGCGCAGGGTGGCTTCAAGGTCGTCCAGCGTCTGGCCGGGCAAACCATACATCAGATCGAAGTTGAGTGAGGTCACACCGACATTGCGGAGCAAGTCGGTGCTGCGGGCAATCAGGACATCGTCCTGCACGCGGCCAATTGCAGCCTGAAGGTGCGGCGCAAAGGTCTGCACGCCCATCGAAGCATGGCTTACGCCGACCCAGCCAAGCACCTCGGCCCAGTCAGCCGTGAAGGTGCGCGGATCAAGCTCGATCGACCAGACCGGATCGGCCAGGGTGACATGCAAAGTCAGCGCATCGACCAGGCGGACAAAGTCGGTCGGCGTGATGGCATTGGGGCTGCCCCCGCCGAAGGCCACCCGCCGCGCGGCGATCCGGCCATCCAGCCGGACCCCGGCCAGGGCAATCTCACGGTGCAGCGCATCGAGATAGCTTGCCAACCGCTGCCGCCGATTGGCCACGCCCGTGTTGCAGCCGCAGTACCAGCAGATCTGCTCGCAATAAGGTACATGGACATAAAGCGAGACGTCGCCGGAAACCCCGCGCAGAGCCGCATCGGCATCGGCCGCCCCCACCCCGTCACCGAATTCGGCGGCAGTGGGGAAGCTGGTATACCGGGGCACCGGCACGGACAGCAGATCGGGATGATAGGGCCACATGGCACTCGCTATGGTCGGCAGGCCGGGGGGCGTCATTGCGCAGGCTCAAATTGCGGCCCGGCCAAGCGCTTGCGCGAGGGACCGCCATGGCAACCCTTGACGCAATCGGTCTGCGGCGGAGCCTCGTCCCTGTCTCCGCCCGGCAGTGGCACCAGGCGGGTCTGCCCGTCACCGGTGCAGATCGGAACCAGCATCGCTGCACCGGCCGCAGCCGGCACGGCATGGAGTGCGACTGGCACCAGGGCCAAGAGCCCAAAGGCGAGACCAGCGTTCCTCATGCCGCCCGGTCCTCTTCGTCGTCGATCAGGATGCGGGCGGCAGCCCCGTCCAGATCTTCGAACTGGCCGCGCTTTAGCGCCCAGAAGAAGGCGACCAGCCCGAACAGGCCAAGGCCCAGCGCAACCGGGATCAGGACGGCAAGACCGTTCATCGTGCCGCTCCATAGAGCCGCAGCGAGTTGGCAATGACGATCAGCGAACTGGTCGACATGGCAATTGCCGCAATCAGCGGCGTAACATAGCCGGCCATGGCCAGCGGCACGGCCAGCGCGTTATAGCCGATCGCCAGCACGAAGTTCTGCTTCACCACGGCCATGGTCCGCCGCGCTGCGCGCACCCCGCGCGGCAGGGCGAGGAGCGAATCCCCGAGGAACACGAGGTCAGCCGCCTGGCGACCGACATCGCTGGCGCTGCCAGGCGCCATGCTGGCATCGGCAGCGGCCAGCGCCGGGCCATCGTTCAGCCCGTCACCCGCCATTAGCACCTTGTGCCCGGCGGCCTGAAGTCGGGCGATGGCGGCCTGCTTGTCGGCCGGACTGGCCCCGGCGTGAGCGGTAAGGCCGGTCAGCCGCGAAACTTCGGCGACGGCACCCGCATTGTCACCCGACAGGATGGTGGCCTCGATCCCTAGTGCCTGCAGTTCGGCGAGAGCCCGGACAGCATCCGGGCGCAGCCGGTCCGCAAAGGCGATCAGCCGCACCGGTGCGGTGCCGATCACCAGAGCCGTGGCAATCCCGCTGGCACCGTCCGGGCGCCGCAGGGCAACGGCCTGCCCCTGCCACGTGCCGCGCACACCGTGGCCGGGTTCTTCGCGGACATCGCTCAGCACGGCAGCATGGTGGCCAGCGGCCAACAGAGCATCCGCCAGCGCGCGCGACAGCGGATGGCGGCTGTGCGAGGCCAGCGCCAGGGCCACTGCGGCTTCATCTGTGCTCAGCGCGGCGAGACTGGCCGGATCGGGCAGCGGCCGCCCCAGCGTGAGCGTGCCGGTCTTGTCGAGCAAGGCGCGGTCAAGATTGGCTAGCCGTTCAAGCGCGGCCCCGTCCTTGACCATGATCCCGGCGCGCATCAGCGCCCCGCTGGCCACGACCTGCGCCACCGGCACGGCCAGTCCCAAGGCACAGGGGCAGGTAATGATCAACACGGCGATGGCGATGACCAGCGACTGGTGCCAGCCAGCGCCGTCGATCAGCCAGCCGGCGAGCGTCAATGCCGCCAGAGTGTGCACTGCGGGCGCATAGAGCCGCGAAGCACGGTCGGCGATGCGGACATAGCGGCTGCGGACCTGCCCTGCGGCCTCCATCAGCCGTGCGATTTCCGCCAGCGAGGTATCGGCCCCGGCCGCCGTCACGGTTACATCGACCGGTGCATCGAGGTTGAGCGTCCCGGCGTGGACTTCCGCGCCCCGCCCCAGCGCCACCGGGATGCTCTCCCCAGTCAGCAGCGAGCGGTCGAACCGGCTCTGCCCGCTCGCAATCGTGCCGTCCGCGGCCAGCCGCTCACCTGCGGCAACGCGCATTACCATGCCCGGTACCAGATCGCGCGCGGCGACCCATTGCAGGCTGCCGTCCTTGCCCACCACCATGGCCCCCGGCGCGGCCTGGCGCAGCAAGGCGTCGACCCCGGCCCGCGCGCGGTCGCGCATCATTGCATCAAGCGCGCGGCCCGCCAGCAGGAAAAGCAGCAGCATCAGGGTGCCATCAAACCAGGCCTCTTTGCCGCCTGTCGCAGTTTCATAAATGCTGAGGCCCGTGGCCAGCGTCACCCCGATCGAAATCGGCACGTCCATGTTGGTGCTGCGCTGCTTCAGCGCAGCCCAGGCCGAAGTGAAGAACGGCATGCCAGCATAGACAATCGCCGGCACCCCGATCATGGCCGACAACCAGTGGAACAGATGCTTGGTCGATCCGTCCGCTCCGGACCAGATGCTGACCGAGAGCAGCATCACGTTCATGCAGGCAAAGGCCGCCACGGCCAGCGGGGCGAGCAGCGGCTTGACCGCCGAGGGCGGAGCGGAAAGGTCTTCGCTGCGCGGTTGGGCCGGGAAACCGGCATCGGCCAGTGCAGCCACCAGTTGCGGCTCGCTGACCCCGCTCTCGTGCTCAACCCGGACCTGCCGGGCAGTCAGGTTGGCGCGGGCCGCATGGACAGCAGCAAGCCCGGCAAAGGCCCGCTCAACCTTGCCCATGCAGCCGGCGCAATGCATCCCGGGCACGACCAGAACGGTCGTTTCAAGCGGTAGCGCCGCATCCAGACGCGCGGGGGCGTTCACCGCAGTTCCAGCTCGTCGCGATAGACCTTCGTGCCCTGTTTCGCCTCAAACCGCACCAGCCAGCGGCCAGCGGGCAGCGGCGCGGCGGAGACGAACGTGCCATCGGGCGCAGCACTGAAATCAAGTGCCCGGTCCGGCGCGCGGCCCAGCGGGTGGCGGGCACGGGCAATCACCGCCATGCCTTGCGCTGTCGCACCCTTGATGCGCAGCGCCACCCGGTCGTCGGGCAGGCGCGCCAGCTCCGCCTGCCAGCCAAGCTGTTGCTGGACTCGTGCCGCTTCCAGCCAGCCGTTGAACTTCTGGCTGGCGACATAGGAATTCTCCACCACCACACCGCCGAACGTGCTGCTGGCAAAGCGGGCCATGGTGAAATTGACCGCCGTGATCACGCCAAAGAACACCACAAAGATCGCGGCGACCTTGCGGCCGGTCAGTTCCCCGGTCATTTCGATTCTGTTGCTCATGGGTTTTCCTCCGGGGCATCAAAGCGGGTTTCGGCACGATCGCCGCCGCCGTCCTTGTCCAGCGCGGCCAGGACAAAGGCGAAGTCCTGCTGCGCGGTTCCGGCTGGGGCCGCGATATAGATCCTGAGTGGCTTGATCTGGTCCGCCGCAACCGTGAACTCGAGGCGGCGAGCGGCCTTTTCCTGGCCCATCTCGTCTGTCCACATCGCCGCGCCTGGCAGGCCATCCAGCGTCACGGCCATCGGGCGTGGACGGGCTTCCATGTTGCGCAGCTTGACTGTGTAATCGTTGCGCAGCTCGCCGCTGGAGAGCTGCATGAAGGGTGGGTTGCGATCCTTGGCCACGGTCAGGTCGATCCGTTCGCGCGTGCCGAGCGCGAACAGCAGCGCCACACCGATCCCGGCCCAGACCCCGAAATAGGCGAAGGTGCGCGGACGCAGCACGGTCTTGGCGATCGAGCGGCGTTCCCCGCCAGCGCGCTCGTGCGCGCAATCATCCAGCGTGGCATAGTCAATCAGGCCGCGCGGGCGGCCGATCTGGCCCATCACCGTATCACAGGCATCGATGCACAGCCCGCAGGTGATGCAGGCAATGTCCGGTCCGTTACGGATGTCATAGCCCGTCGGGCAGACCGCCACGCACTGATTGCAATCGACGCAGTCCCCGATCTCGCCGGGGTTCTTTTCCCGCGCCTTGACTGAACCGCGCGGTTCGCCGCGCCAGTCCTTGTATGTGACGATCAGGCTGCTCTCGTCTAGCATGGCAGTCTGGATCCGCGGCCAGGGGCACATGTAAATGCACACCTGTTCGCGCATGAAACCGCCGAAGATGAAGGTCGTCGCGGTCAGCACCGCAACCGTGGCATAGGCCACCGGCGCTGCCTGCCCGGTCCAGAATTGGGCCGTCAGCGTGGGCGCGTCGGCGAAATACATGATCCATGCGCCGCCGGTCCAGAAACTGATCGCCAGGTAGATCGACCATTTGAGGCCGCGCTTGAAGACCTTGTTGGCGCCCCAGGGGGCAGCTTCCAGGCGCAGCTGGGCATTGCGATCCCCGTCGATCAGCCGGTCAACGTGCTGGAACAGGTCGGTCCAGATCGTCTGCGGGCAGGAATAGCCGCACCAGGCCCGGCCAAAGGCGCTGGTAATCAGAAACAGCCCGATCCCGGCCATGATCAGCAAGCCCGCCACGAAATAGAATTCGTGCGGCCAGATCTCGATCGAGAACATGTAGAACCGGCGGTTGGCCAGATCGATCAGCACGGCCTGATTGGGCGCATGCGGCCCGCGATCCCAGCGCAGCCAAGGGGTGACGTAATAGATCCCCAGGGTGACGACCAGCATCAGCCACTTGAAGCGACGGAAGGGGCCGTCCATCACCTTGGGAAAGACGGCCTTCCGCTTTTCGTAAAAGCTTGCTGTGCCGGCAGGCTCAGGGCTGAGCATTGGCCTCCCCCGCCGCAGGAGCTGCATTCGCCGCCGCCGGAGCGGCCACGAAATCCTCACCACCCCCCAGCGAGTGAACATAGGCTGCCAGCATCTTGATCGTGACCGGATCAAGCGTCTGGGTCCAGGCCGGCATCACCCCGGCGCGCGCCTTGTAGATGCTCGCCTCAACCTGTTCGCGCTTGCCGCCGTAAAGCCAGATCCCGTCGGCCAGGTTGGGCGCACCGAACTGGCGCAGGCCCTTGCCGTCCGGCCCGTGGCAGGTGGCACAGTTGGCAGCGAACAGTTCGGCCCCGCGAGCATTGGCCGGCCCCTTGCCGCTGAGCGACAGGACATGGTCGGTCACCGCCGCGATGTCCCCCGCAGGCAGGATGCCGTCCTTGCCAAAGCTGGGCATCAGGCTTTGCCGGGTGGCATCGTTGCCGGGATGGCGGATGCCATTGATCAACGTGATCTCGATGTCCTTTATGTTGCCGCCCCACAGCCAATCGTCATCGCGCAGGTTAGGATAGCCGATCGACCCGGCAGCGCCCGAACCGTGGCACTGTACGCAGTTGACACGGAAGGCGGCCCGCCCGCCGTCGATCGCGGCGCGCAGCAGCTCCGGCTTGTTCGCCAGGTCTTCCACCGGCGTGGCGGCCAGAGCAGCCAAGGTGCCGGCGCGGCGCGCTTGCTCGGCCTTCAGTTCGGCCGCCAGATCACCGCGGCTGGACCAGCCCCACAGGCCTTCGGTGGCCTTGTTGAGCATCGGCCAGGCCGGATAGACCAGCACATAGGCAATCGAGAACAGGATCGTTGCATAGAGCGTCCACAGCCACCAGCGCGGCAGCGGGTTGTTGAGTTCCTCGATTCCGTCCCAGCTGTGTCCGACGGTTTCGACGCCGGTAGCTTCATCGATGCGCTTATTGGCCATCGTCGTCATCCTTGAAGATCATGGTCTTGGCCGCCTGGTTGGCGGAGCGGGCGCCGGGCCGGAACGGCCAGAGCACGAGGACAAGGAAAGTTGCGGTGAGCAGCACCAGCCCCCAGCTGTCAGCAAAATGCCGCAGCGTCTCGTAAGTGGAGTGAGGTTCGCTCATCGGCCCTTCTCCTTGGCCAGCTCCTCCTGCGCCTTGGCACTGTTCACATCGACCAGGGTTCCGAGCACCTGCAGATAGGCGACCAGCGCATCCATCTCGGTCAGCCGATCAGGCTGGCCATCGAAATCGCGAACTTGCGACTTGGGATAGCGCTTATTGAGATCGGCAGCATCGCCAGCAGGATCGCCCTGCAGCTTCAGATCGTCGTTGGCCTTGGCGATCTGGTCCTTGGTATAGGGCGTACCAGCGCGGTAAAGCGCGGTCAGCGTGGCGCTCATATCGCCGGCATCAAGGTCGCGCTTCGCCAGGAAGGCATAGCCGGGCATGATCGATTCCGGCACAACGGCGCGCGGATCGATCAGGTGCTGGACGTGCCATTCATCCGAATAGCGCCCGCCCACGCGCGCCAGATCCGGCCCGGTGCGCTTGGAGCCCCACTGGAACGGCCGGTCGTACATCGATTCCGCCGCCAGACTGTAATGCCCGTAGCGCTCCACCTCGTCGCGGAACGGACGGATCATCTGGCTGTGGCAGACATAGCACCCTTCGCGAACATAGATGTCGCGCCCGGCCTGTTCGAGCGGGGTGTGGGGGCGCATCCCCTCCACCTTCTCGATCGTGTTGTCGATCCAGAACAGCGGGGCGATTTCCACGATCCCGCCGATCGTCACCGCCAGGAATGAGGCGATCCCGAACAGCGCAACGTTGCGCTCCATCTTCTTGTGGCGCCGCCAGGCTTCCTTGGGGGCGGCTTCGGTTGCTTGTGCAGTCATGGTCTGAGGCCCCCCTTATGCGGCCGGAACAGCGGTGAGCGGACGGTCGGCTTCGGGATCGTACTTCGGCTGGTAGAGCGGCAGCTCGTCCCGCAGGCGCCCGACGATGGTCTGCCAGACGTTGAACGTCATGATCCCGGCCCCGATCAGGAACAGCCCGCCACCGAAGGCCCGCAGCAGGTACATCGGGTGCAGCGCGCTGACGGTTTCGACGAAAGAGTTCACCAGATAGCCATCGGCACCATATTCGCGCCACATCAGGCCCTGCGTGATCCCGGCCACCCACATCGAGGAGGCGTAGAAAACGATCCCGAGCGTCGCGAGCCAGAAGTGCCAGTTGACCATGCGCAGCGAATAGAGCCGCTCACGGCCCCACAGCCGCGGAACCAGGAAGTAGATGCACGAAAAGGTGATCATCCCGTTCCAGCCCAGTGCGCCGGAGTGGACGTGGCCGATGGTCCAGTCGGTATAGTGTGAGAGCGAGTTGACGCTCTTCACGCTCATCATCGGACCTTCGAAGGTGCTCATGCCGTAGAAGGCCAGGGCCAGCACCATCATGCGGATGATCGGATCGGTGCGAACCTTGTCCCAGGCGCCGTTGAGCGTCATCAGGCCGTTGATCATCCCGCCCCAGCTGGGCATCCACAACATGACCGAGAAGACCATGCCGAGCGTCTGCGCCCAGTCGGGCAGCGCGGTGTAGTGGAGGTGGTGCGGACCCGCCCAGATGTAGAGGAAGATCAGCGACCAGAAGTGCAGGATCGACAGGCGATAGGAATAGACCGGTCGCTGCGCCTGCTTGGGCACGAAGTAGTACATCATGGCCAGGAAGCCGGCGGTCAGGAAGAAGCCCACCGCGTTGTGACCGTACCACCACTGGACCAGCGCGCCCTGGACCCCGGCCCAGAGCGGATAGCTCTTCGAGCCGACGATGCTGACCGGAACGTTCAGATTGTTGACCACGTGAAGCATGGCCACGGTCAGGATGAAGGCCAGGTAGAACCAGTTGGCGACGTAGATGTGCGGCTCAGTCCGTTTCACGATCGTGCCGACGAAGACGGCCAGATAGGCCACCCAGACAATCGTCAGCCACAGGTCGACGTACCATTCGGGCTCGGCATATTCCTTGCCCTGGCTGATCCCGAGCAGGTAGCCAGTCGCGGCCAGCACGATGAACAGCTGGTAGCCCCAGAAGACGAAACGGGCGAGGCCGGGGAAGGCCAGCCTCGCCCGGCAGGTGCGCTGCACCACGTAGAACGAGGTGGCAATCAGCGCGCTGCCTCCGAAGGCGAAGATGACAGCAGAGGTGTGGAGCGGGCGCAGCCGCCCGAAGCTGGTCCATTCCAGCCCCAGGTTAAGCACCGGGAAGCCCATTTGGAGCGCGATCACCAAGCCCACCAGGAACCCGGCCATGCCCCAGAACACCGTGGCAATAACGCCATAGCGGATCAGTTCATCGTCATACCGCGATTCGTCTGCGGGAACGTTGAGGATGCCGTTGGCAGCCGCCTGGAAATCGGTGGTGCGCAGCGCAATCACCAAGCCTGTGAAAGCGGCAAGCGCGAAGACCCCCATATGCACCGCAAAACCCCAGTCGGCGGCGGCGGCCATGGCGGCGATCGAGATAAACAGAAGCGCCAGCCACACGCCGGCACGCGATACTACGGATTCCATGAGCCTTCCCTCTCAGGAAATGTCAGATGGGACCGCCCTGGGGCCTTCGCGGCAATGCAGCATTGACCGCGATCAAATTTCGTCGGCCGATGCAAAATACCGCTGCGACTTTTCGGAAATTGCGCGAAATCAATGTTGGCTGGTCGCTTTGGCCGCAATGGGCCGTCCTGCGCCGTAAGAACCTGGGCTGCACAGGGCAGCTGCTACGGCGCCGGATGAGGGATTATGAAAAAGCTAATTGTCTCCGCCCTGCTGGGCGCCACCGCCATGATCGCCGCGACCCCGGCTTATGCCGGCAGCAATGACGGCAAGGTCCAGGTCAAGCTGCTCGCCACCGGGGTGCTGCCCGATGGCAAGATCACCGCACTGGAAAACAACGTGATTGGCCTGCCGGCCGGCAGCCAGACCAGCGCCAATGACAATGTCGTACCGACACTGGCGATCGAATACTTCGCTTCACCCAACTTCTCGATCGAGACAATCTGCTGCCTGACGCAGCACCGTGTCGGCGGCGAAGGCGCGATCGTGAACGCCACGATCCTGGATCACGTGCTGATCCTGCCCGCGACGGTGACGCTGAAGTACCACCTCAACACGGCCAGCGGGATCAAGCCCTATGTCGGCGTCGGTCCGTCGGTGTTCTTCTATATCGACGAAAAGCCCGCCGCGACGACCCAGGCGCTCGGTGGCCGCAGCGCGAAACTGGACAGCCATATTGGCGTGGCCCTGCAGGCCGGGGTGGACATTCCGCTGGGCGACAATGGTTTTGGCCTGAGCCTCGATGCCAAGAAGTACTTCATGAGCACCCGCCTGCATGTGAAGAACGCAGCCGGAACCGAAGTGCTAACCACCAAGCACAAGCTTGATCCGTGGGTGCTAAGCGGCGGCGTGGCCTACCGCTTCTGATGCCTAGCCGGCCTCTGCAACCAGTCCTTCGCGGTCGAGCACTTCAACCTCGCGCCGCGACGGCAGGTCAATCAGGCCTTCGGACTTAAGCCGGGTGAACTGGCGGCTGACGGTTTCAATCGTCAGCCCCAGCACATCGGCCACCTGCTGGCGCGAGAACGGCAGCGTAAACCGCTTCAGCGGCTGGTCATGGGTACCCTGGCAGCCCTGTTCGACCAGGCGCTCGGACATCTCGACGATAAAGCTGGCCACCCGCTCCCCGGCCGACTTGCGGCCCAGTAGCAGCATCCAGCGGCGGGTCCGGTCAAGCTCACCCAGGGTGCGTTGCAGCAGCTTATGCTCCAGCGCGGGGTGTTCGCGCGCGAAGGCATCGAAATCGCGGCGGCTGAACACGCAGACCCGCGCATCGGTCAGCGCCGTGACGCCGTGGCCAGTGGTGGAACCGAACGGCCGGCCGATGAAGTCCGACGGATAGACTACCCCGACGATCTGCTCGCGCCCGTCCTCAGTACCGGTGGAAAGCTTTAGTACGCCTTCGATCACATTGGCGACCAGGACCGAATCCTCACCCTCCCAGATCAGCGACTCGCCAGGGGCCAGGGTGCGGCGGCGGCCAATCGTGTTGAGCGCGCTCAATTCATGCTCATCAAGCGCGGCGCAAATTGCGCGGTTCCGGACGAGACAGGTGTCGCAGGCACTCATGCCACCTATAATGCAGACCGCCGGGGCCTAAGGCAAGTTACACAATCGCGGCAAAGCCTTCGAGTGCGTTGCGCAACCGTTCGAGCGCCTGGGCCTTCAGCTGATGGACCCGCGGGACCGACACATCCAGGGCGGCGGCGATTTCGGCAAGGTTTAGTTCCTCGACGAAGTAAAGCTGCATAACCAGCTGCAGCCGCTCTGGCAGCCCGGCGATTGCCGCTGCTACTGCCTCCCGCAATTCCTCCTGCTCGAGCAGGCCCAGGCTGTCCGGCGTCTGGTCGGCAAAGGCCGGGTCATGATCGGAATAGGCTTCGTCGATCGGCTCGAACCGCAACGGTTGGCTGGCAC
>JBIIDJ010000114.1:0-7196 GCA_044238415.1 Novosphingobium sp.
ACATCGGTGATCCCGCGCCAATAGCTTTTGCCGGCGTGCCAGGCGCGGCGGTCCTCGCGGACCAGACGGTGGACCGTCCCGTCTTCCTCGATCAGGTAATGGGCGGAAACCTGGGCGGCCTCGTCGCACAGGCGGGCCAGTGCCTCATCGGCGGTCTCCATGCCGGTATAGTGCAGGACCACCATCGAGACAGGCAATTGCCGCTCATTCCAGTTCGGCGATGGGCTTTCGAAGTGGATTAGCTCGTTCATGCCGGGTTGCAGGCTAGCACAAGTTGGCGCGGCGTCACCCCCCGCGCTCGTCAGCCGGGCAGCACCGCGCCCAGCACCAGCGCATCGTCGCTGAGTGCGAATTGCAATCCGCCGCCCTGCTGCGCCGCGATCTGGGCGAGCATGAAGGCCGGTGCATTGCGGCTGGTCAGGCCTTCGGCCCCGACCTGCCCTTCAAGGGCCGCCCCAATCTCGCGATCGAAGGCGATCCGCGGGCCGGCGGCGCGGACCACGATTTCGCTCGCTCCGCCGCGGCTTTCCGCGCCGATGTCAAGCGTGCCGCCGCGCACCAGGGCTTCCATCCCGATCAGCGCGAAGTTGAGCAGAACCTTGACCGCCGGCTTGGGCAGGCTGTCCGCGCCCAAGGCCCAGTTAACCGTGACGCGAGCATTGTTGGCGGCCAGGGCATCGACCAGGGCACGGGGCTCCTGCACCGGCACCAGCTCGCCAAAGCCGCCCGCCGCGCCAAAGGCCAGCCGGAAGAACTTCAGCTTATCGGCGCTGATCTTGGCGCTCTGCTCAAGCAGCTCGAAGCAGCGCTTGCGCATTTCGGGGTCTTTTTCCTCGGCCAGCAGCTCAAGCCCGTTGGTCAGCGCGCCGACCGGGCTGAGCATATCGTGGCACAGCCGCGAGGCGAGCAGGCTGGCAAGATCAAGCGCATGGTCGGTCATCTGGTTCGGGTTCCCCTTTTTCTGCTCCTTACCCGTGTGCGACTCGCAGGGGAAGCGCCTCTTGCGGCCGACTGGTCCCGCAGGGCTGGCGGCCTGTCGCAGCGGCTCTGCCGGATTCATCCGTTCTTTACCCTGCCTGGGCTCAACTGCGCCGCAAAGGAGTGCGGCAATGGCGTGGATCAAGGGGCAATTGGTCGATGTAGCGGCGGATCAGGATCGCCGCGGCGCAAAGCGGCTGCGCCTGTCGCTTGCGGTTGATGCGCCCGGCACTGCCGCTGGCCAGGTCCGCCTGCTCGATGTCGCGCTGGGCGGGATGATGCTGCACACCGATCATGCCTTTGCCCCCGGTGACAAGCTGTTGATCGACCTGCCAGACGCCGGGACAGTGGAGGCCGTGATCGTCTGGCGGCGGATGACGCTGTACGGCTGCCGCTTTGCCAAGCCGATCAGCAAGGGGGCGCTGGCGGCGCTGCTGCTGCGCGCAGAGCCTCAACCGCCGCAATCCTGACCTGTTCAAAACCGTCTGGCGCATCACGCCACCAGCCGATCTCCATGCCCGCAAGGATCGCCCAGATCCGCCCGTCACCGCTGGCACAGGCCTGGTCTTCGGCCGACGGTTCGGCCAGCCCGGTCGGGTGCGAATGAAAATAGCCCAGCACCTCCGGTCCGCCCATGCGTGCGGCCTTGTGCGCCGCAATCAGCGCGGCGGGATCGAGTTCGAAATGACGGGCAGGATCGGGATGGACATTGGCGCAGGGTAAGGCCTGCTCGATCAATTCGCCGCGCCCGAGCAGCAGGCCGCAGACCTCCACCGTCCGCCCCCGCAACGATTGCCCGACCAGTGTGGCAATCGCGCCACTTGTCACTTTCACCGCCATCCCCAACTACCTAGCAATGAACGGGGAGGAACGCATCATTTCCGGCACGCTGCCCGGGGGAGAGCGGCTCGACAAGGCGCTGAGCCTCGCGAGCGGCCTGTCGCGTGAGCGGATCAAGGCGCTGCTGGGCGAAGGCCGGGTGACCGTGAGCGGCCAGCCGGTCAGCCAGGCCAGCGCCCGCACCGCCGACGAAGTGCCCTTTGCCATCGCCGTCCCCGCGGCCGCTCCGCTGGAGGCCGCAGCGCAAGATATCCCGCTCACTATCGTATTCGAAGATGAACACCTGATCGTGGTCGACAAGCCGGCCGGGCTGGTGGTCCATCCGGCAGCCGGCAATCTGGACGGGACACTGGTCAACGCCCTGCTGCACCATTGCCGGGGGCAGCTTTCCGGCATCGGCGGGGTAGCCCGACCCGGGATCGTCCACCGGATCGACAAGGATACTTCCGGCCTGCTGGTGGTGGCCAAGACCGACGCCGCGCACGAGGGCCTCGCAAAGCAGTTTGCCGACCATTCGATTCACCGCGCTTACCTGGCCATCGTCGGCGGTGTGCCAATCCCGCCCGCCGGAACCGTGCGCGGCGCGATTGCCCGTTCGGCCACCAACCGCAAGAAGATGGCCCTGGTTGAGGACGGCCGGGGCAAGCACGCCGTCACCCATTTCCGCACCGTCAGGGCGCTCGGCGGCGCGGCACTGGTCGAATGCCGGCTCGAAACGGGACGCACGCACCAGGTCCGCGTTCACATGGCGTCAATCGGCCATCCGCTATTGGGCGATCCGGTCTATGGACGCACTCCCCCACGGCTTCGGCCGATTCTTTCCCGGCTTCACTTCGCCCGGCAGGCCCTGCACGCAGCAGAGCTGGGCTTCGTTCACCCCGTCACCGGGGCAGCTCAGCGCTTTGAATCTGCACTGCCTGCCGACATGACGGGGCTGTTGGTCGAATTGGAGCGTTAAAGTTCAACATTTAGCGTAATCAGAAAGTCTCTGTGGCCGCCACCGCGGGATGCCTCTAAAGGGTCCCTCCACGGCAAGCCGACAATGAAAGGACGGTGAGTCGAATGTCCGATACCAAGCGCAACCTGCCGGCAAGTGGCAGCAGTTCGATGCCCAGCCTGGGCGGCGAGCAAAGCCTCAACCGCTATCTGTCCGAGATCAAGAAGTTCCCGGTGCTGACGGCCGAGCAGGAATACATGCTCGCCAAGCGTTATCAGGAGCATCAGGATCCCGAAGCGGCCAAGCAGCTGGTCACCAGCCACCTGCGCCTCGTTGCCAAGATCGCCATGGGCTACCGCGGCTACGGCCTGCCGGTCAGCGAGCTGATCTCCGAAGGCAACATCGGCCTGATGCAGGGCGTCAAGAAATTCGAGCCCGATCGCGGCTTCCGCCTGGCCACCTATGCCATGTGGTGGATCAAGGCGAGCATGCAGGAATTCATCCTGCGCTCGTGGTCGCTGGTCAAGATGGGCACCACCGCCGCCCAGAAGAAGCTGTTCTTCAACCTGCGCCGGATGAAGAAGAACCTCGACGCCTACGAGGACAGCGATCTGCATCCCGACGACGTCAAGGCGATCGCCACCAAGCTCGGCGTGTCCGAGACCGAAGTGGTCAACATGAACCGGCGGATGATGATGGGCGGCGATGCCAGCCTCAACGTCTCGTTCAACGAGGACGGCGAAGGCCAGTGGCAGGACCTGCTGCAGGACGATACCCCGCTGCAGGACGAAACCGTGGCCGAGGCCGAAGAGGCCGGACTGCGCCACGCCCTGCTGAGCGAAGCCTTGTCCAGCCTTAACGAACGCGAACGCCACATCCTGACCCAGCGCCGCCTCATCGATGAGCCGCAGACGCTCGAGGAACTGAGCCAGGAATACAATGTTAGCCGGGAACGCGTCCGCCAAATCGAGGTGCGCGCCTTTGAAAAGCTGCAGAAGGCGATGCTGCGCATCGCCGGTGAGCGGCGGCTGCTGACGGCGGCTTAATCGCTTTGGTTCGCCCGGCGCCAGGCGCCGGGCGCCACCCCCTCGGTCCGCTTGAACGCCCGGGAAAAGGCCGAGACGTCCGAATAGCCGAGCAGGTAGGCGATCTCGTTCAGCGAGGCACGACCCTCGGCCAGGTAGCCCTTGGCAAAGCGGTGGCGCAGCGCAGCGAGCAGTTCCTCATAGGTCGTGCCCTCGACCTTGAGCGCCCGGTAGAGCCCTTGCCCGCTCAGCCCCAGATCCTGCGCCACGCGCTCCGCGCTGGCCAGTCCGGTGTGAAGGATCGGCAGCACGGCCCGCTCAACCCGGCCAGACACGGACTGCGCGGCATCGAGCTCTGCCAGCAGACTGTCGGCATGGGCGCAGAACAGCGCGAAAGCATAGCGCGGATACTGCGCGATCCGGTACTCCTGCCATTCGCGGCTGACCCGGAGCCGGTTATGCGCCGCGCCAAACCGCACCGGAACGCCCAGCGCCTGCTCAAGCGCGCGGCCGGTCCCCGTATCGGCATGGGTCACCTCGGCCAGGCTGGCATAAGGGGTAGAGCCGAACTGGCGGGTGCCCGTGACCATCCGCACAAAGGTCATCTCGGTCAGTTCCGGAAAAGGCGGATCATCGATCCGGTGATCGGTCAGCCACAGGGCACCCGGCGCTGGTGTAATCGAGAAGCGGCCCGGACCGGTTACGGCAATGTCGGTCACCAGCCGGCCGAACCGGTTGAGCTGGTCCAGCGCATCACGCATCGTCGTGGCGGAATAGCCGATGAGGCCCACGATCGAGAGATCGCCGAAATGGCTGTGCTCGGCAAAATCAATTGGCAGCGCCGGATTGTCGCACTGACGCACGGCTGCGCGGATCATGGCAGCATAGCGATCCAGCGGCACCCGGCGGTTGGGATCGGCGGCATCCGGATCCAGCCCCACCATGCGCAGCAGTGCAGTCCGCTCCGCCCCCTGGCCCGCCGCATGGTCGATAAACCCCAGCACCATGCCGGCGGCAACCGACTGGCGTGGTGAAGTGGCGGCTGCGATCAAGTGGTTGTCGGCCAGGGTCATTTTCGCCAACTGTGTTAGCAATCTAATACGCAGCAGGCAATCCTGCCCGTCGAGAAATCACCCCATGGCCAGTGCCACCGGAACCATTACGCCCTCAAATCCTTCCGCCAAGGCCCGCGCCCGCCGCCAGCTTGATCTGGCCGTGCGCGGCTGGTTTGCCGCCACCGTGTTCGGCCAGTTGCTGTTCGTCGCCTTCATCCTGCTGTTCTACTACACCAGCGTGCTGAGCGGCGACTATGCCGCGTGGAACGCAAAGCCGCATATCAGCGGCTATATCGAGGGCGACACCGTGGGTAACCGCCAGTTCGCCTGGCACGTACTGGCAGCGGCTGTGATCACCACCTGCGGGTTGCTGCAACTGGTGCCGCAGATCCGCCAGAACTGGCCCGCACTGCACCGCTGGAGCGGGCGGCTGTTCCTGGCCATGGCGCTGATCCTGTCAATCGGCGGACTGTGGCTGGTCTGGGTGCGCGGCTCCTATTTTACCGTGCCGGGTGCCATCGCGATCTCGATGGATGGCGTGTTGATCCTGTGGTTCGCCGCCATGGCCTGGTACACGGCCCGCCAGCGCAACTTTGCGGCGCATCGGCGCTGGGCACTGCGCACCTTCATTGTCGCCAGCGGCGTGTGGTTCATGCGCTTGGGTTACATCGTCTGGGGCGTAACGACCGGCGGCGCCGGGATCGAGCGCGGCCTGTCCGGCCCCTTCGACCTGTTCTGGGCCTTTGCCACCCACCTGCTGCCGCTGGCCGTGCTGGAACTGTACCTGCGCGCCGAACGCGGCACCCCGGGCGCCCAGCGCGCCATGGCCGGCGGGCTGTGGTTTGCCGCCCTGCTGATTTTCGGCGGCAGCATCGGCACCTGGCTGCTCAATTGGTGGCCGGCCATCACGGCATAATGGCCAGACCGCGATGGGTGTGTGATGCGGGGCGCTTTACCTGCACCACACGCCTTCGCTATCATGGTCCGCGATGCTCAAGTACCTCAAGCCCACCCGCCCTTCCGCCAAACATGGTTTTGCCTTTAATCTGGGCTGGTGGATCGGCCGGCTGATCGTCTGGTTCCTGGTCCTCAGCGTCGGGATCACCGTGCTCTACAAATTCGTGCCGGTGCCGATCACGATTACGATGATCGCGGATCCCAATGGGTTCACTAAGGACTGGACCCCGCTCAGCCGGATTGATCGCAATATGGTCAGTGCCGTGATTGCGGGGGAGGATGCCAAATTCTGTTCGCACCAGGGCTTCGATGCCGAAGCGATCGAACAGGCGATCGCGCGCAATCAACGCGCCAAAAATAATGGGAGCAGCAAGCTGCGGGGTGGTTCCACCATCAGCCAGCAGACCGCCAAGAACGTGTTCCTGTGGCAGGGCTGGGGCTGGGATCGCTATGCCCGCAAGGGGCTGGAAGTGTGGTTCACCTTCCTGATCGAGCACATCTGGGGCAAGCGCCGGATCATGGAGGTTTACCTCAACGTCGCCGAAACCGGGATCGGCACCTATGGCGTCGAAGCCGGGGCCCAGCGCTATTACAAGAAAAGCGCCGCCCGCTTGACCCGGGTCGAGGCCGCTCGCATCGCCGCCGCGCTCCCCAGCCCCAGGAAACGCGCGGTGACGGGTGCCAAGGGCTTTACCCGCCGCCACGGCAACACCATTGCATCGCGTTCCGCAGTGGTCCGCAACGAAGCGCTCGACGCCTGCGTTTATCAATAACGCCAGAGCTTCATCGCTCCCCTCCCCGCTGTGGTCGGGCCGAGGTGGGGGTTCAGCATCATTGAACCCTTCCCCACCGGGGAACGGCTTTATGAGCCATTCAGACCGCGCGCCGGTCCAACTCCCAAAAAGAAAGGGGCGCCGCAGCGCCCCTTTCCCTGTCTTGTCAGTCTGACCGGATCGATCAGAAGGCAAACACCAGCGTGCCGCTGATCGTGCGCGGGGCGCCGATCTGGACGAACTGCGGGTTGCCAAACGACGCGACGCCAGTGGCGCGGTTGAAGCTGCCAAGCTGGCTCAGGCCGCCGCCGAACCCGCCAACGTAGAAGCTGTTGGTCAGGTTGTAGACGTTGAGCTGCAGGTAGGTCTTGTCGTTGAGGCCCAGGAATTCCAGGTTCACGCGGGCATCGAGGTTGACCAGCCAGTAGGCTGCGGCAACCTTGCCATAGACCTGGGTCGGCGCAGCCGGAGCGACCGGCGTGGTGCAGACCACCGGGGTACCGGTGCAAGCCTTGGCGCCCACCGGGACGAACGAACCGGTGAAGGTCGCTTCGTTGGTGTCATAGATGAAGCGCGGACCCGTGCGCTTGGCCGTGATGCCGAGATCGACTGGGCCTAGCGTGCCACGGAT
>JBIIDJ010000115.1:0-7128 GCA_044238415.1 Novosphingobium sp.
GCAGTGGTCAGCTTGATGGCATGGGTGCGATCAAGCTCGAACAGCGACTGGACGCTGCCCTTGCCGAAGCTGCGCTCACCCATGATCAGTGCACGGCGTTGATCCTGCAGCGCTCCGGCGACGATTTCCGAGGCGGAAGCTGACCCGGCATCGATCAGCACGATCAATGGCAGGCCCTTGGCAGCATCGCCCGGAATCATCTCCTCGGCCCGGTAGAACTCGTTATCGCGCGCGTTGCGGCCGCGCTGCGAGACAATGTCGCCCTTGGTCAGGAACAGATCCGAAAGCGCGACCGCCTCATCCAGCGAGCCCCCAGGATTCTGGCGCAGGTCAAGCACCAGCCCGGCTAACTTCCCGCCTGCCTGCTTGCGCAGGTCGGTAATCGCCGCGCCGACATCGACCCCGACATCGCGCGAAAATTCGTTTACCGAGATGATCCCGATATCCTTTTCGAGCGACCAGGTCACCGGCTCAAGCTCGATGACTCCGCGCGTCACAGTCACATCGAATGGCTCCTCGCGCCCTTCGCGGAACAGGGTCAGGCGGATCGAGGTGCCAGCCTCGCCGCGCATCTGGGCCACCGCTTCGTCGATCTCAACCCCGTAGATCAGCTTGCCATCGAGATGCGTGATGTAGTCCCCGGCCTTTACCCCCGCCTTGTCAGCCGGGCTGCCCTTCATCGGCGCAATCACCCGCACGGCCCCGTCGTCCATGCCGACGCTCAGCCCCAGACCGGAATAATTGCCGTCGATCATGTTGTTGAGCCGCTGGAGCGAAGCGCCCTCGACATAACTCGAATGCGGATCGAGTGAGGCGAGCATGCCCTGGATGGCGCCATTGATCAGCTTAGTATCGTCGATCTGTTCGACATACTGCGCCTTGACGATCTGGTAGACCGTGAACAGCCGGTTGAACTGGGCATTTGAGCGGCCCTCAACCGCAGCGAGACCAGCAGTCGTCGCCGGGAGCAGCGCCACGGCACTGACCAACAGGGCAGCGCGGAACAAGGATGCAGCCTTCATTTACCCAGTACCTTTCACGGGCATGCTTCCTGCCCGAACGTCGACCCTTCCTTATCCGCTTGCCAAGCTGAACGCCAGATGGCGGCTCATCCGCCGATTTGATCGAGCGGGTTGACCGGGGCGCCGTCCTTGCGCAGCTCCAGGGTAATCAGCGGTTGTCCGGTTCCCGTTGTGCCGAGGGGCGAACCGGCCAGCACCCGGTCCCCCACTGCGAGCCCCAGCGCCGACAGCCCCGTCACCAGCGACGTCCAACCTCCGCCATGTTCGATCATCACGATCTGGCCGTAGCCTTCGTAGGGTCCGGCAAACACGACCCGCCCCGCAGCGGGGGCCACCGCCTGTGAGCGGGGCCGCGCGGCCAGAGTGATGCCGCGTGATCGGGGCTGGCCGCGCAGTTCGGCACCAAATCCGGCGACCAGTCGGCCACTCAGGGGCAGTGTAAACCCGGTCAGCCGCGCTGGGGCGGGCAGGGTTGCCAATCGCTCTGCTCCGACCACGGCCGCCCCCGGCGCAGCGGGGCGCAGCAACGGACCTGGCAGTGCCGCCAATGCGGCACGGCGGCGACCGGCCATTTCGATTTCACCTACCAGGCCGTTCAGATCGCGCGCCTGCTCGGCCAGGGCAATGGCGCGATCAGCCTCGCGCGCAGCCAGCGCGCTGGCGCTGCGCGCTTCGAGCCGCTGCCGTGTTTCCAGCGCGACCAGTGCCGAACGGCGCGCGGTCAGGTCAGTACGAGCCTGACGCAACGCGTTGGCAGTGTTCTGTGCCTCGGCCTGCAAGGCCCGCGACTTGGCCAGTTCGGCCCGCAGGTCAGCGGTCCGCCGCTGGATCTCCGGCAGCATCGATTCAAGTGCAGCGCGCAGGTAAACTGCCTCGCTCAAGGTGCCCGGTCGCAGCAGGGCAAAACCGGCCGGTCGCCGGGACAGGCGCTGCAGGGCAGCCGTGAGCTGGACCAGCGGTTGCTGGCGCTGGGCCAGCCGGGCGCGCAAGCCAGCACGTTCCTGCTCGATCAACACGGCCCGCGCCTCGTTGGCAGCGATGCCAGCTTCGGCCTGCTGGATCCGGGCAGCAATCCCCGCGGCCTCGCGGGCCGTGCGATCGACGGCAGCATTGGCGCTGGCCGCCTGGCCTTCCAGCAGCGTGGCGCGGCGCCCGGCCTCTGCGCCTGCCGCCTGCGCATCGACAATCGCCTGGCGCAGGGCCGTGGGATTTTCGGGTGCCAGCGCCACCTGCGCACTAGCCCCACCCAGCGCCACAAGCGCGAGCAAGGGGGTCAGTCGCAGCACGGTCCGGACAGGCATGCGCGCCTTATCCCGAACGATGATAAGGATGGCCAGCAAGAATGCTGGTGGCGCGCCACAATTGTTCGGCCAGCATCGCCCGGACCATGAGGTGCGGCCAGGTCATCGGGCCGAAGCCAAGCAGCAGGTCGGCTTGCCCGCGTGCCACGTCGCCATGCCCGTCAGCTGCGCCGATCAGAAAGCGGGCCTCGCGCACGCCCTCGTCGCGCCAACGGCCCAGCAAGAGCGCAAATTCTTCCGAAGAGAGCTGCTTGCCGCGCTCGTCCAGCAAGATTTCACGGGCCGGTGCCTGCACCGCTGGGATGGTGCCGCCGGTGTCGGGCAGCTCGGTCTGGACAACTGGCCAGGTGATCCGCTTGACATAGCGTGCGACCAGCTCAGCCTCAGGCGAGCGGCCAATCTTGCCCCGGGCAATCACATGCAATCGCATCGGCGCGCTGCAGTTCAGGCTGCGCCCGAATCCCCAAAGGCCCACATCCGCTCAAGATTATAGAAACTGCGCACTTCCGGGCGGAACAGATGAACCACGACATCACCCGCGTCGATCAACACCCAATCCGCCGCTGGCAGACCTTCGATCCGGACGTGGCCGAAGCCGCCCTGCTTGATGCGTTCGGCCAGCTTCTGCGCCATCGCCGCAACCTGGCGCGTCGAACGGCCGCTCGCAATCACCATGTGATCGGCAATCGAGCTTTTGCCTTCCAGCGGGATCGAGACGATTTCCTGCGCCTGGTCATCGTCGAGCGAGGACAGCACCAGCGCGTGAAGGGTGCCCGGCTCGGAGTGCGGAAGCGGGGCTGGCGTGCCGGCTGCGGCCGGCGCGAGTGGGGTTGGTGTCATGCAGGTTATAAGGGCTCCTGGGGGCGGGCAGCGCAGCACGGCGCAAGGGGCGGGCCCTGGCCGTTCATGGCGTGTCGGGATCGACCGGATGGTGCGTAAGCGGATCCCTGGCAGCCTTGCCGCCAAGGCGGCTGGCCCAGTCTGGATCAGCGCGGCGAATGGCTGTCGCCGAACGCGGATCGGGATCGAAACGCAAGTGTATCAGCGCGGGTGCGCTCCATCCTGCCCGGTTTGCAAAGCTGGCTGCGGACCGCCGGTAACGGCCAAGCCAGGCTGCAGCGGGGCTCGCCGCAGCACGGCCATCATAGCCGGGCCGGGCGATCACCGCAATCGGCATGGTGCGGGCAATGGTCCGCCAGGCGCGCCAGCGGTGCAACTGGGCCAAATTATCACTCCCCATCAGCCAGATGAAGCGGTGGTGCGGATAGCGGCGCAGCAGGGCGCGCAGGGAATCAACGGTGTAGACCGTGCCCAGTTCGCGTTCGATCGCGGTGGGCACAATCGGCGCGCGTCGCGCCTGCGCCCGCGCGGAAGCCAGCCGTGCCGCCAATGGGGCCATCCCGGTCTTGGGTTTCAGCGGGTTGCCGGGCGATACCAGCCACCAGACCGCATCCAGCCCCAAGGCCTCACGGGCGAACAGCGTGATCCGGCGATGGCCGCCATGGGCCGGATTGAAGCTGCCCCCGAGAAGCCCGATCCGACTCATACCCGGGGAGTCACGGGCGCACCTGGCCGGTGCCGCGAACCAGCCACTTGTAGGTCGTCAGTCCTTCCAGCGCGACCGGGCCGCGGGCATGGAGCCGCCCGGTGGCAATGCCGATCTCTGCGCCAAGCCCAAACTCGCCGCCATCGGCAAATTGGCTGGAGGCATTATGCATGACGATGGCACTATCGACCTCAGCCAGGAAGCGCTCCGCCACAGTCTGATCTTCCGTAACTATAGCGTCGGTATGATGCGATCCATGGCGCGCAATGTGGGCCAGCGCTGGTTCAAGCCCATCAACCACGGCGACTGACAGGATCGCCTCAAGGTACTCTGTATCCCAGTCTTCCGAACTGGCCGGCACGATGCGCGGATCGAGCGCGCAGGCTCGCGCATCACCGCGCAGTTCACACCCGGCCTCGATCAGGCTGGCCACCAGAGCAGGCGAATCCGGATAAGTCGCATCGAGCAGCAACGTCTCCATTGCCCCGCACACGCCCGTGCGACGCAGCTTGGCATTAAGGGCAATCGCCTGCGCCTTGGCCGGATCGGCAGCCATATGAATGAAAGTGTGGTTGATGCCGTCAAGGTGGGCGAGAACCGGCACGCGTGCATCGGCCTGGACCCGGGCGACCAGGCTCTTGCCGCCGCGCGGGACGATCATATCAATCTGCCCGGCAGCAGTGAGCATCGCCCCGACGGCGGCGCGATCCTGCGTTGGCACAAGCTGCACGGCCTCGGCCGGAACGCCTGCTTCGGCCAGCCCGCGCACCAGCGCGGCGTGAATTGCGCGGTTGGAATGGACCGCCTCGCTGCCTCCGCGCAGCAGCACGGCATTGCCGGCGCGCAGGCACAGCGCGGCAGCATCGGCCGTCACATTCGGGCGGCTTTCGTAAATGATCCCGATCAGTCCGATCGGCACCCGGATCCGCGACAGTACCAGACCATTGGGCCGTTCGGTCCAGTCGATCTCTTGCCCAACTGGATCGGGCAGGTCGGCCACAGCCGCAACGGCATCGGCAATGCCTGACAGGCGTGAAGGGTCAAGCCGGAGCCGATCCAGCATCGCTGCGGACAGCCCCCGCGCAGCACCAGCCGCGCAGTCTTTGGCATTGGCTGCAAGGATGGCCGCCGAGTCGCTTCGCAGCGCCGCTGCAGCCCGATGCAGGGCCGCGCTTTTGGCGGCGGAATCGAGCCGGGAAAGACGAATTTGCGCGGCCCGCCCGGCGGCGGCAAGCCGCACGATCAGCGAATCGGGACTCTCGATCTGGAGGGCGTCACCATGGGTCATGTGAGAGCAGCGCCTATCACCCGCCAACAAGTTCCCGCAAGCCAAACGACTCGTCGCGCCAATTCTTCGATTCAGCGACAAGCACTTACCGGAGATTCGCGTCCCTGTGGTGAAGCTGCTAGCGCGCCGCATCGATTGGCAGAATAAGGCTTAGGGTCGTCTTGCAAAATCTGGCTGCCGGCGGGTTTAGGGACCGCCTGCGCACCTGGTTCCCGGATCGCGAGTTTTTCATGCGATCGCAGGGGCAGGTCCGCTTTATCAAGGTTTCATCGCGGTTGCAGATGATTGGCGCGACGATTGTCGCCAGCCTCCTTGTCGCGTGGCTGGTTTCGATGGGCGCGATGGCCATCTCGCAGTACCTCTCCACGCGCGACCGGCTCGCCCTGCTCGACCGCGAAGCCAAGGTGGCAACTGCCGAGAACCGCGTTGCCGAGTATCGCGATGACCTGCAGAGCGTTGCAGAGGACCTGACGCGCCGTCAAGACGCGCTGGAGCGGATGGCCGAAGGCCTCCCTGAAGACATCAAGGCTGGCGGCACGGTCTCCGACTCGACCGGCGAAGCTGCCAAGACGGTCGACAAGGTCAGTGCCGCCCTGCCTGAAGCGGCCGGCCTGGCCAAGATTGAAGCGCGCCAGCTTGCGCTGGTCGAGCGGCTGACGCGATTTGCCGATCGCCGGGCGACCGATGCCGCCAACAAGATTCGCGCCCTGGGTCTCGATCCCAAGGCCATGCTGGCCAGCCTCGATGACCGCAGCGCGATGGGTGGTCCGCTGATCGAGTTATTCGGCCCGAGCAAGCGCGCGCTCGATCCGCGCTTCCTGCGGCTCGGCGTCAGCCTTGAACGGATGGAAGCGCTGGAGCGCGGCCTGGCCGGGATCCCGCAGCATTCGCCCGCCAGCATGGAATTCATCTCGTCCGGCTTCGGCTATCGGGCCGATCCCTTCACGGGTGGCGCCGCGTTTCACGCCGGACTCGATTTCAAGGGTCCGATTGGCGCACCGATCTTTGCCGCAGCAGCAGGCACGATCAGCTTCGTCGGCACTCAGCAAGGCTATGGCAACACAGTCGAGATCGATCACGGCAATGGCCTGATGACGCGCTATGCGCATATGTCTCGCTTCCGGGCCACCCCGGGCCAGCGGGTCGAGGCTGGCCAGGTCATCGGTCTGATCGGCAACACTGGCCGCTCGACCGGCCCGCACCTGCATTTCGAAGTGCGGATCAACGACCGTGCGGTCAATCCGCGTCCTTTCCTTGAGGCTGCGTCCAATGTTCTCCAGAAAACCGGCAGCGGCGAACCCGCGCCCAGCAAGCGGTAGCACTTCTATGCGTGGATCGACCTTTTCCGTCCTCGGAGCCGACACGGCCATCAAGGGCAATGTTTCGGCTTCGGCCGATCTTCACATCGACGGCAAGGTCGAAGGCGACGTGACCTGCAGCGCCTTGGTCCAGGGCGAGACCGGCGAGATCGTTGGCGGTGTTAAGGCCGAGAACGCGCGGCTGGCCGGCACGGTTCGCGGCTCGATCTCGGCGCGCGAACTGGTCATCCTGAAAACCGCGCGGATTCACGGCGACGTCCACTACGATGCGCTGACGATCGAGCAGGGTGCCCAGGTCGACGGGCGGTTCGCCCCGCGCCAGGTCGGTCAGCCGGAAGACAGCCCGGCTGACGCGGTTGAAAAACTGCTGACCCTGGCAAGCTGAGGACCCTCAGACTCCCACTTCGGCACGCAGCGCCTTGCGATCCAGCTTGCCGATCATGGTCTTCGGCAGGCTTTCCCGCACCACCACGCTATCGACCCGCTCGTGCTTGCCAAGCTGGCCGTTCAGCCACTTGGCCAGTGCCTCGCCATCGGCCACGGCTTCATCCATCAGCGTCACATAGGCCCGCGGCGCTTCGCCACGGTAAGAGTCGGGCACGCCGATCACCAGCACTTCCTTAACCGCCGGGTGGCGCAGCAGCACCGCCTC
>JBIIDJ010000034.1:0-23535 GCA_044238415.1 Novosphingobium sp.
GCTTTTGAGCGCGACCGCCACGCCCCCCCGCGGCCCTAGAGGATCGGCACCCGCTCCAGCCCGCCAACCCGCGAGTCGATCACCTAGACGATGCGGCAGGTGCCCCCGGTCCAGGGCTTGCTGCCCGGCTGCTTGCTGTCGATCCAGGCGTCGTTGGATTGCTGGTGCCAGGCGGCAGCATAGTAGTGGTCAATCGCCCGCATCGCGGGCGCCGCAGGAGCATAACCGCCCGAACCATCACTGACGCAGACCGGCACCCAAGCCACGCCTTAGCCGCCGCCGGTCATCCCCACCTGCCGTTCGCCCGGCCCGGGGCCGTTCGGGCAAACGACGGCGCCCTGGGCAGTGGCCGACGCCAGCCAGAGGATCACGGCGACCAGCAGGGCCAACAGAACGGCAATCGATCAAGTGCGGACAGGCACAATAGAGCGCTGCACGGCGGATTCCCGATAGCAGAACTGGGTCAATTCAACCTGTGGCCGTTAGCAACTTGCATCCCGCGCCCATACGATCCAGCATGGCTCGGGACCCATTCTCCGGAGCACCTCATCTCATGCGGCCTATTCGCGTACGTCTGATCATCGGCATGGCTATGGCGGCCCTGGCACTGCCAGCCCTGCCAGCCCATGCGCAGAGCGGCAATTCCGCTTCCCCCGCGCAGCGCAAGGCCGAAGCGGCGGAACAGCTCCGCGCCATTGCCCGGCTTGATGACGCCGGGCCCCAACTCAACGCCGTGATCGTCTACGCCAAGGATGCGCCAGCCCAAGCCGCACGCCTCGCCGGAACCGGCCCGCTTGATGGCCGCACCGTGCTGATCAAGGACAATGTCGAAACCCGGGAATGGCCGACGACTGCCGGTTCGCTGGCACTGAAGGACAACCTGACCGGCCGTGACGCGCCGCTGGTTGCGCGTCTGCGTCAGGCTGGCGGCGTGGTATTGGGCAAGACCAACCTGTCCGAATGGGCCAACATTCGCAATTCGCCGAGCACGTCGGGGTGGAGCGCCGTGGGCGGACTGACCAGAAATCCCCATGCGATCGATCGCAACACCTGCGGCTCGTCTTCGGGTAGCGGGGCCGCGGTCGCTGCGGGCATGGCCTGGGCAGCGATCGGCACCGAAACTGATGGCTCGATCACCTGCCCGGCAGCGGTCAACGGCATCGTTGGCCTGAAGCCGACCGTGGGTCTGGTCAGCCGGACTCACGTGATCCCGATCAGCGCCAGCCAGGATACCGCCGGACCGATGACGCGCAACGTCGCGGATGCTGCCCTGCTGCTCAATGCGATTGCCGGCAGCGATTCAGCCGATCCGGCAACGGCAGAGGCCGATGCGCGCAAGACTGACTACACCGCCGGTCTCGCTACCGCCTCGCTCAAGGGGCTAAGGATCGGCGTGCTGCGGCGTGACGTGGGCAACCATGCCGGCGTAAAACGCGTCTTCGAAGCTGCCCTTGCCGATCTTCGCGCGGGCGGAGCCGAACTGGTCGACATCGATTTCCAGCCCGATGATGCGATGTACCGCGACGAAGGCGAAGTACTGTATCACGAACTGCGCCGCGATCTGAACGCCTATCTCTCAACCTTGCCAGGCACAGGCCTGCCGCGCAGCCTGGCCGAGGTCATTGCCTTCAACCAGGCCAATGCTGCCACGGAACTGCGCTGGTTCGGGCAGGATACCTTTATCGCCGCCGACAAACTCACCGATGCCGCGGCTCTGGCCAAGGCCCGGGCCAATTCGCTAAAACTGGCGGGCGAGCTGGGCATCGACAAGTTGCTGGCGGACCACAAGGTCAGCCTGTTGATCGCTCCAACCGCTGGACCGGCCTGGACCACGGACCTGGTCAGTGGTGACCGCTTCCTGAACATCGGTGCGGGAAGCCTGGCCGCAATCGCCGGCTATCCCCACCTGACCGTGCCGATGGGTGCGGTCGAGGGCCTGCCGGTCGGCCTTTCCTTCATGGCCGCCAAGTGGCAGGACCATGCGGTTCTGAAAGCAGGCACTGCTTATGAAAGGGCGCGTACCGCAACCGTCCCAAATCCCCGCTTCAAACGATGGGGCGAGTAATACTCCAGAGCGTTGCACTGGGTTGCAAACTGTTGCAAAGACTGCCGTTGTGAAACAGAGCCGCTCCTCTGAAACCCGTCACCGGATCATCGCGGCAGCGCGCGAGTTGTTCCTGGCCAAGGGCTTTGACGGCACCTCTGTCGCGGAAATCTGCCGGTTGGCCGGCGTTTCGAACGGTGCGTTGTTCCATCAGTTCCCAACCAAGGAAGACTTGGGCTTCGCCGTCTACACGCTGGTCCGACGCGACTTCTGGGGCCGGGTGATGGCAGCGATGACCGAACCTGATGACCCGCTGGACGGAGTCGAGGCCGCCGTCCGGGCCGCCTTTGCCTTTCAGCGCGATGACCCTGGTGGTGCCGCGTTCATGTTCGACGTGTCCGGCTCGAAATGGATTGAAGACTTTGCCGACCAATCGCAGGTCGTGCACGATATCGTCAGCAGCCGTGGTCTCGCCTGGGCTGAACCGCACATCGCGGCAGGCCGCTTGCCACCTGTTCCGGCCGATGTCTTTGTGGCGCTGGCTTCAGGGGCTCCGCAATGGATGGGGCGGATGTGCCGGATCGGCATGAATGCCGCACCGTTCGACACCATTGCCGAGCAGATGCCGATTTACGTCCGGCGCGCCTTTACCCCGCAATAGCCTGGTGCTGAAAAGCAAACGGGGCGACGCCAGTAAGGCGCCGCCCCGCTAGGTCCGGATTTTGCCGTCAGCTTACTTGCTGGCCGCCTTCTTGGCAGCCGGCTTCTTCTCGGCCTTTTCGGCCTTGGGAGCAGCTTCCTTATTGGCCGGCTTTTCAGCCTTGGCGGGCTTGGCTTCAGCCTTGTCAGCAGCCTTCTTCGCCGGTGCTTTCTTGGCGGGCTTGGCCGGAGCTTCAGCAGTTTCCTCCGCCTCGATCGCGGCCTGCAGCTCTTCGCGGGTTACGGTCCGCTCGGTCAGTTCAGCCTTGTCGAACAGGAAGTCGACCACCTTGTCCTCGAACAGCGGGGCACGCAGCTGGGCTGCGGCCAGCGGATCCTGGCTGATGAATTCGGCAAACCGCTGGCGGTCTTCCGGGCGATACTGCTGGGCGGCCTGGGCCACCAGCATCTGCATCTCCTGGCCCGACACTTCGACGCCGTTGGCCTGGCCGATTTCCGACAGCAGCAGGCCAAGGCGCACGCGGCGCACGGCGATTGCTTCGTAATCACCCTTTTCAGCCTCGATTTCGGCGAGCGCGGCAGCCGGATCGGCCTCGTTCTGGGCTTCCTGCTGCAGCTGGGCCCAGATCTGGCTGAATTCAGCCTCAACCATGCTTGGCGGCACGTCGAAGTCATGACCGGCAGCGAGCTGATCGAGCAGGGCGCGCTTCATCTGGGTGCGGGTCAGCCCGGCCAGTTCCTGCTCAATCTGGCCGCGCAGGAGGCCCTTAAGCTGCTCAAGGCTTTCCAGGCCAAGGTTCTTGGCGAAATCATCGTCAATCTTGGTTTCGCCGGGCACCTTCACCGCCTTGACGGTGATGTCGAACTGGGCGTCCTTGCCCTTGAGGTTGTCCGCCGGATAATCGGCCGGGAAGGTCACCGTGATGGTCTTTTCGTCACCGGCCTTGGCGCCGACGAGCTGCTCTTCGAAGCCCGGGATGAAACGGCCCGACCCGATTTCCAGCGCAGCGTCTTCAGCCTTGCCACCTTCAAATTCGACGCCATCAAGCTTGCCGACGAAATCGATGATCAGCTGATCGCCGGTTTCGGCCTTCTTCCCCTTCTTGGCATCGGTAAAGCTCTTCGAACCGGAAGCAATCTTCGCAACCTGCTCGTCAACTTCGGCTTCGTTGACCGCGACCACCAACTTTTCCAGCTTGATGCCATCAAGCGAAGGCGTGGCAATGGTCGGCAGCACTTCGACCGCAACCGAAAGCTCGGCGTCCTTGCCTTCCTCATAGCCGTCGCCCAGCGAAACCTGCGGCTGCATCGCGGGACGCAGCTTGTGATCCGCCAACAGCTTGTCCATCGCTTCACGCACGGTGGTGTTCAGCGCTTCCTGATGCAGCGCCGGGCCATGCATCTTTTTGACCAGGTTGGCCGGTACCTTGCCAGGGCGGAAGCCGGGCATGCGCACCTGCGGGGCAATCTTGGCCACTTCGCCATCGATCCGCGCGGCGATGTCCTTCGCCGGGATCTTGACCGTATAGGCGCGCTTCAAACCTTCGTTGCTGGTCTCGACAATCTGCATGACAATAGAAGCCTTCTCAATCAAACCGGCTATCGGCTCATCGGCTGGCGGCATCAGGGCCGGGCGAACTGGTGCGGGCGAAGGGACTCGAACCCCCACATCTTGCGATACTGGAACCTAAATCCAGCGCGTCTACCAATTCCGCCACGCCCGCATGCCGACGAAGCCGATTCAGGATCGCCTGAATCAAGCGGTGGCCCTTAGTGGCCCTTGCCCCAAAGGGCAAGCGCGCTAGCGAGCGAATAGCCCCACGAGCTGCGCCAGCCACCCCGATTGCGAGTGCGGTGCCTGAACCGCACCGCTCGGCACCGGGCATTCAAGGCACAGCGCCTGGGCACCGCGGGCCTCAAACAGCCGACCGGCATCGGCCAGCAGGCGGTCAAACTGGGCTTGCTGGCGGGCCGCCACCAGCCCGGTCAGATCCAGCCCGGCCACGTCACCGGTCGAATCCTCGTCGCCGCGCAGCTGCTCGATCAGCGAGGCATAGGGATCGACTTCCTCGCCGTACCAGGCAGCGTGCCAGTCATCACCGAGCTTCGCCCGCTGCGCGGCATCGGCCAGCGCGGCATCGAGCCCGCCAAAGGCATCAACCAGCCCCTTCTGGCGCGCCGTGCCGCCATCCCAGACGCGGCCCTGGGCATTGGCATCGACCTGCTCCGGGGTCTGCTTGCGGGCCGTGCCGACCAGCCCCAGGAAGCGGCGGTAGTTGTTTTCGATGTTGGCTTGGATCATGTCCTTGAGCTCGGGCGTGAGCCCGGTCAGCAGATCCGGCTGGCCCGACAGCGGCGTTGTCCGCACCCCATCGGAAGTCACGCCATAATCGGCCAGCGCGCGCTCGAAAGTCGGGATCATGGCAAAGATCCCGATCGAGCCAGTAATCGTGCCGGGTTCGGCAAAAATGCGGTCTGCCGGGGTCGACACCCAATAGCCGCCGCTCGCCGCAAGATTGACCATCGAAACGACGACTGGGCGCGCCGGGCGATCATTGCCATCCGCGTCCTTGCCGGCCGCCTTGAAGCGGTGCAACGCGGTCCGGATCTCTTCCGATGCCATGACCGATCCGCCGGGCGAATCGACCCGGAGCACCAGCGCCTTAGCGCCATCGGCATTGGCCTGATCGATCAGCTTGGCAATGCGGGTGCCGCCAGCGGTGCCCGGGCCAGCCTTGCCGTCGACCAACTCGCCGGCCACCGTGACCACGGCGATTGCCTCACCCGCTTGCTCCACCGGATGAGCAGCCAGCAGTGCGGCGGGCTTGGTGTGCACAAAGCTACCGGGGGCATCGTCATAGGGGTCCTCGCCCACCAGCGCACGCATCCGATCGTGGAACTCAGCCTGGGTACCCAGCTTGTCGACCAGTCCGGCGCTCAGCGCGGCCTGGGCGGAATCGCCATTGCTGGCGCGCAGCCAGCCAACCGGATCGCTGGTTACCCGCGCCAGATCGGCCTTGGGCCGGGCCGTCTTCACATGGGCCTGCCAGTCTTCCCACAGCGCGGCATAAACCGCCGCGCGGGCCTCCTTCGAAGCAGGGGAGGCCTGATTCTGGATGAAGGGCTCGACGAAATCCTTGTAAGTGCCAACCTTGAAGACGTGCGGGGTCACCTTGAAGCGGGCCAGCGCATCACCGTAGTAGAGCCGCTGCCCGCCCGGTCCCAAGACAAAGGCCCCGCCCAGCGGATCAACCCAGACCTCACTGGCATGAGCGGCCAGCAGCAGGCCATCATCGGCATAGGCATGGGCAAACGCCACCACCGGCTTCTTGGACTTGCGCACCGCATCGAGCGCAGCACCGACCTCCTGCAGCGTAACCTGCCCACCGCCCATGAAGCGCGACAGGTCAAGCGCGACCGCCTTGATCCGATCGTCCTTGGCCGCAGCTTCGAGTGTGCGCACGACATCGCGGGCGCGATGTTCGGTGATTGGGGTCTCGCTGGACATCAACAGTGCGAAGGGATCGACCTGGGCTGGCTCTTCCACCACGACGCCATCGAGCTTCAACAACAACGCGCCATCGCGGACCTGCCCGGGCGAGGGACGCGCCGTGAGCGCCGCGTAAAGCGCCATGAAGAACAACAGCATGAACAGCAGCACCAGGCCATCCTTGATGCCGACCAGCAGTGCCCAGACCTTGCGCGCGAAGACCATGCGATGTGCAATCCCCAGTTAAACCAGTTGTGCACATAGGAAGCGACCTGGCTCAAAGCGAGTCCACCGTCGATCAAGGGGCCATGGCAGACGACCGGGGGCAGACTCAGGGCATGCAAGCACAGTCGGCACCGACCTGCACTCTGGAGCCTTGCCCCCGCGCAAAACCAGGTCTAGGAAGCTGGCTTCAATGACATCGCCAGAACCAACCGCCGCGGGCCGCTATCCAGCCGGATCCGCTGCCTTTCCGCACCGCAACCTGACGGGCCTGGCGGGCCTGGCACCGTGGGAGATCCATTTTCTGCTGGATGAGGCGGAACAATGGGTCACGCTCAACCGCCAGCCCAAGAAGCGCGCCGAGCTCCTGTCCGGCCTGACTGTGGTCAACGCCTTCTTCGAAAATTCAACCCGCACGCTGCTGTCTTTTGAGATCGCCGGCAAGCGGCTGGGGGCCGATGTGGTCAACATGCACGCCGCGCAATCGAGCGTGAAGAAGGGCGAAACGCTGATCGATACAGCGCTGACGCTGAATGCCATGCACCCCGATGCGATCGTCATCCGCCATGCTGCTTCGGGCGCGGTCCAGTTGATCGCCGACAAGGTGGATTGCCCGGTGCTCAACGCCGGTGACGGCCAGCATGAGCATCCGACCCAGGGCCTGCTCGATGCCCTGACCATCCGGCGCGCAAAGGGCGATTTTGGCAAGCTGACGATCACCATTTGTGGCGACATCCTGCACAGCCGTGTGGCGCGATCGAATATCCATTGCCTCACTACTTTGGGCGCCGACGTCCGCGTTTGCGCCCCGCCGGCGCTGATGCCAGCCGGGATAGAGGCGATGAAGGTTGCTTCTTTTCACGACTTCGATGCGGCACTTGATGGCGCCGACGTGGTGATGATGCTGCGACTGCAACAGGAGCGGATGAGCGGCCAGTTCATCCCAAGCCCGCGCGAATACCGTCACCTCTACGGACTGACGCTGGAGCGGCTTGCCAAGGCCAAGCCCGATGCCCTGGTCATGCACCCGGGGCCGATGAACCGCGGTGTCGAGATCGACAGCACTGTCGCCGACCTCGCCGGGCGATCGGCCATCACCACTCAGGTGGAAATGGGCGTGGCGATGCGCATGGCTTGCCTTGACGTCCTGACCCGGCGAACCCGCGCCGTGGAGGGCTGGTCATGAGCACTCCGGCGCCCCTCACGCTGATCAACGGCCGGCTCGTCCTGCCCTTCGGTGAGCCGCAAATCGGTGCGCTGCGCTGTGCCGAAGGCCGGATCGCGACGCTGGGCGACATCGCGCCGCAGGACGGCGACACGGTGATCGATGCTAAGGGTAGACTGATCGCACCCGGGCTGGTCGACCTGGGCGTCTTTGCGATTGACAAACCGGCCTTCCACTTCGGCGGCATCACCCGTGCCGCGCTGATGCCCGATCAGGGCGTGGTGCTCGACAAGCCCAGCGCAGTGCGTTTTGCCGCCCAGTCAGGCAAGCCCGACCTGTGGGTCCACCCCCTTGCCGCAGCGACCAAGGATCTCGGCGGAACTGATCTGGCTGAACTGGCGATGATGCGTGACGCCGGGGCGCGAGCCGTCGCCACCGGGCGGCGCTGGATTGCCGACAGCGGCACGATGCACCGGTTGCTGTCCTATTGCGCCATGCTTGGGCTGGTCGTGGTCAGCCATGCCGAAGACGCCGGATTGACCGGCAGCGCGGTTGCGACGGCCGGCGAAATGGCCACCCGGCTGGGCCTGCCCTCTGCCCCGGCTGAGGCTGAAGCCCTGGCCATCGCGCGCGACATCGCGCTGGCCGAACTGACTGGGGCGCGGCTCCACTTCCGCCAGGTTACGACAGCGGCGGCATTGGCGCTGGTCCGCGCTGCCAAAGCGCGCGGCGTGGCGGTGACAGCAGGTGTCACCCCAGCCCATGCCCTGTTGTCCGAAGTGGCAATCGGCGATTTCAGGACCTTTACCCGGTTGTCGCCGCCGCTGCGGGCCGAAGCGGACCGGCAGGCGGTGCTCGCAGCCTTGGCGGACGGAACGATCGACGTGATCGGATCCGGCCACGATCCACGCGGCCCAGAGGACAAGCGACTGCCATTTGCCGATGCCGAACCCGGGATGGCCGGAGCCGAAACCCTGCTGCCACTCACCCTCGGGCTGGTTCGCGATGGCGTGATCGACATGGCCCGGGCCTTTACCCTGCTCGCCACCAATCCGGCCATGCTGCTGGGCGTGAATGCCGGTGTGTTAGCGGCTGGGGCAGAGGCCGATCTGGCTCTGATCGATCCCGACAGGCCATGGGTTGTCGATTCTGACAAGATGGCTGCAACTGCCGGTAACACCCCGTTCGACAAGCAGGGCGTGCAAGGCCGGGCCGTGACCCTGTTCAAGGGTGGGGTACAGGTTGCCTGAAATGAACAAGGCCCCTCTTCAACAGGTGGAAAGGGGCCTCGCAGATGGCGGAATTGAAGTCCGGGCTTACTTCTTGCGGGCCATGGCCGAGGCGCCTGCCGGTACCTTCGGTGCGGCAGTCGGAGCCTTGGCACGGGCCATCATCGGCCCATTGGCCGCACGAGTGCCGGGCACGCCAGTACGGACGGCATAGGCAAAGCAGGCCATTCCGCGCGATTTGACGGTGCCGCACAGACCCCAGGCGCCCTGGCTGCCGGTAAGACCGGCGGCGGCAACGCGGTAATAGGTCTTGCCGCGAACCTGAGCCTTCGTGATCGTCATCCGGTAACCACGCAGCTCGGGGTTCTTGGCAGAATAGATGCCCCAAGCCCGGCGCGCGCCCTGTTCGGTGAAGAAGCTGCCCAGCTGGACCATGTGAGTGCCCGCAGCATTGGTCGGGGCCACATTGGCTACACGGCGCGGCGCGGAAGTCATGGCAATGCGGACCGGCGCTGGGCGCGGCGCAACCGACCAGCCTCGCGGCTGGCGGACCTGGCGGGCCGGGATCGGCTGGACCACGGGCTGGGAGACGAAAGCAATGCCGTAGTGCTCGGGAACCGGAGCAACTGCCGGGGACGGCACCGGTGCTGGGGCACCAACCGGTTCAGCTACCGCAATCATGGACACCGGGGCAGCCGCAGGGGCCGCAACCGGCGTGTAGCTGGCCAGCGCTGCACTGTCCGCCGCGGCCGGCAATTCAGCTACCGGCTGGACTGGAGCAGCAGCAGCGACCTTTGGCGCCTGCTCGATAGCGGCGCTTTCTACCGCAAGTTGCTCCGACGCCGGGCTGGGGTTGAGCGCCAAGCGAGCCGGCTGACCCGGATCGGCGCGGAGCGGCGCGTTGAGCAGACCGGCTACGCGGACCCGGAAATCTTCTGGACGCGCCTTGGCAGCCCAATCGCTGATGCGGGCATCCATCTGATCGGCAGGTACGTCCTGAGCCATCATGATACGAGCCTCGCGCCAGCGGCCATCCAGGGCATAGGCATAGGCCAGATTCTGCCGCAGCTTGGGCGTGTTTTCACCGCCGCGCAGCGCATCGGAAAGGATTGCGCTGCCACGGGTCGGCTCCCCTGCCAGCGCCAGGGCGAGGCCGAGGTCAGCCGCCGGAATGGCATCACGCCAGTCATCGAGAATAGCCACGGCATCGCGGTTGCGACCTGCGGCGACATAGGCCAGCGACAGGCCAAGCGCGGTCCTGGCGCTGTTGTCACCCAGCTTCATCGCATCATCGAACGTGGCAGCTGCCGAATCGAACCGGCCAGCACGAAGATAGGCGTTGGCGAGCAATGCACGGTAAGACGGTTCGCGCGGGGCAGCGGCAACGACAGCCTCGGCGAGCTCGATCGCCTTGTCCACCTGACCGCGAGCCAGCGCGTTCTGCGCAGCCGAAGCCGTCCTGTCCGGTGTCGGCTTGGCAACGACTCCGCCGCTGAACCCGGCGCCAGCAGCAATGGCCAGCGCGACGGCTCCGGTCATTCCGACCGGAAGCAGCTTGGAGCGGATCGACTTGGGCAGCATGAGCAGTCTCCCTTTCACAGGATTACTTGCGTTTCCGCGCAACCTGCGCGGCAAGGTCGGCAACATCGGGCAGTTCGTCGAGCAGGCGGTCGAGCGCCTCGGTGACGAGCTGCTGAGCGCTGCGGTTGCGGATCGCGCAGGCCAGACGGAGCTTGAGATGGCGCTCCGAATCGACCCGCAGCGTGAAGGCGGCGCGACGGCCATCGGCAAGCGCCGAACGGCGCGGCGCAGCTACCAGACGAGCCACTTCGGACTGCTGATTGACCACCGCAGGCACCGGCGCCATGCGCGGAGCCGGAACGTCTGGCGTGATCGAAACGACTTCGGCCACCGGCGCGGGATCGACATCATCGCCCATGTCGTTCCAGCCCAGATCGTCGATCTGGCGGGCCAGCGCATCAGGTGTCAGCGCCCCCAGTTGCGGGCGCATCGCGGGCCGCGCGCCGCCCTTGCGGGCCAGCAGCGTGGGCGAAAGCGACGCGAAATTGTTGTTGGGATCGGACATGCGCCCCGCCCTCTCCTTACGATCCAGCCACGCGGCGACCGAAGCCGCCAACCGGACGGCCGCCGGCCCCCGGCATCATCGACACGGCAGCAGGCGCGGCAAACACGGTGCGGCGGAAGTTTTTCTCGAGCCGGTCGGAGATATAGCTCCACAGCGCGACAACTTCCTGGGCCGAGCGCCCATTGGGCTCGATTTCCATCACGGTGCGGCCATCGATCATCGAGGCAGCGAAGTCGGTCCGGTGGTGCAGGGTAACCGGGGCGACCGTGCCGTGCTGCGAAAGGGCGACGGCGGCTTCGGATGTTATCTTGGCTTTGGGCGTGGCGGCATTGACCACAAAGATCAGCGGCTTGCCGGCACGCTCACACAGGTCAACCGTGGCACCAACGGCGCGCAGGTCATGCGGGCTGGGTCGGGTCGGCACGACAATAAGCTCGGCGACCGAGATCACGGACTGGATCGCCATGGTAATGGCCGGCGGCGTATCGATCACGGCCAGCTTGAAGCCCTGCTGACGCAGCACCGCCAGATCGCTGGCGAGACGTGCCACAGTGGTCTGGGCGAAGGCAGGGTATTCATCCTCACGTTCGTTCCACCAGTCCGCCAGCGAACCTTGCGGATCGATATCGATCAACACGACCGGGCCAGCGCCGGCGCGCTGTGCCTGAACGGCGAGGTGCCCAGACAAGGTGGTCTTGCCCGAACCGCCCTTCTGCGATGCCAAAGCCAATACGCGCAAAGCCAATTCCCCCTGCGAAAATGCATGTGAAGCCTAAAAGACTTGGACCGGGGGATCGCAGAACGTTCCTAATTTTAAGTTAACGCCGCGTTGTCGGCCGCGCCGTTCATCACGGACAAGTGGCTATAAATCCTTTGCTAACGACTGGTTCACTATGTCAGTTAGGTACCAGTAATAGCGCCGAACCGGCTGTGCCCGCTATGCGGGCGAAAACAGATTTAAGGTCCGACGCCCGGGGAGACAAAGCGCATGAGCCGCAAGCTTTTTTTCCTGACCGCCGCAATCGGGGCCGTCGTGGGCGTCGCCGCGCCAGGTTATGCCGATACCCGCGCCGGGGTAGACGCCTGGACCCGGGGCGACTTTCCGGCCGCGGTCAAGCTGTGGCAGGCCGAAGCGGCACGCGGCGATGCCGATGCCATGTTTAACCTCGCTCAGGCCTACAAGCTGGGCAAGGGCATCAAGCAGGACCTGCCGAAATCCGAGGAACTGTTCGGCCGCGCGGCGGCACTTGGCCACCTGCAGGCCAGCGACAATTACGGGCTGCTGCTGTTTCAGCGCGGCCAGCGGACGCAGGCGCTGCCTTTCATCCGTGCCGCAGCCGACCGCGGCGATCCCCGCGCTCAGTATCTGCTTGGGATCGGCCATTTCAACGGCGATATCGTGGCCAAGGACTGGATCCGGGCCTATGCTCTGGTCAGCCTGGCCCAGCAGGCCGGGCTGGAGCAGGCGACAACGGCGCTGCGCCAGATGGATCAACATGTGCCGTTGGCGCAGCGGCAGGAATCCGTAGTCTTGGCATCTGAACTGCGCAGCCAGACCGACGCCACCCGGGCCCGTCAGCTGGCTGCCGCAGATCTGGGGGTAACTGTGCCAAGTGCCCCGGCCCCGGTAACTGCAGTCGCGATGCGCTCACCATCGGCTGCGCCAGCTACTGAAAGCCCGGCAACGGCGGGGGCGGACTATGCCCGACCGGCCACACCCGGCCCGTTAGCGCTGCGCCCCGTAACGCTGCCCGGAACCGTTCCGTCCGCTGCGGCGCCGCCACCGGTCGTCCGGTCTGATGCGAAGTCTGCTCCATTGGTCGGTACCGGTCCCTGGCGCGTGCAGTTGGGCGCATTTGGAGTGGCGGCCAATGCGGATGGGTTGTGGAACAAGATCAAAGGAAGGCCGGAACTGGCCGGCAGGCAGCGGATGAATGTCAAGGCAGGTGCCATGATCAAGCTTCAGGCTGCCGGATTCCCAAGCGAAGCCGAAGCCCGCGCTGCCTGCGCGAAGCTGAACGCAGCTGGCCTGACCTGCCTCGCGACCCGCAACTGACATGGCTGGCAGTGCGGCCCCTGACCGGATCGCCGCGCTGGACCTTGTTCGCGGGGTGGCCGTGCTGGGCATCCTGGCGATTAACGCCGCCTCGTTTGCGGGCGGCGCCAACGGTCCGCTCAGCCCGGCGCTATCCGCCCCCGCCGGAACTGCCGACGAGCTCGTCTACCTGATCAACTTCGTGCTGTTTGAAGGCAAGATGCGCGGGCTGTTTACCGTGCTGTTCGGAGCTTCGCTGCTGCTGTTCATGGAACGTCGCGAGAGCGGTGCGAGCGACGGCCCGCGCTGGCAGATGCGCCGCCTCGGCTGGTTGTTCGTGATCGGCTATGCCCACCAGCTGTTCCTGTGGAGCGGCGACATTCTCATGCTTTACGCAATGCTAGCCCCGCTGGCGCTGGCTGCGCGGCACTGGTCGGCGCGCCGGCTGGCAGTGGTAGCGGTAGCGGCGTTCGCGCTGTGGCATGGAGGCTTTACGCTGGCTGGCAAGCCAACTTTCGTCGCAATCGAGGCTGAGCGGGCAGGCACGGCCGAGGCCAAGGCCATAGCCGAGCTGACCTCCCTCCGAGCCGCCATTTCTGCCGATGCCAAGGCAGAACTGGCCGTCCTGCGCCAGCCCTATCCGGCCATGGTGGCGGCACGGTTTGGTGAAACGCTGTACATGCCATTCCTCATTGCACTGTTTTCGCTAGGCGAGACTGTCCCGCTGATGCTCCTCGGCATGGCGCTTTACCGCAGCGGGTTCTTTGCCGGCGGCTGGATCCGTGCCGACTTGTGGCGGCTGGCCCTCGGCGGATTGGCGGTGGGACTGCCGCTGGCTATGGCGCTAGCCTGGTGGATCGAAAGCCGCGGGTTCCCGGCCGAGGCCATGCTATTTGTCTTCCTCGGTGCGGCTGGCCCCTCCCATCTTGCTCTTACGCTCGCCTATGCGGCACTGCTGGTGCTGGCGGCACCGGCCTTGCTTCGCACAGCGATTGGCACCCGGCTGCAGGCAGCGGGGCAGATGGCGCTCAGCAACTATCTGCTGACCTCGCTGTTGATGACCTTCGTCTTCCATGGGTGGGGGCTGGGCCTGGCCGGAACGGTTGGAACCCTCGCGCAGTGGGGCTGGGTGCTGGGGGTCTGGCTGGTGCTGCTGGCTTGGAGCGGACCTTGGCTGCGCCGCTACCGCCAGGGACCGGTCGAGTGGCTGTGGCGCGGTCTAACCTATCGGCATTGGCAACCGCTCACACGGTAGTTGCTATTGCGAATGTTTCGCATTATTATCCGAGTCGTCTCCAGCGGAGCCCGACCATGTACATTTGCGTCTGCAATGCGATCCGGGAATGTGAACTGCGCGAAGCCGCGCGCCGTTGTCCCGGCGATGTTGATGCGGTTTACGAGGCGCTGGGCTGTCGCCCCCAATGTGGCCAATGCCTTGACGATGCTGCTGAAATGCTGATCGAGGAGCGAACGCAGATGCAGGCCGAAGGACAGGCTTCAGGGCTGGAAACCGCCTGATGCGAGTGCCTTGCAAGTGCACTTGAGCAACTTGCGAATGACTATCAAAAGCTTCTGAAAATAAATGAAAATTTGCCTTGATCGGGCTTGTTGCAACGCGGCATAATACGCGCGTAATTCATCACATCCACCCGGGAGAAACCGCCGTGAAGGGCGATAAGAAAGTCATCGAATTCCTGAACAAGGTGCTGTTCAACGAGCTGACTGCGGTCAACCAGTACTGGCTGCATTATCGCATGCTGGACAATTGGGGGATCAAGAAGCTGGCCGAGCATGAGCGGCACGAATCGATCGACGAGATGAAGCATGCCGATCAGGTGGCGGAGCGCATCCTGTTTCTTGAAGGGCTGCCCAACTTCCAGAACATGGGCAAGCTGCGCATTGGCGAAAATGTCGAGGAAATCCTCAAGGCTGACCTCGCGCTTGAACACGATGCGATCCCCGACCTGCGCGAAGCGATCGTCCACTGCGAGGCTGTGCGCGATTTCGGCAGCCGCGATCTGTTCATGTCGATCCTCGCAAGCGAGGAAGAGCACGTCGATTTCCTCGAAACCCAGTTCGAGATGATCGAGCGCATGGGACTGCAGAACTACATCCAGCTCAACAGCGAGGCTGTGGGGGGCTGAGCCCCCGCCCTACCGATTACTTCTTGGCGAAGGGGTTCTTCGGGCTGCGCAGCGTCAGCCGCACCGGCACGGCGTCAAAACCCAGGTCGCGGCGGATGCCGTTGACCAGGTAGCGCTGGTAACTCGCCGGCAGTTCATCCAGCCGCGTGCCGAACAGCACGAAGCCGGGCGGGCGAGTCTTGGCCTGGGTGATGTAGCGCAGCTTGATCCGCTTTCCGCCGGGCGCGGGCGGCGGGTTCTTGGCCAGGGCATCATCGAACCAGCGATTGAGCAGCGAGGTCGGCACCCGCTTTGACCAGGCGTCGCGCAGCTCGAACGCGGCGCGCAGCAGATCGTCCAGCCCTTTGCCGGTGCGGGCCGATACCGCCAGCAATGGGAGCCCCTTGACCTGACTGAGCCCGTCTTCCAGCGCGCCGCGGATACCGTTGAACAAGGCCGAGGCATCTTCGGCCACGTCCCACTTGTTGATCGCGATCATCAGGGCGCGGCCTTCTTCCAGCACCAGGCTGGCGATCTTGAGATCCTGATGCTCCAGCCCGCGCGTGGCATCCAGCAGCAGCACGACCACTTCGGCAAAATCGATAGCATGGCGCGCATCGGCCACGGCCAGCTTTTCAAGCTTGTCGGTAACCTGGGCCTTCTTGCGCATCCCGGCTGTGTCAATCAGCCGGACCGGACGATCTTCGCCAGTCTTGGGATCGTGCCAGGTCCAGTCGACAGCGATGGAATCCCGGGTGATCCCGGCCTCTGGTCCGGTTAGCAGCCGATCTTCGCCCAGGAACCGGTTGACCAGCGTGGACTTGCCGGCATTGGGCCGCCCCACAATTGCCAGCTTCAGCACAGCCTTGGGATCGTATTCCTCTTCGTCATCGGTTTCGGCCGCAAGTGCCGCAGCGGCATCCATTTCTTCCTGCCGCTCATTGAGATGCGGCAGCAGCGCCTCGAACAGGTCCGCCATGCCCTGGCCATGCTCGGCCGAAAGCGGGACGGGATCACCAAAGCCGAGCGAGAATGCCTCGAACAGGCCATGATCGCCAGCCTTGCCCTCGGCCTTGTTGGCAACCAGTACCACAGGAACATCGCTCTGACGCAGGTTTCGGGCAATTTCCTCATCGAGCGGCGTGAGCCCTGCGCGAGCATCGATCACGAACAATGCCACATCCGCACCAACCAGCGCCGCCTCGGTCTGCTGACGCATCCGCCCGGGCAGGCTGGCCGCATCCTCGTCTTCCCAGCCGGCCGTATCGACGATGGTGAAATCAAGGCCCAACAGGTGCGCTTCGCCAAAGCGGCGATCACGCGTGACGCCCGGCTGATCGTCAACCAGCGCCAGCTTCTTGCCGACCAGCCGGTTCCACAGCGTGGACTTGCCCACGTTGGGGCGCCCGATGATGATGACCTGGGGGAGTTTCACGCCGTCAGCCCTGACCTGTCCAACACGATTTTGCAAGCTGGGTGGTGAATCCAGGCATGGCCAAGCAATGACGCTTATCCGGCAGGTAAGTTTTTACTAACCTTGTTTCATTAATTCGGATGGCATGAAGATCGCTCGCCTGTTGCTTCCTGCCGCCATGATTATGGGTGCGATTGCGACCCCGGCAGTCGCGCGGGTGATCGACATCGACGACCGCGACGCGGGCGGGGCGCTGAGCGCAGACCTTCCTCCGTACCTGCAATGCGTACCCTACGCCCGGCAGCTGACCGGGATCCAGATCTACGGTGATGCGCACACCTGGTGGGGCCAGGCGGAGGGTCGCTATGCTCGGGGTTTTAAACCCAAGGTTGGCGCAGTGATGGCCTTTCGCCCCCACGGCAATTCGCGGCTCGGCCATGTCGCAGCGGTCAGCAAGATCATTGACTCTCGCACGGTGCTGATCCGTCACGCCAACTGGAGCCCGATCAACGGCCGCCGCGGCCAGATCGAGGACCATGTCCGTGCCATCGATGTCTCGCCTGACAATGACTGGAGCGCGGTGCGGGTGTGGTACGGTCCTAGCCAGGCACTGGGGAATACGCACTGGCCGCTCGCCGGGTTCATTTACCCATCCAGGCCGAAGAAGAACGAACGGCTGGGGGAACGCCCAACGCTTGCCCGTGCCGAAGCCAAGGTCGATCAGCCGCGCTCTCGCGGAACGCCTTCCCGCGACGACGATCCAATCGCCGCCATCATCAAACGCGAACTGGCGATTTAGGCCTTCGCCACGGGCGGATTGTCGCCCAGGTCCTCAAACCAGGCTTCAACCGGGCCGTTGAGCTTGATGGTCAGCGGCTGGCCATGCCGATCCATGGTCTTGCCGGCCTGGACCCGTACCCAGCCTTCGGAGATCGAGTATTCCTCGATATTGGTGCGGACCACACCTTTGAAGCGGATGCCCACGCCGCGCATCAGCACGTCCTGGTTGAAGTGCGGGCTGCGCGGACTGATCGCCAGGCGATCGGGCGGCACGTCGGCGCCAGCGGCGGGCGTGGCAGAAGTTTCTTCGCTCATGTCTGGCGCCTCTATCCCGCTTTCCCCGCTTGTCAATTCGCCGTCGCCCCTCTAAGGGCGCCCTTCGCCGAGGAAGTGGGCGCGTAGCTCAGCGGTAGAGCACACCCTTCACACGGGTGGGGTCACAGGTTCAATCCCTGTCGCGCCCACCACTTCCGCCTCCCTTGATCCCGGTCAATGCATCGCTTGGCGCGGTGCGGCAGTGTTGTCCCATCGTAATGAAGGGATGAGCCATGTTCACCACCAATGTCGGCAGCACTGACCGCCTGCTTCGCATCCTTGTCGGCCTTGTGCTGATCTCGCTGGTATTCGTGGGTCCCCAAACGCCATGGGGCTGGCTGGGCGTGATCCTGCTGGTCACCGGCTTCCTGCGGACCTGTCCGGCCTATTCCTTGTTGGGGATCAGCACCTGCAAAGCAAAGTAGCGCCACCTTGCGCATGGACGGGGCAAGCGGCATAGCGCCAGCGCTATGCATGACATCCGCCTGATCCGCGACGATCCCGCCGCTTTTGATGCCGCCCTTGCCCGAAGGGGGGTAGAGCCTGTTTCGGGTGCGATTCTGGCACTCGATACTGCGCGGCGTGCGGTGGCTACTGCCATGCAGGACGCCCAAAACCGCCGCAACGAGGCCTCGAAGGCGATCGGCGCGGCGATGGGTCGGGGCGACAAGGACGAGGCCGAGCGGCTCAAGGCCGAAGTGGCCGAGATCAAGAACACCCTGCCCGCGCTGGAACAGGAAGATCGCGAGCTTTCCGCAGAATTGCAGGAGGCCTTGGCGGCCTCGCCCAACCTGCCAGATTCCGCAGTGCCCGATGGCGAGGACGAGAGCCAGAACGTCGAAGTGAGCCGCTGGGGCAGCCCGCGTCAGTTCGCTTTTTCCCCGAAGGAGCACGCCGACCTGGGTCCGGCGCTGGGACTCGACTTCGAAACCGGAGCGCTGATTTCCGGCGCGCGTTTCACCTTCCTGCGCGGGCAGATGGCGCGCCTGCAACGGGCACTTGGCCAGTACATGCTGGACACACAAACGACACTCAACGGGCACACCGAATGCGCCACGCCGCTGCTGGTGCGTGAAGAGTCGTTATTCGGCACTGGCCAGCTGCCCAAATTCGCCGAAGACAACTTCCAGACCACCGACGGGCGCTGGTTGATCCCCACCGCCGAAGTCTCGCTGACCAACTCCGTGCGCGAACAGATCCTTGAGGGGGCAGCCCTGCCCTTGCGCCTAACTGCGCTGACCCCCTGCTTCCGCAGCGAGGCCGGAGCGGCCGGCAAGGATACCCGCGGCTATATCCGCCAGCACCAGTTCGAAAAGGTCGAGCTGGTGACGATCTGCGCGCCCGACCAGTCCGAGGCCGAGCACGAACGGATGACGGCGGCGGCCGAATCGATCCTCCAGGCGCTGGAACTGCCCTATCGCAAGGTGCTGCTCTGCGCCGGGGACATGGGCTTCACCGCCCGCAAGACCTATGATCTTGAGGTCTGGCTGCCCGGCCAGAACACCTACCGCGAGATCAGCTCGATCTCCAACTGCGGCGATTTCCAGGCGCGGCGGATGAACGCCCGCTATCGCCCTGCCGGGGGAGCCGATGGCAAGGGCGCCAAGCCGGACTTCGTTCACACGCTGAACGGCTCAGGCCTTGCCGTCGGCCGCACGCTGGTGGCCGTGCTGGAGAATTACCAGCAGGAAGACGGCTCGGTCGAAGTGCCGGCGGTGCTGCGCCCCTATATGGGCGGGATCGACCGGCTGGTGCCCCTCTGATGCGTATTCTCCTGACCAACGACGACGGCATCTTCGCCCCCGGCCTCACCGTGCTGGAGGCGATTGCCCGGCAGTTCTCTGACGATATCTGGATCTGCGCCCCGGCCGAGGAACAGTCCGGTGCGGGCCACTCGTTAACGCTGAGCCGCCCGGTCCGGCTGCGCCAGCATGACGAGCGGCGCTTCTCCGTGTCGGGTACGCCAACCGACGCGGTGATGATGGCCCTGCGCAAGGTCATGCCCGCCGCGCCTGACCTGATCCTGTCCGGCGTCAATCGCGGTGCGAACCTGGGCGATGACGTGACCTATTCGGGCACGGTCTCCGCCGCGATCGAGGGCGCGCTGGCCGGCATCCGCTCCATCGCACTGAGCCAGGTCTATGCCAGCGAAGGCATGGGCGATGCCGTACCGTTCGGCGCGGCGGAAGCCTGGGGCGCGCAGGTCTTGGCGCCGCTGCTGGAAGCACCATTTGCGCCGCGCACGCTGGTCAATGTCAACTTCCCGGCCCTGCCTGCAGAAGAGGTGCGGGGCATCCGCGTGGTCCGCCAAGGCTTTCACGACTATTCGCGCGGGACGATCGTGGAAAGCACTGATCCCCGTGGATATCGCTATTTCTGGTTTGGTCTCGATGGGATAGAACACACTCCCGGTCATGCGACTGATCTTGAGGCAATCCAGGATGGCTTTGTGGCGGTAACTCCCTTGCAGCTCGACCTGACGCACGAGGCGTCGCTGGCGGCGCTGGCGGAACGGTTTGGCTGATGCGCGCCGGGGGGCTGTTCGCACTGGCTTTGGCAGTGCTGGCTGCCCCGCCGCTGCTTGCCCAGCAGGACGATCCGAAAACTGCCACCGAATATACTGTTAAGCCGGGTGAGACGCTGGGCGGCATTGCCAACCGCGTTGCCGTGCCGCGCTTGTTGATTATCGAGGCCAATGGCCTCAAGCCGCCTTACACCGTCCGGATCGGCCAGAAGCTCGTAATCCCGCGCCGCCGCACCCATACAGTGCAAGAGGGTGAAACCGGGCTGGGTGTGGCGCTGGACTATGGCATTGCCTGGTCGACAATTGCGGGGGCCAACGGACTTGATCCCAAGGCACCGTTGAAAGCCGGACAGAAGCTGATCATCCCAACCCTGACCAAGGCACCGCCGCCGGTTGCTGCACCGCCGCCAACGCCGTCCCCAGTCGCGACGGCAACCCCGGCGCCCGATCCCGGCCCCGCCCCCGGTGCGCCCAAGACAACCGCCCAGCCGCCCGCCAGCTTCGCCTGGCCGGTCCAGGGCGAGGTGCGCCGCAGCTTTGTCGCGCGGGGCGGCACCAGGGCCTTTCATGACGGGATCGATATTGCCGCGCCGCGTGGCACCGCAGCCCGTGCCGCGGCAGCAGGGACAGTCATATTCGCAGCGCAAGGCCCCAAAGAATATGGGCTGACGGTAATCATCCATCACGGCGGCCGCTGGACCACCACCTATTCGTTCCTTGACCGGATTACGGTGAAGGACGGCGATCGGGTCAAGGCCGGCGAACGCGTCGGGCTGGTGGGGCAGACAGGCCTGGCCACCTCGCCCCAGCTCCATTTCGAAGTGCGCCGCAACCGCGTCGCACTTGATCCGGTCAAGTACCTCCCTGCAGCCGATTAAAGCGGCCGGAAAGCCACCTTCAGTCCGTCCTTGGGCTTGGGGATCGGCCAGGCCTGCCATTCCGGTTCGTAACCCGGGGCGATCTCGATCTGGTACCGGCTCAGCAGATGGGCCATCAGGATCTTAACCTGCATATAGGCGAAGTGCAGTCCCAGGCACATGTGCGCACCGCCGCCAAACGGCACCCAGGCGTACTTGTGCCGTTTGGCCACCTGATCCGGGGTGAAGCGCATCGGATCGAACTTTTGCGGCTGAGGCCAATGTTCGGCTTCCATATGCACCGCAGCCGGGCTGATCCCCACCGGCGTGCCAGCCGGCACCCGCACACCCTTGAAGGTGAACTCCTTCAGTGCGCGGCGCGGCAGCGAAGGCACCGGCGGGATCATCCGCAAGGCCTCCTTGAAGGCCATTTCGGTGAGATCCAGCTTGCCCAGATCGTCATAGGACAGCGGCCGTCCCTCCCCGCCGGTCACGGCCAGAATTTCGGTGCGCAGCTTGTCCTGCCATTCAGGGTTCTTGGCCAGCAGCCAGACCAGCGAGGTAGCAGAGCTGGTGATGGTATCGTGCGCCGCCATCATCAGAAAGATCATGTGATCGACCACTTCGTCGACCGGCAGCAGCGAGCCATCCTCGCGCGTGGCCGTGGCGAACTGGCTGAACATGTCCTGCCCACCACCGGCCTCGCGGCGCTTCAGAGTTTCGCGGGTGAAGTAATCGAGCAGGAACTTGCGGCCCGCCACCCCGCGGCCCATCGCGGTGAAGGGCAGCGGCCTGCGCACCACGCCGATCGAGGCAGCCACCATATCGACGAAGGCCTTGTTGATTGCATCAGCCTCTGGCCCCAGCGGCACGCCCAGGAAGCTGTCGGCGGCAAGGTCCAGCGTCAGTTGCTTGATGGCCGGATAGAACAGGATTTCCTGGTCGCGCCATTCCTCGGCCCGGACGGAAATGCCAGCATTGAGCGCGCCCGAATAGTGCCGCATCGGCCCCGGCTTGAAGGCGATCGACAAGGCACGCCGGTCCGCCCGGTGATGATCGAAATCGAGCAGCATCAACCCGCGCGGGAACAGCAGGTCGAGCACCGGACCCCAGCCCTGTTCGGACGAAAAGATCTTGTCGCGATCAAACAGGACCAGTTCGTTCGCCTCGGCCCCGAACATGATCACCCCGCGGCGGCCAAAGCTGTTGTTGCGGTAGATGTCGCCATATTTGGCCCGCATCCGGTTGCCGAAGCCCGCCGGATCGGCCAGCAATTGCAGCGTGTTGCCCAGGATCGGCCAGCCGTCCTCTCCGGGAATGTGATCAAGTGAATCCTTGGGCAGCTTCTGCGACCAATGCGTGAACTTGGGTGCTTCGGGGGCAAGCGTGGCCATGCGAGAATCCTCTGGAGGGGGGCAATAGAGCTGTTACTTACATCAATGTAACTTAACCAAACGGTTAAATCCATCCCCCCAGCTCGCGGCGCACCAGCGCCTCGAGCATGGCCATCCCCGGATCGGACACATTCAGACAATCGAGCGCGGCAAAGTCAATCCCGCCCTTTTCCTCGAACACCTCGCGCCCACGGATCGCCAGTTCTTCCCGCGTTTCCAGGCAATCGGCGGAAAAACCGGGCGCGGCGATGGCGAGGCGCTTCACGCCCTCTCCCGCCAGGCGGACCAGGGTGTCCTCGGTATAGGGCTCCAGCCACTTGGCCGGGCCGAACCGCGACTGGAAGCTGGTCTCAATCCTGAGCTGCGGGAAATCCGCTTGCAGCGCCTCACCCACCAGCCGCGCGGTCTTGCGACACTGACAGTGATAGGGATCGCCCAGGTGCAGCGTGCGGTCCGGCATCCCGTGAAACGAGAGCAGCAGTACTTCGGGGACAAAGGCCAGCGCGCGCAGTTGGCGGGCCAGGTCATCGCGCAGGGCCGCGATGTGGATCGGATCGTCGTAATAGGGCGGCAGGGTGCGGGTCGCGGGCTGCCAGCGCATCGCTGTAAGTTGCCGCCCCAGCTCGTCGATCACCGTCGCCGTGGTTGCCCCTGAGTATTGCGGATAGAGCGGGGCGATCAGGATCCGCTCGCAGCCCGCCGCCTTCATTTCGGCGAGCACCGTGCCCATGGCCGGATTGCCATAGCGCATGGCCCAGCGGACCATGATGCCATCGCCAAGCCGCGCCTGCAGCGCCTCGGCCTGGCCCTTAGTGATGGTGGCCAGCGGCGAGCCGTCCGGACCCCAGACCTGGGCGTAGGCATGGGCCGACTTCTTGGGCCGCACGTTCAGGATGATCCCGTTGAGGATCGGCCACCAGACCAGCTTGGGGATTTCCACCACGCGCGGATCAGACAGGAATTCTTTCAGATAACGCCGCACGGCACTGGGCGTCGGTGCATCGGGCGTACCCAGATTGACCATCAGCACGCCAATCCTTGGCGTAGCAACGGGCGGGTGGTTGGCAGGCAGCGTCATCCTAGTTCCCCGATCAGCGGCAGGCTGTGCATCCGCGTGGTGCCTGCCGAAAACAGTGCATTGGCAATGGCCGGGGCGGCAACGGCCACGCCCAGCTCACCCGGGTCGAACGGCGGGGC
>JBIIDJ010000116.1:0-7090 GCA_044238415.1 Novosphingobium sp.
TGGTCGGTGATGCGCGACAGCAGTGAGCGGCTCGGCACATCGGACAGGGTTTCGATCTCGTCATCGGCCCCGCATTCGTTGGCCAGCTTGTCGCCAAGGAACTGGATGGCCGGATTATCGATCCCGCCGGTGAAGTCGAGCAGGACCGAATAGGGCCCGAAATCAGGGAGGCTGTCCGGATCCAGGTCCTCTATTGAGGGGAACGAGCGATCGCCCAGCAGACTGGCCCAGTGATTGTAGGCGCGGACCTGCATCCGGCGCTCGTCCTGGCCGACGGGGCTGGGCGGGGTTTCGCGCACGATGTCGTCATCGTGGCTTTCGATGTCGGGCCAATCGTCTGCGCTATCGACGCGATCGACGAAATTCCCGCGGTACGTATCCATGTGGCAAAACCCCACTGAGTCCCTGTTACCAGGGGTTTTGGCGCGACATGGTAAATTAACCGTTAAGTTGCGCCATTTTCCATCCGGCAGCTGGCCGAAGACGTCATGGCGGCGCAAACGTCAGAAAAGGTAGCGCATCTTTGCGGTCTGCTGGATCGTGGCGCCGCTGACGTCGAAAGCGGCCTTGTCGAACTTGGGTGGCCCCATCCTTACCGGGGCATCACGGGAAAACCCGTAGCCTTCCTTGGGCATCATCAGCGCCATGTCCATCTTGCGATTGGCATTCTCGTCGTGGATCATCGAGATGGCATAGCGGCCCGCCGGAACCGCGCCGAATTCGATCCGCACGCTGGTGGCCGCAGGCACGATGGCTTCACGAGCCGCTGGATCCTTGCGGCAATCGGGAAAGGCCTTGGGTTGGGCGGTAAGGCAGGCCAGGACCTGGCCCTTGGTGTTACGCAGGCCCGTCACCACCACGCTCACTTGTGTAAGGCCGGGCGCCGGGACGGATTCCGCCGCAGCGGTTCCCGCCAGCGGCAGGGCCAGAGTCAGAGCGAGGAGAGGCCGCGATCCGTGCCGCACAACCGATCCCACACGCGAAAATAAAGGCCATAATTGCATTGATAGTTCTCGTGATGGCGCTGGTGGTGACTGGCGGTTATCAGCCAGCCGCCCAACCGCGAATGAACAAGGCGCCGGGGAAACAGCTCCCAGCCCATGTGATTGGTGATCCCCATTAGGGTCATGATTGCCAGAACGAGCGCCAGCATGGCGGCGTGGATCGGGATCACGAAGACTAGCGCCGGGATCACCACGGCGCCGGTAAGGGCTTCCCACGGGTGAAAGCTCATGGCTGTCCAGGCAGTGGGCGGCCGGCTGGCGTGGTGTACGGCATGGGCTCGGCGGAATAGCCAGGGCCGGTGCATCCAGCGGTGGGTCCAGTAAAACCAGGTATCGTGGGCAAACAGGTAGAGCAGCACCGATAGCGGCGCATACCATAGCGGCAGGGCCGACCAGTCGGTATAGATCGCGGTCCAGCCATGCTGTTGCCAGCCCCAGGCAACGAGGCCGGCCGGCACGCCATAAATCGCGGCCGAAGCCAGCGACCAGCCGATCTCCTTGCGAATCTGCGGCTCAAGCCCGCGATAGAGCCCGGGCCGCACAATCCGCGTAGCCCAGGCGAAGGCGCCGCTGGTCAGAAGATAGCGAACGGCAACGATTGCCGTCATTGCCAGTGCCGACCAGCCGGCTGCCTGCCATCCCGAACCTGCGAGCGTGTCCATCGCCGGGCTTATGCCTGCATGCGACTCGTCGCGCCAGTCCCGTCAGACTGCGCGGCGCTGGCCGTTGCGACCTGGCCCGCCATTGCGTCCGCCGTTGCGGCTGGGACCGCGGCGATCACCGCGATTGTCACCCTGCGGGGCTGGGCGGCGTTCGCCCGGATGCCCCTGGCGGCGATCGCCTTGCGGGGCCGGACGACGTTCGCTCTGGCCGGCCGGCCGGCGATCTCCGTGGGGCTTCTTTGGCATCGTGCCGAATTCGCGCGCTTCGCGCTCTTCAGCCGCAAGCGGGTTGAACACCGGACCACGCTGTTCGCGCGGTGCCCATTCCTGCCGGACCCGCTCGTTGCGGTGATGCTGGTCACGGCTCTGGCCATCGCGCGACTGGCCGCCCGGGCTGCGATTGTTGTTGCGGCCGCCGTTGCGCTGGTTGCCGCGCGGCTGACCGCCACGGCCTTTGGCGTCACGCGCCTCGCGGCGCGCGTCCTGCTCGGCTTCGGCCGGCTTGCGGCTGGGGAGCGGCAGGCGTGCGGCTTCCTTCTGGAAGTCCTCGGGCAGCGGCATGGGCATCAGCTTGACGCCAGTAAGCCGCTCGATGTCCTTCAGGTAGGCCTTCTCATCTGGCGCGCAGAAGCTCTGGGCAATCCCGTCCGCCCCGGCGCGCGCGGTGCGGCCGATCCGGTGAACGTATTGTTCTGGCACGTTAGGCAGCTCGTAGTTGAACACGTGGCTGACCCCGGTGACGTCGATGCCGCGAGCAGCAATGTCGGTCGCAACCAACACCGGTGTAGTGCCCTTGCGGAAGGCCAGTAGTGCGGCGGTGCGTTGCGCCTGGCTCTTGTTGCCGTGGATCGCCGCGGCGTTCACGCCGGCAGTCGACAGGTGGCGGACAACGCGGTCGGCTCCGTGCTTGGTCCGGGTGAAAACCAGCGCTCGGTCAATCGAGCCATCGCCCAGGCCGGCGCGCAGCCGCAACGACAGCAGGGCCTGCTTTTCGGCTTGGTTGATGAAAGTGACAAACTGGTCAACCCGCTCGGCCGTGGTAGCCTGTGGGGTAACCTCGACGCGCACCGGGTTGGAGATGAACTGCTTGCCCAGCTCGGCGATTGCCTTGGGCATGGTGGCGCTGAAGAACAGGCTTTGCCGCTCCTTCGGGAGCAGGTTGGCGACGCGCTTCAGCGGTACGATGAAGCCCAGGTCCATCATCTGGTCGGCTTCGTCGAGCACGAAGATCTCGACGTTGCGCAGCGTCAGGGCGCGCTGGTCGATAAGATCAAGCAGGCGGCCGGGGGTGGCGACCAGGATGTCGCAGCCCGGCACCAAGGCGCGGGCCTGCTTGCCGACGGGGATCCCGCCGAACACGCATTGCACGCTGAGGTTCAGATACTTGGCATAGCCGCGCATGTTCTCGGCAATCTGGGCGGCCAGTTCGCGGGTGGGCGAAAGGACCAGCATCCGGCACGCGGCATTGCTGCGCGCCTTGGGGTTGGCTGCCAGGCGGTGGAGCGAAGGCAGCGAGAATGCGGCGGTCTTGCCGGTCCCGGTCTGGGCGATACCCAAAAGGTCGCGCCCTTCGAGCAGCGCGGGGATTGCCTGGCGCTGGATCGGGGTGGGATCGGCATAGCCCTTGGTCTCAAGCGCACGGACAAGCGGCTCGGCCAGGCCAAGGTCAGTAAAATAGGTCATTGAAAACTCACAATATGGAGCGGCGCAGACGGAATGGTCCCGTCTTGCGAAGCAAGGCGTCGTTCGATGCGACCCTGCGTGAAAAAGGAAGCTTCAGCGGTGCGATCGTCCGTCCGGGCCGGCCCTGTTTCGCCTTATCAGGCGGGCCTCACGCTGCCTCGGACTACGCCGGGTCAGGAACCCGTTCGCCAATCGCTGATTGGGGACATAAGGACTCTTGCTCTAAAAAGCAAGGAAATTACGCGAACCGGCCGATGCGCCGGATCATGCCGGCCCAACCATGTCTGGATGCGGCGACCCTGGGCCGCCGCGCCATCGGCGTCAAATGCCGTCGATGCTCTTGCTTACCAGCACGTTGACCGCCACGCGGCGGTTCTGGGCCTTGCCCTCCGGTGTCGAGTTGTCAGCGGCCGGATCGGATTCAGCCATTCCGGTCGGGGTCAGCATGCGATAGGGCTTCCAGCGGCAGTCCTGCTGCAGGTAATTGATCACGGCCGATGCCCGCTTTTCGCTGAGCGCTTGGTTGAATTCGTCGCTGCCGTCCGAATCGGTATAGCCCACCACCAGCATCAGCGCGTTGTTGGTGGCTTCGGCCTGGGCGGCCGTGGCGCACAGCTCGACCTTGGCCTGCGGCGAGAGCGCCCACTTGCCTGTATCGAAATAGACGTTGGTGGTGCCCTTGATGTTGTACTTGTCGATATCGGCCATCCGTCCACGCAGCGCTTCGGTCGCTGCGGTCTGCTCGGCGAACTGCTGGGCGGTGCCGGTGCGGATCATCGAGGCAGTCTTGTAATCGCCGCTCTTGAAGGAAACCTGGCTGGCCAGCAGGGTCTCACCCGCCTGGAGCGTCTTCACCGTGACGGGCAGGCCATTGAGCAGGGCGTCGCGGCCCAGCTGGGTACGGCTACCGCCAAACAGGCCGCCGCCACTGCGGATCTTGGTCGTTTCGTTGACAGTTATGATCGCGCTTGATCCGTCGGGGCTGGTCACCCGGATGCGATCACCGCTGCGTGCGGAGATTACGCCCTTTACCTCCGGGCCCTTGGCCATCGTCGCTGGGTCAAGGATCGGCTGGCCTTCAACCACGATGTTTGGTTCGCCGGCGGCCTGCTGCGCGGCAAGCCCAGCGGGCAGCGGGGCGGCGATCATGGTGACAAGCGCAAGGCGCGCGACACGGTGAGACAAGATGCGCATGGCGCTACTCCTAGAAATGCGGTCCCTGCTTGTCGCCAGGCCCTGTTGGTTCAAAGCTTGCTGGCAGATGAACGAAGCTGGGGCAACCAACCAGCTCGGGGGTCGCGCGGGCCATGGTTGCGGTGAACCGTTTCAGGGTTGCAGCGTGATTGCACCGGCCTGGGAATTGGCTAGAACCGCGCCATGATCCGTTCCGCTCTTGCCGCTGCCGCACTTACCCTGCCGTTCGCCCTTGCCACTCCCGTGCTGGCGGCACCACCTGTCAAGGCGGAGCAGGCCATGATTGCGACTGTTGACGCCGAAGCTACCCGTCACCTCGACTTGCTGGAAAGGCTGGTCAACCAGAACAGCGGCACCCGCAACCTCAAGGGGGTTCGCGCCGTGCATGACATGCTGGTGCCCGAGTTCGAGGCGCTGGGCTTTGCTGTCCGTTGGGTCGATCAGGCAGCCGTCGGCCGCGCCGGGCATTTCATCGCCGAGCACAAGGGGAAGAAGGGCACCAAGCGGCTGCTGCTGATCGGTCACCTTGATACCGTGTTCGAGCTCGACCATCCGTTTCAGAAGTTTGCGCGAATCGGCGCCGACAAGGTTAAGGGACCGGGCGCTGCCGATGACAAGGGCGGGATCATCGTCATGCTTGCGGCGCTGCGGGCGATGCACAAGGCGGGCGCGCTCAAGGATGCCAACATCGAAGTTGTGCTGACCGGCGACGAAGAAGAGGCAGGCCTGCCCCTGTCGATTGCCCGTGCCGATCTGGTTGCCGCAGGCAAACGCGCCGATGCCGCGCTCGACTTCGAGGGACTGGTCCAGGAAAACGGTCAGGACATGGGCTCGATTGCGCGCCGCTCGGCCGGTAACTGGAAGGTAACCGTCACGGCCCGCAGCGGCCACTCGAGTGGAGTCTTCTCACCGGCTGCTGGCGAAGGGGCGATCTATCCGCTGGCTGCGATCCTCACCGCCTTTCGGCTGGAACTGCCCGAACCCAACCTGACCTTCAATGTCGGCATGGTGGCCGGGGGGGCTAGTGCGTCGATCGCGCCGAGCGGGGCCAATGCTCAAGCAACCGGCAAGACCAACATCATCCCGGCCCAGGCCGTGGCCATGGGCGACCTGCGCGCGCTCAGTCCCGAATCGATCCAGCGGGCCGAGGCCAAAATGCGCGCCATTGTTGCCCGTCCGTTCAATGGCGGCACGGCCACCCTGGAGTTCGAGGACAAGTATCCGCCGATGGCCCCGACTGAGGGCAACCGAGCCTTGTTGGACCGCCTAAACGCAGTCAACCAGACGCTTGGGCTACCAGCGATGGCCGTGCTTGATCCGCTCAAGCGGGGGGCCGGCGACGTCAGCTTCGTGGCCAGTGATGTTGACAGCCTGGCCGGGCTGGGTCCGGCCAGCACCGGCGATCACACCGCCGCGGAAACCGTCGATGTGCCCAGCCTGTGGCGCCAGGCCAAGCGGGCAGCGCTGCTGATGACGCGCCTGTCGCGCGAACCGACGACCCGGCGTTGATGCGTCAACCCGCCTCGCGCAGCCTTGGGCGCGGACCGGATTCGCCTTGCATCGGCACTTGCCGGATCGAACCCGCGTCCGGCTGGTGCCAGGGCTGCAAGCGGACTCTGGGCGAAATTGCCGATTGGCCGATGCTCCACCCGGCAGAGAAGCATGCCATCCTGCGGCAGCTAAAGGACCGGGCCTGAATTCAATCCCAGTTGGTGTGCCCCGGATCGGTCAGGCTCAGCTGGCGGCGCAGGGCGGCGCGGGCCAGCCGCTCCACCTCGGCCTTGCGGCGCGCGGCATTGAGCGGGACGGTTGGAGCCGGTCGCAGGATTTCCGCGCCATAACCGTCAGCCACGATCAGGCCGCAGCGATCGGGGAGAAATGCATCGGTTTCAAGGCAGTCGCGATCAAGGTGGGCAGCCAGGCCCCAATAGAATCGGTCACAGTGATCGAGGTAGTCAGTCCACTTGGCATCGCCCAGCAGGTCGGCCTTGCTCACCTTTATCTCGACGATCACCAGGTGGCCTTTGGCATCAATCCCCATCAGGTCCGCCCGGCGATTGGACCGCAGCGGCATTTCCGGCAGGCACCAGATATCGTTACGGGCAAACAACCGGCAAATCCCGCGGGCCACGGCCTGTGCAGCCTTGAGATCGGGATCGAGGGGAATGGGTTGCGCTCCGGACATCGCCAGAGCATAGGAACATATCAGGAACTGCGCAAGTGCTCAGGCAATGCGGCGGGGAGGCTGGTGCTGGCCGGGGGGCGGTACCAAGGCGAGCAGTCCGGCGCGGGCAGTCAGGAATTCCTGCCACAGTGCCAGCGCAGCCGCACCCGGATTTGCCCCACGGGCCTGTACCGCCAGGATTGCCGCAATGCCCGGCTCCATCACCGCTGACAGATCGGCAATGCCCTGTTCGGCGAGGTTGCGGCGCCAGCCGCCTGTGTCCCGCATGACAGCGGGGAAATTGCGCACCTCTGGCTTCATCGGTTCGGCAGTGATCCCGGCGAGCAGTGCCACGATGCCGGCCGCGTCATGCAGGGCGGCCC
>JBIIDJ010000117.1:0-7047 GCA_044238415.1 Novosphingobium sp.
AGACGATATCGACGGGATTATGGCAGTGATGCATGCTGCCTTCGATCCCGCCTATGGCGAGGCCTGGACGCGCCGGCAGGTAGAAGATGCACTGGTGGTCGGCAGTTCCCATTACACCCTGGCCAAGGTTGCCGGCGAGTCCGCCGGGTTCACCTTAGTGCGGCGGGGGTTCGAGGAAGACGAGCTGCTGTTGATTGGTGTGGCACCACAGTTTCGCGGTCGCGGCCTGGGCAAACAATTGTTGCAGGAATGCCTGACCACTGCGCGGCAGCGCGGCGCACACCAGGTGCTGCTTGAAATGCGACGCGGTAATCCGGCGGGAGCACTTTATCGCGCCGCTGGCTTTGTCCAGGTCGGCGAACGGCTGAACTATTATCGCACCCCGGGCGGAGAACGGCTCGACGCCATTACTTTCAGCTGCCCACTTTAACTCAAATATCAACCTTTCACTTTCACTTCCGGAAGTTAGTTGATATGAGGCTTGGCACCAGCAAAGTTCCATTCTACGCTTTTGAATATTCTGGCTCTGTGTAACACAACAAAAAATCAGGTCGTCAAACAAGAAAGGGGACGGACATGGATCTGCCGCAGTCCGATATGAATGAAGCCCTCATCACACTGACTTCGGACATTGTCGCTGCGCATGTCAGCAACAACAGCGTTTCTGTGGATGATGTGCCAACGCTGATCAGTAAGGTCTATGGCGCGCTTGCCGGTCTGGGCCAGACTGCGGCTCCGGTAGCTGAAGAAGCGCTAAAGCCGGCGGTTTCGATCCGTGCATCGGTCAAGGCGGACTACATCGTCTGCCTCGAAGATGGCATGAAGCTTAAGATGCTGAAGCGCCACCTGATGACGCATTACAACATGACCCCGGAACAGTATCGCGCCCGCTGGAACCTGCCGGCCGACTATCCGATGGTGGCTCCGGCCTATGCCGAGAAGCGCCGCGAACTGGCGGTCAAGATCGGGCTCGGCCGCAAGCCTGGCCAGAAGCGCGGGCGCAAGCCCAAAGCCAAGGGCTGATCGGGACAATCCGTCCGTGACAGTTGAAGAATCGGCCCGCCGGGTTCATATCCGGCGGGTTGATTAGTATTGAAGGCCCGGCGTGCACCAGACCATCGACATTGAAGCGCTTTGCGCCGAACGAGGCCTCAGGATCACTGAGCAGCGCCGTGTCATCGCTAAGGTATTGTCAGAAAGCGACGATCACCCGGACGTGGAGAAGCTTCACGAGCGCGCGGTCGCGGTCGATCCGCGCATTTCGATTGCCACGGTCTATCGCACGGTCCGTCTGTTCGAAGAGGCCGGAATTCTTGATCGCCACGATTTCGGCGATGGCCGTGCCCGTTATGAGGCCGCGCCCGAAGCTCATCACGATCACCTGATCGACGTTGAAACCAGCAAGGTGATCGAATTCGTCGATCCCGAACTAGAAGCCCTTCAGCGTCAGATCGCCGAGAAGCTGGGCTACCGCCTGGTCGATCACCGGATGGAGCTGTACGGTGTGCGGCTCGGCCGCGAGGGCCAGTAAGCAGCACATGGCCGTCGCGCTCAGCCCGCCGCGCCGCTTTCCGCTGCTGGGCTGGCTCCGGGTAACGCTCCGCCTTTCGGCGATGCTCCTGCTGCTGTTAGCCTGCGTGCCAGCCTATTACCTGGCCCGCCCATTTACCCGGCACAACCCGGTGCCCCGCTTCTTTCTGGGCGGGATCGCGACCATCGCCGGCGCACGGCTGACAGTGCACGGCGAGAAGGTCCACCGCGGCGCGTTCCTCCTCGCCAATCATGTTTCTTGGCTCGACATTCCGGTGATTGCCCGCACCACCGGCTCGGCGTTTGTCGGCCATGATGGCCTCGCCACAATGCCGCTGCTCAAATGGCTTTGCCAGATGAACGACACCGTGTTCGTCGCCCGGCATGATCGCCGCAGCGTGGCTCGCCAGGTCGAAGATGTGCGCACCGCGATCCGTGACACCGGGGCGCTGACGATCTTCCCTGAAGGCACAACCAGCGATGGTACCGGCCTGTTGCCGTTCAAGAGCTCGCTGCTGTCGGCCCTTGAGCCCCTGCCCGAGGGGATTGCGGTCCAGCCGGTGCTGCTCGACTTCGGGCCCGAAGCGGCCGAGATTGCCTGGGTCGGCGTCGAACACGGAGTGGACAACTTCCTGCGCTTGCTGGCCCGTTGCCGGCCAATCGACATTGCCGTGCACTTCTTGCCGGTCCTGAACGGCGAGCAACTGCGCGACCGCAAGGCGATGGCTGCAGCCGCGCGCGAGGCCATGCTGGGCCGGCTCGCGGGATAAGGCTTCAAAAGCCGCGCGGTTTCGCGTATCGGCGCCGCCCATGCGCTCCACCACGCCTCCCCGGACCTATCGGGTCAAAAGCTTCGGTTGCCAGATGAACGTCTATGACGGCGAACGCATGGCCGAGCTGCTGGGCGAGCAGGGCATTGTCCCGGCACCCGAAGGTGAAGACGCCGACCTGGTCGTGCTTAACACCTGCCACATCCGCGAGAAGGCGGCGGAAAAGGTCTACTCCGATATCGGCCGGTTAAAGCGTGAGGATGGCACGAGCCCGCTGATCGCCGTCGCCGGTTGCGTTGCCCAGGCCGAGGGCGACGAAATCATGAAGCGGGCACCAAGTGTCAGCATGGTGGTTGGCCCCCAGGCCTATCACCGCCTGCCGGGGATGATCGCCGAAGCCGTCGAAGGCCGCCGCGCAGTTGATACCGACATGCCGGCTGAGACAAAGTTCGATGCCCTGCCGGCTCGGCGCAAGGTTGGCCCCAGCGCCTTCCTGACCGTGCAGGAAGGGTGCGACAAGTTCTGCACTTATTGCGTGGTGCCCTATACCCGCGGAGCAGAAGTATCTCGCCCATTCAGTGATCTGGTGACCGAAGCAAACAAGCTGGTTGAGGCCGGCGCGCGCGAGATCACGCTGCTGGGGCAGAACGTCAATGCCTGGCGGGACTCTGAGCGCGAAGCCGATGATCACGGCCTCGAAAGGCTGATCGAGGCACTGGCCGCGATCCCCCAGCTGGCGCGCATCCGCTATACCACCAGCCACCCCAACGACATGACACAAGGGTTACTCAAGGCACACCGCGATGTACCCAAGCTGATGCCATTCCTGCACTTGCCGGTGCAAGCCGGGAACGACCGGGTGCTCAAGGCGATGAACCGCAGCCACACGGCAGAGAGTTACCTGCGCATCCTGGATGAGGTCCGCGCGATGCGGCCGGACATTGCCCTGTCGGGGGATTTCATCGTCGGCTTCCCCGGCGAGACCGATGCCGAGTTCGAGGACACCCTGCGGCTGGCCGAGCGGGTCGGCTATGCCCAGTGCTTCAGCTTCAAGTATTCGGCCCGCCCCGGCACCCCGGCCGCGACCATGGACGGGCAAGTGCCGATCGAAGTGATGGACGAACGGCTCCAGCGGCTCCAGGCCGTGCTCAATGCCAGCCAGCTGGCCTTCAACCAGGCCTCGCTCGGCCAGCGCTGCACCGTACTGGTCGAACGCAAGGGCAAGCATCCCGGCCAGTGGCTGGGCAAGAGCCCGTGGCTGCAATCGGTCCACTTCACCGGCGAGGCTGCGATCGGCGATCTGGTCGAGGTGGAATTGATCGAGGCCGGTCCCAACTCGCTCGGCGCACGGCTGCTGGTACCTGCTGCCGCCTGACCGGTTTTTCCACCGTCCGTAACAGTCCCGTCGCTTGCGCGCGGCAAGACTGCGCCTAAGCTTCGAATCAGCCAGTCCGGCTGTACCGAAAGGAGCGCCCTGCCCTCTCTATGGCTCGCAAACCTGCCCGCGCCCACGATGACCGCGATGTCTTCGGGCAACCCCGCATCCAGCCCCGCCGCGCCCGGACGGAGATGGATTTCGAAGAGGCCACGATCCTGGGAGCGCTGTTCGGGCAGTTCGATGCCAACCTGGTGCAGATCGAGAACCGGTTGGGCGTGTTCATTTCCGCCCGTGGCAACCGTGTCCAGATCGAAGGTCCGGAAGACAGCGTGGCCCGCGCCCGCGATGTGCTGCGCACCATGCACCAGCGGCTGATGAGCGGGCAGGAACTGGATTCCGGCGCGGTTGAATCGATCATCATGATGTCGGCCGAACCGACGCTGGAGGGGATCGTCTCGGGTGACGATGGCACGCCCTCGGTGATGATCCGCACCCGCAAGAAAACGATCGTGCCGCGCAGCGCGACCCAGATCGAATATATGAAAGCCCTGGCCAGCCGCGACATCATCTTCGCACTTGGCCCGGCCGGCACTGGCAAGACCTATGTCGCGGTGGCGCAAGCGGTCAGCCAGCTGATCACCGGCTCGGTCCAGCGCCTGATCCTCAGCCGCCCGGCGGTCGAGGCGGGGGAACGGCTGGGCTTCTTGCCCGGCGACATGAAGGACAAGGTCGATCCCTATCTGCGCCCGCTCTACGATGCGCTGTATGACTGCATGCCGCCCGAACAGGTCGAGCGTCGGCTCGCCTCAGGCGAAATCGAGATCGCCCCGATCGCCTTCATGCGCGGACGGACTCTGGCCGAAAGCTTCATCATCCTCGACGAAGCACAAAACACCACACCGGCACAGATGAAGATGTTCCTGACCCGCTTCGGCCAGAACAGCCGGATGGTGATCTGCGGGGATCCCAACCAGGTCGACATTCCCGGCGGCCCGCAGATGAGCGGCCTCAATGACGCCGTCCACCGCCTGGAAGGGATCGAGGGTATCGCCGTGACCCGCTTCACCAGCGCCGACGTGGTTCGTCACCCGATCGTCGGGCGGATTGTCGAGGCTTACGAAGGCAAGAGCGGGTAACAACGACCCCGCTCACGTCACCCCGGGCTTGACCCGGGGTGACGCTTCCCCTTGATGGTGGCGAAGCCAAGCGGGACCCCGGATCAGGTCCGGGGTGACGGAGACTGGTTTGGAACTGGAAATCGCCATCGAAGCTGACTGGCCTTCGCCCCCGGACTGGGAGGCAACGGCCGAACGCGCGCTTGCAGCACTGGCGCAGGTCGCGCCGGAACTGGCAAACCCGCGCCTGTCAGCCAGCCTGCTGTTTGCCGACGATGCGGAAGTCCACGCGCTGAACCGCGAGTGGCGCGGCAAGGACAAGCCGACCAATGTGCTGTCCTTCCCCATGCTGGAGCGCGACAAGCTGCTGGAACTGGCTCCGGAAGGCCCGCCGGAACTGCTGGGGGATATCGCCCTGGCGCTGGAAACCTGTGCGCGGGAAGCGGCGGACAAGGATGTGCCGCTGGAACATCACGCCACCCACCTGATCGTTCACGGCCTGCTCCACCTGGCCGGCCACGACCATGTCCATTCCGACGCAGAAGCTGCCGCGATGGAAGCGCTCGAAATCAAGGCCCTTGCGCTGATGGGCATTGAAGACCCATATGGGGACCGCGATCCAGCAACCGGATCGCCAACAGGGGATTGAATAAGACCATGCCCGAAGGGCCATCCGGAGACGGAGAGAGTAGGCGCTCGATTTGGCGCTCGCTTAAACGCTTTTTTGAACGGGTCGACGGCGTCGATCAGTCACTTCGCGCCCAGATCGAGGAAGCCATCGATGATCACGAGGACGAGGGCGACACCGAACAGGGTGACCTGACCCCGCTTGAGCGCACCATGCTGCGCAATCTGCTGCACTTCAGCGAGAAAGACGCCGACGATGCCGCGATCCCGCGCGGCGAAATCGTCGCCGTGCCGGAAACGGCCAGCTGGGAAGATGTTGTCAGCGCCTTTTCCGAGCACGGCCATTCGCGAATGCCGGTCTATCGCGAGACGCTGGACGAAATCGTCGGCATGGTGCTGATCAAGGACGTGTTCAAGCATCTGGCCAGCGGCAAGCCGCCCAAGGACTGGACCAGCCTGCTCCGCCAGCCGCTGTTCGTGCCGCAAGCGCGCGGCGCGCTGGACGTGCTGGGTGACATGCGCGCCAGCCGCGTACACCTGGCCGTGGTGATCGACGAGTATTCGGGCACCGACGGGATCATCACGATCGAGGACCTGGTCGAGGAAATCGTCGGCGAGATCGAGGACGAGCACGACGACGCCCCCGAAGAGCTGCTGGTCCCGCTCGAAGATGGCATGTGGGAAGCCGATTCGCGCGCCGAGCTTGATGATGTCGCCGAGACGATCGATCCGCGCCTCGCCGAAGTAGAGGAAGATGTCGATACGCTGGGCGGCCTCGCCTTCGTATTGGCGGAAGCCGTGCCGCCGGTCGGCAGCGTGCTTGAACATCCAAGCGGCTGGCGACTGGAGGTGATTGCAGGCAACGAAAAGCATGTTACCCGTCTAAGACTTCACCCTCCCTCTCCCCGGGACGCTTCAAAAGAGTAACTGCCTTGGCCATTCGCCGCCTGCCTCCCCTGCGAGCGATAGAAGCCTTTGTGCGCATCGTGCGCCTGGGCAGCGCCCGAGCCGCCGCCGATGAACTTGGGCTGAGCCCTTCCGCGCTCTCACGCCGGGTTTCCGCGCTGGAGGAGTTCATCGGCAAGCGGCTGTTCACGCGCCAGCACCAGGCCATGAAGCTGACTGACGATGGCAGCGCTTTCTACAACGCTGTGGCACCCAAGTTCGACGAGCTGGCCGCCGCAGTCGAAGGCCAGGTGGAGGATAGCCGCGTGCTGCGGCTGCACCTGGGCGTGCTGCCGCTGTTCGGCAGCCAGCGGTTGTTCCCGCGCCTGCCCGAACTGCGTAAGGCCCAACCACGGCTGCACATCGATTTCGATACCAGCCCGCACCTCGAAACGCGGGTTGGCGATACGCTGGATGCCGCCTTCATCCTTTCTCCCCAACCCGACCCCTCGTTCCACGCCGTCCGGCTGGACGATAATCAGGTCTACGCGATCACCTCTAAGGCGGTGGCCAGCGAGAGCGGCGGCAAGCCTGATCGCGAATGGCTTTCGAGCCAGACCTTCCTGATCCACAACGAATTGCCCGACAGCTTCGTTGCCTGGAAACAAGCCATGGGCCTGCCCGATCTGGAACCGGCGGCGATCGACCATTACGATTCGGGTCAGTTGATCCTCGAAGCGGC
>JBIIDJ010000035.1:0-23223 GCA_044238415.1 Novosphingobium sp.
GACGCCGGGATCGCCGCCTTGCAGGACAAGGTGCCGGTGCTGGTCGTCACCCGCAGCGAACACGGGGCAGTCGCCGTGTCCGGCGGCCAGCGTGCCGAGGTACCGGCCGAACCGGTGGCCCGCGTGGTCGACACCACCGGCGCGGGTGACCTCTTCGCCGCCGGGTTCCTTTATGGCCATGTCAACGACCGGTCGCTGAGTGAATGCCTGACACTCGGTGCGATCTGCGCGGGCGAGATCATCTCGCACTTCGGCGCCCGGCCGGAGGCGGACCTCAAGGCCCTGGTCAAGGCGCGGCTGGGTTAGGCCTTCAAGCTTCGGCTTCGCGCGCCACTTCGCGCCAGCCGATGTCGCGGCGGCAGAACAGGTCGGGGGCTGAAATCAGATCAACGGCGGCATAGGCCTTGCGCTGGGCCTCGGTTGCGCTCGCGCCGCGCGCGGTAACGTTGAGGACGCGGCCACCATTGGCCACCAGCGTCCCATTAGCCAGCCCGGTACCGGCGTGAAACACCTTGGCGCCGGTGGCCTCGGCGGCCGCGACCCCGGCAATGGTTCCGCCCTTTCTTGGCGTGTCGGGATAGCCATCGGCGGCCATCACCACGGTCAGCGCCGTATCGGGCGAAAGACGCGGCGCAGGCAGGGTGCCCAGCCGCCCTTCGGCGCAGGCCAGCAGCAGCTCGACCAGATCGTCCTCCAGCCGCAGCATCAGCACCTGGCATTCGGGATCGCCGAAGCGGGCGTTGTATTCGATCAGCTGGACGCCGTTCTTGGTCAGCATAAGGCCGGCATAGAGCACTCCGGAATAGGGCATGCCCTCCTCGGCCATGGCGCGCACGGTCGGCACCACGATCCGCTCCAATGCCTCGCCGGTCAACAGCGGGGTGAGCACCGGGGCAGGGCTATAGGCTCCCATGCCCCCGGTGTTGGGACCCACATCGCCATCGCCGACCCGTTTGTGATCCTGGGCCGAGCCAAACGGGACCACGGTATGTCCGTCGGTCAGGGCAAAAAAGCTGGCTTCCTCGCCTTCGAGAAATTCCTCGATCACGGCTTCCGCCCCGGCCGCGCCGAACTTGCCCGAAAAGATCTCTTCCACGGCTGCTTCGGCCTCGGCCATGGTCATGGCCACAGTCACCCCCTTGCCGGCGGCGAGGCCATCGGCTTTGACCACCACCGGCGCGCCGAACTCGGCCAGCGCAAGTGTCGCTTGCGTGACATTGGTCACCCGCTTGAAGCCCGCAGTGGGGATGTTGTGGCGCGCGCAAAGCTCCTTGGTGAAGGCTTTCGATCCCTCCAGCTGGGCGGCGGCCTTACTTGGCCCGAACACCGGGATTCCGGCGGCGCGCAGGCTGTCGGTCAGGCCGTCGACCAGCGGCGCCTCAGGCCCGACCACGACCAGGCCGATTTGCTCTGCAGCGCAAAAGGCGATCACTGCGGCATGATCAGCCGCATCCAGCGCGACCAGCGCGGCGTGGCTCGCGATCCCCGGATTGCCGGGCGCGGCGAACAGTTTTGTGCACTGCGGGGATTGTGCCAGTTTCCAGGCCAGCGCATGTTCGCGCCCGCCCGATCCCAGGAGCAGGATGTTCATGTCGTTGCCGCCTTTCCCCGATGAAGAACCCGCCGGGCTGGTAGCGAAGGACGCCGCTGGCGACAACGCTGCTGCCCTCTCAGTCAGCGAAATATCTGCTGCGCTGAAGCGGGTGGTCGAGGATCGGTTCGGCTTTGTCCGCATCCGCGGCGAGCTTTCGGGTGTCAAACGTGCCGCTTCCGGCCACCTCTACCTTTCGCTCAAGGACGAGAACGCGCGGATCGACGGGGTGATGTGGCGCGGCAATGCCCAGCGCCTTGGCTTCCAGCCCGAGGATGGCCTTGAGGTGGTCGTGACCGGCAAGCTGACGACCTATCCTGGCCGATCGAACTACCAGGTGGTGATCGACCGGATGGAGATCGCCGGGGAGGGCGCGCTGCTCGCGCTCCTGGCCAAGACGAAGGCCCGGCTTGAGGCGGAGGGCCTGTTCGATGTTTCCGCCAAGCAGCCACTGCCGTTCCTGCCGCGTACCATTGGCGTGGTCACCTCGCCCACCGGGGCGGTGATCCGCGATATTCTGCACCGGCTGGGGGACCGCTTCCCGGTTCATGTGCTGGTCTGGCCAGTGCTGGTTCAGGGCCAGGGTGCGGCAGAGCAGGTAGCGACGGCGATCCGGGGATTTGGTGCCCTGCCGGCGGGTGGTGCCGTGCCGCGTCCGGACTTGGTGATTGTTGCCCGCGGGGGCGGATCGATCGAGGATCTTTGGGCCTTCAACGAGGAAGTGGTGGTGCGCGCCGTGGCCGCTTGCCCGATCCCGCTGATTTCTGCCGTCGGCCATGAGACCGATACCACCCTGATCGATTTCGCCGCAGACCGCCGTGCCCCAACGCCGACGGCGGCCGCCGAAATGGCCGTGCCCGTCCGTGAGGAACTGGCCCAGACCCTTGCCGAACTGGGCCTGCGCCAGCGCCGGGCCGTCGCCCGACCGCTTCAGCTTGGGCGCGAACGGCTGGCCACGCGCACCGATCGCCTGCCGCCGCCGCAGGCCCTGCTGGGGGCCTATGTGCAGCGGCTCGATCATCAGGCTGACCGGTTGCGGCGCGGCCTGATTGATCGGACCCATCTGGCGCGGAGTGACTTCCAACGCGTCGATTCCCGGCTCTCGCTCCCTCTGCTTTCGGCCCGGCTGGACCGGGCGGCGGAGCGGCTGGCTGGCCTTGCCCGTCTTCATGCCTCGCTCGATCCGGACAGCGTCCTCCAGCGCGGCTATGTCCGCGTCACGGCCGGTGAGGCAACGCTGACCAGCCGCGCGGCAGCTGCCGCCGAGGCCGCCCTGACCCTGCATTTCCGCGACGGCCTGCTCGAGGTGACACCGTCAACTACGGCTTCACCCCAGCCGCCGCGCGCTCGTCCTGGCGCAAGACCGGCTCCGCCCGAGCAAGGGAAATTGCTCTGACCGCCATGCTCCGCTAAGGGAATGCCCATGTTGATGTCCGCTTCCGATCGTCCGGCGACGCTGTTCTACCAGGCCAACGGCTTTCGCGTGCTTACTGCGGGCAAGTTCGTGGCCTGCGCTGTCACGGCTGAAGCGATCCCGCTCGAGTTGCTGCGCTACTGGAGCGTCGAACGCCAGGAAGCCTATGCCTCGCCCGAAATTGCCAGCCGGCGGTTGCTAGGGCAGGCCTGACGTGGACCGCCGCGCTGTCCTGCTGGGCGGGGCTGGCGCGGGTTTGGCGGCGCTGCTTGCCCGGCAATCGGCCTGGGGCGCCGAAGCTGCCGCTGCCTTTGCTCTTTCCGGCCACTTGACCCAGGGCGGCTGGGCGCGGGGTGTCGCGCCGCGCGGCTCGCGCGGGCTCCTGTTTAACGGCCGGCCAGTGCCGTTGGGCAGCGATGGCCGCTTCTTCGTGGCCTTTGATCGTGATGCTGGCCCAGCAGCCCGGCTTACCGCCCAGCTGAGCGATGGCGCATTGGTCGATTACCTGCTGGCAATCGCTCCGCGGGGCTGGAAGATCGAACATATCCCGATTGGCCCCAGGCCGGGTGCGACACCCAGCGAGGAGTTCGCCCGCCGGCGCGCCGCCGAACTGGGGCAGATCAGGAATGCCCGTGCCATTGAGCGCCAATCGGATGGATGGCAGCAGAAGATGATCTGGCCGGTGGTGGGGCGCCTGTCGGGCCGGTTCGGATCGCAGCGGATCTACAACGGTATTCCCGGCAGCTATCATTCGGGCACCGACATTGCCACCGGGGCCAGCGGGACTCCGTTCGTTGCCCCAGCCGACGGGGTTGTCATGCTTGCGCCGGACAATCCCTTCTCGCTTGAGGGGCGCCTGCTGATGGTGGATCACGGAATGGGTTTGAACAGCGCCTTCCTCCATTGTTCCGCCCTGGCCGTGGCAATGGGCGACACCGTTCGGCAGGGGCAATTCGTCGGCCGCATCGGCGCAACCGGGCGGGCAACCGGCCCGCACCTCCACTGGAGCCTGAAATGGCGCGATTCACGGCTCGATCCGGAGCTGTTCGTTCCGCCGATGTCCGCCCCGACCTAGGGATTGGCGTAACGTACGTGACGCAGAATTGCGCTGAATCCGTGCTTTGCGCAGCATTGTTGCACAAGTTTCACTGTGCTGTGGCAGCGATGCAACATTTTCGCCGCTAATGTATCCTGGGACTTGAATTTCTTTGCTCCGCTGAAGCTATTTCGTCATGGACCGTCCATCTATCCGCAATCTTGGCGGGGCCTTTGCCCTGTCCGGGCGGCGGGTGATCCAGGAAATCCACGCAGAGACCCTGCGGGATGTACAGAGGGAAGAACCTGTGAAAACCACCAAGAAATCGCTTTCGAGCGCGACTTACCTGCAGTCGCTCGCGCTGGCCGGTTCGGCCATCGCCATGCTCGCTTCGACCGGCGCCTATGCGCAGGAAGCGGAAGACGAAGCTGCCGATGAGACGATCGTCGTCACCGGCTCGCTGATCCGCAACCCCAACCTCGAAGCCTCGAGCCCGGTCAATGTGGTCGGCGAAGAGGAAATCCAGCTGCGCAACACCGGCAACGCCGAAGAACTGCTGCGCGGCCTGCCGGGTGCGGTGGCCGGTATCGGTTCGGCCGTCAACAACGGCAACGGCGGCTTCGCATCGATCGACCTTCGCGGTCTCGGCGCGCAGCGCAACCTCGTCCTGCTTGACGGCAACCGCATCGTCGTTGCCAACCAGCTCGGCACGGTTGACCTCAACAACATCCCGCTCGCGCTCGTTCAGCGCGTTGACGTGCTGACCGGTGGCGCCTCGACCACCTACGGTGCCGACGCGGTGACCGGCGTTGTCAACTTCGTCACGAAGAGGGACTTCGCCGGCGTCAACCTGACCAGCGCGTACAAGATGACTCAGGAAGGTGACGGCCAGATCTTCCGTACCGACCTGACCATCGGCGGCAATTTCGACGACGGCCGCGGCAACGCGGTGCTGAGCGTCGGCTACCAGAAGGCCAACCCGGTCTACCAGGGTGCCCGTGACGTTTCGGTCTTCGGTGTCAACTCCGGCACCGGCCGCGCTTCGGGTTCGTCGCGTACCAGCGTCCCGACCACGATCGCCTTCGCTTCTAACCCGGCCATTCCGGGCTCGAACATCCGCCAGATCAATGAAGGCGGCACGGCCTTCGCCGATTTCTACAACGGCTTTAACTTCAACCCGTACAACATCTACCAGACCCCGTACGAGCGCTTCAACGTGTTCGGCTCGGCCCGGTACGAAGTGAGCGATTCGATCGAAGTCTATGCCCGCGGCATGTATTCGAAGAACCGCGTCTCGACGATTATCGCCCCGTCGGGCATCTTCGGCGAAGCTCTGACCATCCCCGGCAACAACCCGTTCCTGCCGGCCTCCGTGCGCGATGAAATCTGCACGCGCGCCGGTATCGCCCTGGGCGCTGCCTGTAATACCAACCCGGCTCTGCCGCTTCCGGCTGTCTATCGCCGTACGGTGGAAATCGGTCCGCGCGTTTCGGACTACACCACCCAGATGTTCGACTATCGCGCTGGCGTGAAGTGGGACATCAGCGATGCGATCTCGTTCGACATCTCGGGTGCCCATGGCGAAAGCGAACTGGACCAGCTCCAGTCGGGTTACGTGCTGCGTTCGCGCGTCCAGCAGGCGTTGAACTCCACTTCCGCCGGCGCCTGCACCGTCACCACCAATGGTTGCGTTCCGCTCAACCTGTGGGGGCCGGCCGGCAGCATTTCGTCGGCAGCGGCGGCCTTCCTCAACGGTTCGAGCTTCATCAAGATCAAGAACAAGCTCAGCCAGGTCCGCGGCGTGCTGTCGGGTGACACCGGCTTTGCGCTGGGTGGCGATAACATCACCTTCGCGCTTGGTGCCGAGCACCGCGTCTATGGTTACCAGCGTATCCCCGATGCCTTCGCACAGTCGCCGGGCGAACTCGGTGGCGCCGGTGGTGCGATCCTGCCGTTCAAGGGTGGCTATGACGTGAGCGAAGTGTTCGGCGAGCTGAACGCTCCGCTGATCGAAGACTCGCCGTTCTTCAACTCGCTGGTGCTTGAACTGGGTGCGCGTTATTCGCGTTACACCGTCAAGGCGACCGGCGAACCCAAGTTCGGTGCCTGGACCTATAAGGCCGGCCTGACCTGGGAACCGGTTGAATCGGTCAAGCTGCGCGGCAACTACCAGCGCGCGGTGCGTGCACCGAACATCAACGAGCTGTTCGTGCCGGTTTCGACCGGCCTGACCAGCCTGCTGATCGACCCCTGCGCCGGTGCGCAGACGGCCGCCCAGGTGTCCGCCACCAACCCGCTGAACGCCAACCTGGCCAACCCGAACTTCGTTCAGGCCTGTATCAACCAGGGCGCTTCGGCAGCAACGATCGGGACCATCCCGAACCCGACTGCCAACCAGGCGAACCTGACCTCGGGTGGTGACCCGACGATCCAGCCCGAAAAGGCGGACACTTTCACCGTTGGTGCGGTGTTCCAGCCGGACTTCGTCCCGGGCCTGACGCTGTCCGTCGATTACTACAACATCAAGGTCAACCAGGCGATCACCTTCGCCACCCCGGGTGACATCCTGACGAACTGCTTCACCACCAGCCCGTCGACGATGTCTGCGGCGCAGGCAGCTTCGGCAGCGTGCACCACCCAGATCCGGCGTAACCCGGTCACCGGCGGTCTGAGCGGTTCCGCTCTGACCACCCGCGGCCTGCTTTCGCCGCTGACCAACCGTGGCCGTCTGGCTACCAGCGGGATCGACTTCAGCGTCAACTACCGGACCGAAATCGGCAAGGTTGGCCTGGATTGGAATCTGACTGGCAACTGGACTGACTCGCTGACCTTCCGTGCATCGCCGACCTCGGTCAACCGCGACTGCGTGGGCTACTACTCGGCCAACTGCGGCCCAGCTCTGGGTCAGCTGCAGCCGGAGTTCTCGTTCCAGCAGCGCACCACGCTGACCTTCGGCGCTGTCGACGTGTCGGTGCTGTGGCGTCACATCGGTTCGATGCAGTACGAAGGTCAGGCAGCCGACTTTGCTGCTCGCGGCTTCACCACCGCCAGCCGCAACCTGTTCTCGGGCACTGTCACGAACGCCCCGGGTGCAAGCTCGCCGAAGGCTGGCGAGACGTTCAACTTCAACAAGATCGATGCCTACAACTACATCGACCTGTCGGTGCGGTTCAACGTCAACGACAACATCGGCCTGACCCTGGGCGTGACCAACCTGTTCAACAAGGAAGCTCCGCTCCTTGGCGACGGTGCCGGCACGACCACGGCGAACAGCGGGAACACCTTCCCGTCGATGTACGATCCGCTGGGTCGTTCGTTCAACGCCTCGGTCAGCCTGAAGTTCTAAGCAACTTCAGATTGCCAAACGAAGAGGGGGCGTCCTGCGGGACGCCCCCTTTTTCGTGGCCCGATTGCCGGGAATCCCCTTTGATCTAGGCTGTGGGTCTGGTCAGATCAACGAATGGGGCAGTTCCAGATCGATCCCCACGGCCTCCGCCACAGCCTCGATCCAGACGCAGACCTTGTCCACCTCATCGGCATGAACCGCTTCGCCAGCCTTGCGGTCAGCCTCGCGCCGACCGGCCGTAAAGGACTCGCCCGTCTTGCTGTCCCGTCCGAAATTGCGCTCGATCGTACCAGCCAGGGCTGCACCATCGAGGTGTAGGCCAAACAGCTCGGCCGCGACCCGCAGGGCCCGTTCGGACTGAGCTATAAGGTCTTCGCTATTGAGCGAGCGCAGCCGGTCCGGCCAGCGGGCGAGCAATTGGTGGAACAGCCGTTGCTGGGCCAGCCAGCCAATTGCCGCGATCTGCAGGTCGCTTTGGCGGATCCACTCATGATCCTCAAACCCAAGACCGCTTACCAGCCCATCGGCCCGTTGCGCGACGAACAGCTCGCGCACCCACAACCGGCCCCACAGGCCCTTGCGAGCGATAGAAGTGAGGAACACCCGCAAGGGCGCATGGAGCAGTATCGCCCGGCTGTCGGGCCGCAGGGACAGCATGGCATGGGCCAGCCCATTGACGATATTGGATGGCTTGATGACCGCCACTTCATCGGGTTCGTACGGCCGGGCCAGCAGGGCCAGGCTGTGATCGAGCACGCCGGCCAGCGCCTGTTGCGGCGCGCCGCGGTGGCGCCAGCCGACCATATCATTCAGCAGCTGCGGTTCCTTGAGTGATAGCGACCGCCCTGGCAGGTCGAAACAGGCGGCCAGCAGGGTTGAGCAGCAATAGGCTGAGTGGAAAATGTAGTTCACCGGGCGAGGCGCAAGGCCCAGCTCGCCCCGGCCAATGATCCGCGGATCACTGTGGCCGGGCAGATACTCGTCGGTCAGAAACGGTACGTCCTGACGCAAGGCCCGCGCTGCCGCGATGAAATGCACTGCATCCTGGCCGGGATCGTAGCGGTGGGCCAGCCAGTCGGCATCCGCCAATGTGCTGTCAGCGAGGTTGCCAGTTGCGCTGCTCATTCGGCTTCCCCCAGATCGATCACCGGTGCGAGATATTTGCGGTAGTTCCGCCACCGTCCGATCGAACGATCATTTACCGGCTGGCGGACCTGCCAGGCGCTCAGCGTTTTGACAGTGCGGTTGCGGGCCGGCGCATTGGCCTGCTGCGGACCGGCGGGTTGTCGTCCCAGGAACTGCCCGACCTGATCCAGGCCGGTTTGCGGCGATGTGGCCAGCAGTTCGTAGTCCAGGCTCAGGATGTCGGCACCATAAAGCGCTTCCCAGTGATCCATCAGGCGGCGGTACTGCCGCCACCAATGGGCCGCTCCCGGCAGACTGAAAGTATAGGCCATGCTGTTATCGAAGTTGCCAAAATAGAGCGAAACCAGCGTATCGCGCCAGTCGCGGCGCGTGTGGATGATCCGCGCTTCCGGCAACATGGCCTTGATCAGCCCGATGTGAAGAAAATTGTCGCAACGCTTGTCGATAATCCCGTCGGACACCCGGTGTGATTGCCGGGCCTCCGCCCCATAGGTGTTCCGCGCGGCCAGGAGGCTGCCTTGATCGAGGGCCGCCAGTTGCTTGCCCCGGGTTAGGCCAAGCTGATCGGCGAGGGCCGGAACGGCCTCCAGCTCGCCACCCGCGATCAGTCCGAACTGCCGCGCAATAAGCACTTCGGCGAGCGTCGATCCGGAGCGGAACATTCCGCAGATGAACAGTGGGTCGATGCCGTCTGCCGGAATAGGGGCAAGTCGCGTCGAACCGCCAGCGATGATCGTATCGATCCGCCGCTCGGCAGCAGCTGAATCGTAGCGCAGATGCTGCCCCCGCAGGCGGTTTGCCCGATCGATGGCCGCGAAGGCCAGCTCATAATTGCCGACCACATCAAGCACATGGCCGAAGGCAAAAAGCACTTCGGCCTGATCCTCGGCGCGGACCACGCGGTGCTCGCGCAGGACCTGCTCCAGCCGGGCGGCGGCTTCGTCCGGATCGCCCTGGTGCATGGCGATCATCGCCCGGCGGCCATGGGCCCTCCCGCAGGCTGGATCGACCTCTAGCGCGGCGGCATAGGCCTCGTCAGCGCCTTCCGGGTCGCCCAGGTCTTCGCGCAGGTTGCCCAGGTTGAGCCATCCCGGCACAAATTGGGGATTGGCGGCAACAGCAGCCTGCAACTCGGCCTCGGCCTCAAGCTCATCGCCACAATGTTCGGACAGAATCACGGCCAGGTTAAGCCGCGCTTCCTCCGGCCGGACAATGTCCCGTGCCAGCGCCTCACGGTAGGCTGCAGCGCTGTCGGCAAAGTGGCGCTGCCCGCGCAGCACGAAGGCCAGGTTGAACCAGGCATCGCCGTCATCGGGCTGAAGCTGGAGATACTGGCGATAGGCATCGATCGCCTCGCCGTTTGCCCGGGCGCGCAGGGCATTCTCGGCCCGCCGTTTCCATTCCTGCGCGGTCGTGCTCACTGCCTCCGGTCCAGCCCTGTCAAGTCCTGCCTATGCTTGACCCGCCACCCGTTTGGTTCGAAACCGCAAAGTGGTAAGGCCCTCCTCCGGGCTAGGCCCTGCCATTCGCCTTGTCCAGATAGGGGTGTCGCGTGGAACAACGATTGCAGGATCTGCTCAGCCAGGCGCGAGCTGCGCAGCAGCAGCAGGACCTAGCAGCCGCCGCCAATTTGCTGGACCAGGCGGTAGAACTGGCGCCGGAAAGTGCTCTGGCGCTCAATTCGCGCGGCATGCTGGCCCTAGCCGAGGGCAGTTTCGCCCAGGCCGAAGTGTTGTTCCTCCGGGCCACTGCGGCAGACCCTGCCGAGGCCAGTCTATGGCTCAACGTGGCAACCGCCCGCCGCAATCAAGGCAATGACCACGGCGAGGCGGAGGCGCTGGACGAGGCTCTGGCGATCGACCAGCGCAACTTCATGGCCCTGCTACGCAAGGCGGAGCTGCACGAACGGCGGAGCGAAGGGCCGCAGGCCGCGCTGGCCTGGCGCGGAGTGATTGCGCTCGCCCAGATGGCGGAAAGCCAGCCGCCGGGCCTGCAGCCGGTGCTCGATCACGCCGAACGGTTCCTGGTCGATCATGCCCGCGAGATGGAACAGCGGATCGCCGCCGAGACCACCGAGACACGCGCTGGGCTGGCCGCAGCCGACACCCGCCGCTTCGATGCCTGTCTTGACGTGCTGATGGGCCGCCGCCGGATCTATCGCAACGAATGCCACGGGATCGAATTTCCCTTCCTCCCCGTCGATGAGTTCTTCGCGCGCGATCATTTCCCCTGGCTGGCCGAACTGGAGGCCCGTACCGATGCGATCCGCGACGAACTGCGCGCCTTGCTCATGGGCGAAGGCGCGGTGCTGCGGCCCTACGTCACCCAGCGCAAAGGCACGCCCGACAACAAGTGGACCCCGCTCGACAATTCGCTCGATTGGGGGGCGATCTTCCTGTGGGAGTTCGGCCGCCCCAACCCCGCCATCCACGCAGCCTGCCCGCAGACCGTTGCCGCGCTGGAGGCGTTCCAGCGTGCCGATATCCCCGGACGCGGGCCGACCGCATTCTTCTCGCTGCTCAAGCCGCGTACCCGGATCCCGCCGCATACCGGCGTCACCAACATCCGATCGATCGTGCACCTCCCGCTGATCGTGCCGCAAGGCTGCGGCTTCCGGGTGGGGGGCGAGACCCGCGAATGGCACGAGGGCGAGGCTTTCGTGTTTGACGATACGATCGAACACGAGGCCTGGAACGACAGCGACCACTTGCGCGCCGTGCTGATCTTCGATGTCTGGAACCCGTGGCTGACCCTGGCCGAACGCGACCTGATCCGCGGACTCTTTGCCAGCGGCTCGGCGGTTCTGGGGGCTGTCGGCGAGGAAGAGTTCCGGCCCTAGGGTCCTGAAGCTAGGGCGACCTCAATTCGCCAGCCGGACCACCCGCACCGCCGCCTTTCCGTTGATATTGGCCATGTAGCTGCCCATCGCGGCCTGCCGGATCCGGATCGGATGGCCAACCCTGGGGAAGGTATTGCGCCCTTCGGTCTGTTTCCAGCGCGCGCCGTCGGCCAGGGTGAAAACCGGATTGCCGTCGCTGGCCGAACGGATTGCCGCGATCGTGCTTTCGATCTCGGTCACGTCCTCGTCGTCACCCCCGCCGAAAAGCTTCAGCCTGGGCAGCGACAGGCCGAACACCCCGCGCTTGGCCTCGCGCACGGTCGCCCGGTCGGTGACCACCAGGTCCTTGGCGGCCCGGGCCGCGTCCATTGCGCCTACGGCCTTGTCATAGCAGGCCAGCCGCGCGGCAGGATCGGCCAGGCCCTTGCAATCAAGCACGGCCTGGAACACCGGCGGCGGCGGGCCGTCGTCCTTGCCGCCCTGGCCCGCCCTGTCGTCCCGCTCCGCCGTGTCGGCCGCAGCGACCGGAGCGGCCAGCAGGGCCAGCGCTATTGTCAGCGGGGCGGTGGCAGGCGGCAGACGGAACATCGCAGTACTCCTCGGATCAATCGGGCCAAGCATGCGACGGCTGCCCGCCAAGGTCAATCAGCCCGCCCTACCCGACTGGCCCGATGCACCAGTTGCTCAGCCGCATTGCCGCAACAGGCCAAACGGGTGTAACCTGATAAAAAGCCACTTTCCCGATCGAGGCCATATCGTGTCAGTCCTGCTCGCCATCACGCTTACCGCAACTGCGGCGCCAGCCACCTTGCCTGCGGGTACGCCCCCCGCTCCCGTTGTGCAGACTGCTGAAGTCCAGACGACCGGACTGCGCGGCCCGATCCGCATGAAAGCCGCGCAGATCAAGGCTTATAACGAGGGTCTGGACAAGGATCATCCTGCCTATATCCGCTGCGAAAGCCAGCCGGTGACCGGTTCGATCGCCATGCGCCGCAAGGTCTGCCGGACCAACCGGGAATGGGATCGCGTCATCACCCAGGGTAACGAGGAAGCGCGTGGCCTCGTTCAGGACATGAACAAGGGCCACACCAACGGCACGCTGGGCGGGGGTTGATCGGCGCGCCCGGCCGGTTGCCGGTTCGATCGCGCTTGATTTGTGGCGGCTGAGCGAACAGAGCTTGGCCAGTGCTGCGCCGCTTATTGATCCTTCTGCCAATCCTGGCGCTGGTTGCCACGGTCTGGCTGCGCGATCCCCCGCATCGGCACAATTCCAGCCAGATAGTTGCCGTAACTCCGCTCGCCTTGCCAGACCCGGTTGCGGTCAGCCTGGCGCCATTCAGCTTGACCGGCGCCTGGCGACTGACCAGCGCCAACAGCAATTTTGGCGGTTATTCGGCGCTGGTCGTTCCGGCGCCTGGCTGGCTGCGGGCCTATAGCGATCTGGGGCAGCGGCTGGAACTGCCGCAACCAGGCCGCCCCGGACAAGCCTTTCAGGCCGCGCTGTTCGGGCGCGAGGCTCATGACAAATCCATGCGCGATGTCGAGGCAGCCAGCCGCGACCCGCGCACCGGCGAAACCTGGCTGGCGGCAGAAGGGCGCAATGCGCTGCTGCGGCTTGATTCGGGCGGGCGCATCACGGCGCGGTTCGCCCCGCCCGCGATGCGCCGCTGGCCGGTGAACAGCGGGGCCGAGGCCATGCTCCGGCGGGCGGACGGCTCGTTCCTGATCCTCGCCGAAGCCTATGCGGAAAGCGGCTGGACCGGCGGCGGGACCGGGCATGAGGCGCTGCGCTTTGCCCCGCAGCGCGATGGCGGCCCGGGGCGGGCTGAACGGTTCAGTTTCATCGGCCCGGCCGGGTTTCGGCCTACCGACATGGCCGAATTGCCCGATGGCCGGATCCTGGTCCTCACCCGGCGGTTGCGCTGGCCGATGCCGCCGCGATTCGGCACGCAGATCGTCCTTGCTGACCCGCGGCAGATCGCGCCAGGCCGGCCCTGGCGGGGCACCCCACTGGTTTCGCTAGAAGGCACGGGGCTCGAAGAGAACTATGAAGGCCTGGCGATCGAGCCGCTGGCCGATGGGCGGCTGACCATCTGGCTGACCAGCGATGCGAACGGCGCGGTGACCCAACGGACGCTGTTGCTGCGGCTGGAACTGGACCCGGCCAACCTGCCCGGCACCCCGGCAAAGCAAAAGGCGCCCGATTGACCGGACGCCTCACGCTATGTTCAGGGCTGGGCGCGTTACCGCGACCCGCGCGAATCAGGCGGCCTCGGCCACCTTCTTCAGTTCGCGCTTCACCTTCAGCGCATTGGCCGAAAGCTTGCTGTCGGTGGTCTTCAGCAGCCAGTTGTCCAGCCCGCCGACGTGTTCAACCGAGCGCAGCCCGTGAGTCGAAACACGGAACTTGAAGCTGCGGTCCAGCTTTTCCGACATCAGCGTGACGTTCTGCAGGTTGGGCAGAAAGACGCGCTTGGTCTTATTGTTGGCGTGGCTGACGTTGTGGCCAACCTGGCGGCCCTTGCCAGTCAGTTCGCAAATGCGGGACATGTCAAAACTCGCTTAGAAAAATGGCTACCCGAGTGGGGAGAAGGCGCGCCCTTAGCGATTCACCCTTGTGCGGTCAAGGTATTGCCGCCAATTCCGCAGAAATGAGCCGTTGGCCCCTGCCCGAACCGATGCAATTGGCCCTGATCGAGGCGCGGAAAGGCGAATCCACGGGTGAAGTGCCGATCGGGGCTGTGGTGGTCAAGGACGGACGGATCATTTCCGCAGCGCATAACCAGCCACGCAGCCAATCTGATCCAACCGCTCACGCCGAAATCCTGGCGATTCGGGCCGCCGCCGCTGCCTTGGGCAACGAACGGCTCGATGGTTGCGAGTTGTGGGTTACGCTGGAGCCCTGTCCGATGTGCGCCGGGGCGATCAGCCATGCGCGAATCGCCAAGCTTTACTACGCGGCGGCCGATCCCAAGGGCGGAGCGGTGGAACATGGCGCCAGGGTGTTCGATCAACCGCAATGTCTCCATCGGCCGGAAGTCTATTCGGGCATGGGTGAGAGCGAAGCGGGCACGTTGCTTCGCGAGTTCTTCGCGGCGCGGCGCTAGGTTCCGCGCCAGATCTTCAGCCGGGCCGAATCGGGCGGACCGAAGGTGCTACGCGGACAGGCCTGCGGCATGAAATCGCGCCCGTAGCAGAGCCGCAGTTCGCGCAGCCAGCCAGTGCGGGAGGTGGCAACGCCCACCGCCGCGCGCGGCCAGTCCGGATTACGGACCAGGAAGGCTTCGCGCAGATCGCCCGCGGTCAGGTCGGGCCGACGCGACAGGCCATCGGCGTCGGGCCATTTGACCGAGCGCCAGAGGATTGCCGCCGCCTTGAAATAGGCATCGGGACGGGCCGCCATACATGATCCATGTTTGGCCCAGGCGCGCTCCAGCAAGCGCGGGCTCGGAGTCATGCAAATGTGTTCGGACAAGTCGGCCAGGCTGGGGCGCGGCGTCAATGCGCACCATTGCGGCCAGCGTCCCGCGGCGCCTTCGGGCCAAAGGCCGTGCAGGATGAAGCCGAACCGGCCAGCCTGCCCGCCACACTGCAAGAGATCATTGCGGCCCCGCGTCTTGCAGTGCTCGGGCGACCAGCTGGCCGCCAGGCTATAGCGCGCCACCGGCATGCGCACCGTGGGCTCGTCCTGGCGCGGCGGCGCGGGCATCGAAAGTCGCTCCGGGATGCGGCACTGGTAGGCCTGCGCCAGCGCAGGAAGCGGCAGCAGCAGCGTGGCGGCAGCCAGAGCAGGCCGAATCATAACGGCGTGAAATCGAGCCCGATGTCGGCTGCCGGGGCACTCTGGGTCAAGCGGCCGACCGAAACATAGGTCACCCCGGTGGCGGCAATCGCCGAAATCGTGTCAAGCCTGACCCCGCCGGAGGCTTCGCAGGGCACGCGGCCTGCAATCAGTGTTACGGCCTCGCGCAGCAGCGGCACGTCCATGTTGTCGAGCAGGATATGACTGGCCCCGGCAGCAATGGCGGGTTCGATCTGGTCGATCCGGTCTACCTCGCAGATGATATTCTGCACCCCGGCTTCCCGCGCGCGCCGCACCGCCTCGGCCACGCCGCCCGCGACAAGGACGTGGTTGTCCTTGATCATGGCCGCGTCCCAGAGGCCCATCCGGTGGTTCTTTGCTCCACCCATGCGCGTGGCATACTTCTCCAGATGGCGCAGGCCCGGGATGGTCTTGCGGGTATCGAGCAGCGTGGCGTTGCCCTGCATCGCGGCCACATAGGCCCGCGTCATGGTCGCAATGCCCGAGAGGTGCTGAACCGTATTCAGCGCGGCGCGCTCTGCCGTCAGCATGGCCCGCGCATTGCCCGACAGCCGCATCAGGTCGGTCCCTGCCGGAACCTGCTGTCCCTCCTCGGCCAGTATGGTGATTTCCATGCCGGGATCGAGCGCGCGAAAGAAGGCAACCGCAATCGGCAGGCCGGCCACAGTGATCGCATCGCGGCTGTCCATCACGCCCGAGAACCGCGCAGCGGCCGGGATCACGCTTTCGCTGGTCACGTCATGCCCCCCGCCGGGCAGGCCCAGGCCAAGGTCTTCGTCCAGCGTGGCGCGGACGAAGGCGGTCAGGTCAAAGCCGGGCAAGGTGAAGCTGGTCATGCCAGGTTCAATTGCAAACATCCCCGTTCGTGTCGAGCATAGTCGAGACACGGCAGGTCAGGTGTATCGACTATACTCGACACGAATGGAGCTTGGCGGCAGTCTCAGCCCTGGCCCGTCAATGCACGAAGCGGGCCACCACGTCGCGATACGATCGCGACACCTTCACGTCGGCCCCGCTTTCCAGCACCAGGAAGCATTCGCCGTTGGTATGCGGCTTGACCTGGCGGACGTTGTTGAGATTGACGATCCACGAGCGGTGAACGCGTTGGAAAACGCGCGGATCGAGCCGGCGCTCCAGGTCCTTCATCGTTTCACGCAGGATCAGACTGGTATCGGCGGTGTAGATCACCATGTAGTCGCCCGCCGCCTCGATCCGCTCGATCGAATCGACATCGACCCGGAAAATCTGGCCCTTGTCCTTGATATTGATAAGCTTTTCATAGCGCGCCGCCGCCGGCTCGGCCTCATCGGGCAGGGCCCCCATGGCATCGGGTGCAACTTCGGCCAGGACTGACTTGAGCTTTTCGGCCTCTTCGGCGGAACGCTTTTCGGCCAGACGCTGACGCACCCGTTCAAGCGTGTCGGCAAGCTTATCCTCGTCGACCGGCTTCATCAGGTAATTGACTGCATTGGCCTCAAACGCGCGGACGGCGTGTTCCTGATAGGCCGTTACGAAGACGATCAGCGGCGGCTCGATCTCCATTACGCCCTTGACCACGCTGAAGCCGTCAAACCCGGGCATCTGGATGTCCAGGAAGACCAGGTCCGGTTTTTCAGTCTTGATCTTGCGGATCGCCTCACGCCCGTTGGAGCAGGTGTCGATGATCTCAACATCGGGAAAGGCCTGGAGCCGCAGCATCAGTCCCTGGATTGCCAGCTTTTCGTCATCGACCAGAATGGTACGGATTGTCATTGGCAGGTCCTTTGGGGTCAGCCAGCCAGCGCGGGGATGCGCGGGGCAGAGGCGGCAACGGCTTCACGCTTTTCGAACGGGATCTCGATCAGCACGGCAAAGCCGCCCTCCGGCGGCTCCAGCGTCTCGAACCGGTGCGTTTCGCCATAGGCTTGCAGCAGCCGGTCGCGGATGTTGGCCAGCCCAACGCCGGTGGATACAGGTTCGCCGCCATCGAAAGTCACGCCATCGAACCTGTTGTCGCTCCCCGTGTTTTGCAATCCCGGACCCGTGTCGGAGACGGTGATGCGAAGGTTGGGTCCGACGAGTTGCGCCGAAATGGTGATCTCGGCCCCGGCCTCCTGTGGACCGACCGCATACTTGATTGCATTTTCGACCAGCGGCTGAAGCAGCAGCGATGGCAACAGCCCTGCTTCGGCCGCAGGATCGATCCGGAATGCGGTGCGCAGTCGTTCCTCGAACCGCATCCGCTCGATATCGAGGTAGAGCTTCAGTGTTTCCACCTCCTGGGCCACTGTCACCCGGCCGGTTGGCTCGTTGACTAGGGTATAGCGCAGAAACGATGAGAGCCGGCTGAGCATGGCATTGGCCGGCTCGGTCTGCTTGAGCAGTACCAGGGTGGAGATCGAGTTCAGCGTATTGAACAGGAAATGCGGGTTGAGCTGGTAGCGCAGCATGGCGAGCTGGGCCTGGGTTGCCTGGTTTTCCAGCCGGATCAGCTGATCGTTCTGCTCTTCGATCTGCAGAAAGAAGTTGATAGCGTAATAGAGTGCCGACCAGGCCCCCAGCAGGGTCAGGCCGATGTAGAAGAGGCCGATGAATCGTTGCGCCACCCCGGCCGAACCATCGGCGTAGTAGAGCGAGCTCACCCAGGCATCGACAAAGGCATAGATCCCCACTGCCACCGGCAGGACCAGGGCGGTGACCCCCCAGGTGATCAGCGGCCGCCGATTGATCAGCTGGCGGTAGATCACCGAGAGAATCAGGGTCAGCGAAAAGCCGGTGATCGTCGAGATCAGAACCAGCACCAGGAAGCTGAGCGGCAGGCCGTTGGCAATGCCCGACATCGCCCGCAGCAGCATGGCCCCGCCCCAGCCTGCGGCCTGGAGTCGCCAGAAAGCGCGGTTCTTGTTGGCGAAAAACGGTGTCGGACGAAAGGGCAGCACGGCCATGCGGTGGAGCATAGCAGAAAAGCCCGGCCCGCCGCGAATGTTTTGCGTGACGGTGCGGCTTGGGTTAGTCTGCGGGCAACAAGGGAGAGCGAAAATGGCCGATATCGACAGCCCGATCCACGCCCACGAGCGCGCCAAGTTCCGTGCCATGACCGAAGGCACCCAGGAAGATTGGGCGCTGATTTCCAGCGAATACATGGCTTTTGCGAAGGACCTGCCCGACCGGGTTCTTACCCACCTGCGCCTGCTGGACGGCGATTTTGGCGGTTTCCCCGTCGACCGGTTGCAACACTCACTGCAAACGGCGACTCGCGCTCACCGTGACGGGCGGGACGAGGCCTATGTGGTCATGGCCCTGCTACATGACATTGGTGATACCCTTGGGACCTACAACCACCCTGAAGTGGGGGCCTCGATCATCAAGCCGTTCGTTTCCGACGAAATCCACTGGATCTGCCAGAATCACGGCGCCTTTCAGGGCTATTACTATTTCCACTACATCGGCATGGACCGCAACATTCGCGACCGGTTCCTGGACCATCCGCACTTCGCCGCCTGCGCCGAATTCTGTGAAAAGTACGATCAGGCTGCCTTCGATCCCGACTATGACAGTGAGCCGCTCGAATTCTTCGAGCCGATGCTGCGGCGCGTAATGGCCCGGCCGATCAATTCGATGTACGCCAAACTGGCCGAGTAATCGCGCTCAGCCTTTCGTCTCGTCGATTGCTTTCTGCAGCACTTCCCGGCCGACCGCGCCGGCAAAGAGCTGATCGCCAACCACCCAGCTGGGTGTGCCGTCGATCTTGAGTTGGCGCGCGAGATCGAGGTTGCGGTTGAGCTCGGCCGCCACGCGCGGTTCTGCAATCACCCGGCGGGCGCGATCCATGTCCAGTCCGGCGGCCTGGGCGGCGGATGCAATGGTCCCCGCATCAGGGCGCCCGGCGGCGAACATGGCCTTGTGGAACTGGGCGAACTTGCCCTGCTCGGCGGCAGCCAGAGCCCACTTTGCGGCATCGCCACTCGCCGGAGAGAGAATTGGCAGCTCGCGCACCACGACTTTCAGCTGGGGGTTGGCGGCGATCAGCGCATCGATCTCCGGCACTGAGGCCCGGCAATAACCACAGGCGAAATCCGTGAACTCGACCAGCACGACTGAGCCTTCCGGATTGCCGAGGATCGCGCCGGGGAATGGCCTGGTCAGATCGTCGCCGACGCCCGCCAGCTGCTTTTCGGTCTCGCGCTGGCGCAGCCGTTCCATGGCTTCGGGCAGGATTTCCGGATTCTCGAGCAGGTAATTGCGGACGACAGCCTCGATCGCTGCCTGATTGGGGGCGCTGCGGCTGCTGCCAAGCCACCAGCCTCCGGCCGCACCGATCAGGGCAACGGCGACGAAACCGGCATAAAGCCAAGGTGAGCGGGTCGGAGTGTCAGCGGCCATGGCCCGCGCCTAGCGGCGTTTGTTCGCCCGTTCAATCGCTTCACGGGCCTGCATGGCGATGTCCTGGGCGCGCAACCAGTCTGCCGAACCCATGGGCAGCTGGGCTTCGGCAGACTGCGCGCTACGCAGGGCCTGCGGCATCTGCCAGCTCATCACCTGGCGCTCGGCGCTGGCCAGCTGGGCCCGGGCCATATCGCCATTGGCAGCATAGACCACGCCGAGCTGGTACCACGCGAACGGGTTTTCGCGGTCACGCGCGACGGCGGTCTTGAGCACTCCTTCGGCTTCTTTGAAGTTCCGAGGGTTCTCTGTGGCAATCAACGCGTGGCCGAAGATGGTGGCAATCAGCGGTTGGTTCCCGGAAAGGTCGGTGGCTCGACGCAGATAGTTCAGCGCTTCGGCGGGTTTGCCGGTTTCCAACAGGATCTGGCCCTTCAACTCAAGGAAATAGGGATCGTTCGGCGCCTTGGCGAGCAGCGCCTCAGCTTCCGCGAGGGCGCGGTCGGGGAAGGCCTGGCGATGGAAGGCATAGGCCCGGGCATAGCGTGCCGGAACGTCTGTCATCGTTTCCGGATAGGTCCGCAGGACTTGCTGCGGTTCGCCGAGATAGCCGTAAAGCTTGGCCTTGGCGCGCTGGAAGCGGGCTTCCAAAATCGGGTCGTTCGGCCTGTTCCAGGCCGGATCCCGCTGATAGGTGTCGGTCAGCGTGGCAATGCGATCCCCAGTCATGGGGTGAGTCCGGTAGAACTCGTTGTCCGGCGTGCGGGTGTAGCCATAACGGAATTCGAGGTTCTGCAGTCGCTTGAAGAACTCGATCGAGCCTCGGCCCGAGATACCGGCTTTGGACAGGTACTGAGCCCCGGCGGCATCGGCAGCCGATTCCTGGCTGCGGCTGAAGGCCAGATACTTGCCCAGCGCGGCCTGCTGCCCGGCCATGATCACTCCCATCGCCGCATCGCCGGCGCCGGCGGCGGCCGCCGCCACGCCAAGCAACAGCGACAGGATCGAGATGCCTTGGGCAGCCTTGCCCCCACCGTCGCTGATCACATGGCCACCAGTGATATGGCCCAGTTCGTGCGCGATCACGCCCTGGACCTCGTTGGCCGAACCGGCGGCGTTGATCAGCCCTGAATGGAGATAGACTACCTGGCCGCCGGCCACGAAGGCGTTGATCGAGCCATCATTCACCAGCACGATATCGACGTTGCGCGGGTTGAGCCCGGCGGCGGCGATCAGCGGCGCCGCCATGTCATTGAGTAATGCCTCGGTCTCGGCATCGCGCAGAACCGACTGCGCGGCGGCGGGCTGCACGGTCATCGCCAGGGCGGCAAACAGGGCGATCAGGCGAGACAAGAGGCGCATGGGCCGTACTTACTCTGCCGCCGCCTGAACCGGCGCTGAAGCTTGCTTCAGCGCCCCCAGGAAAGCGAGTACCGGTTGGCGAATCTGGGGGTCGCGATCGAAGGGCTTGGCCAGCTTGAGCACCGGATCGGCATGATTGATGCCGGGCAGGATCAGCACCTCGGCACGAGCGCCAGCCGCGGTCAGGGCCTTGCCCAGCACCACGCTGTTGCGGAGCCGCACCGTGGTGTCGGCATCGCCATTGAGCAGCAGCATCGGCGGGGCATCACCGCGAACGAAGGCGATTGGTTGGGTCAGAGAAGGCGGGTCGACATGGCCAAAAGCGTTGCGCGCCGAATCTGAGGTGAAGGGGTAGAAATCGTACGGGCCGGAGAGGCCGACCACCCCTTTGACGAAGTCATCGGGCAAGCCTTGTCGGCCCAGCCATTGCCGTTCCAGGCCGAGCATGACGGCGGTGTGGGCGCCGGCGGAATGGCCCATCAGGACAACCCGCTCCGGATCGCCGCCATAGCGGGAAATGTTGGCCCGGACCCAGGCCGCTGCCAGTGCACCATCCTCCAGCATGCGGGGATAGATGCCGTCCGGGACCAGTCGATAGCCGGGCAATACCACCACATAGCCGGCCCGCGCGAAGGTCCGGCCCAGGAAGCGGTAATCCTCTGGTCGTCCCATGTGCCAGCCGCCGCCATGGTAAAACACCAGCACCGGATGCGGGCCCGGTCCATTGGGAACGACGATGTCGAGCCGCTGCGGGGGCAGGCTGCCATAGCGCACGCCGCTGGCGGCCAGCGCGGTACCCGCGGTTCCGCCAATTGTTCGGTCAGCCCACTCGAGCAGGCCGACGGCCCCTGTGGCATGGGCATAGCGCCAGACCCCGTAGATCGCGCCGCCCAGCAGCGCGAGTATAAGCACGGTCCAGCCGATCCAGCCCATCCGCCGCGGTCTCCTCACTATAGTCATGCCAGCCGTCTAGCGCGCAAAAGCAAAGGGCGCCATGCCTTGCGGCACGGCGCCCCATGCTGAGCGGAAGGGCCGGTCTTCAGCCGAGTAGGCGGCGGGCGGCGCGTTCGAGCAGCGGTACGTCGTCGCCAATTTCACCCAGCAGCACCACTTCGCCAGTCGGCAGACGGCGCGCTATGAGCAGGGTAAATTCGCTGCCATCGGCTGGTACGGCCTCAAACGGGAACTGTTGCAGTTCGCGCAGCTTACGCGCCAGGGCCTCGCGCGGGGTGTCGCGGACTTCTTCAACCGCTCCGGTTTCGGCGCGCTTGGCGCGGCGCTCTTCGGTTACAACGCCCTTGAGTCCGCCGGGCGCACGGCTGAGATAGTCAGCCAGCGAGCCGCGGGCGAGCCCGAGGCGATGGGCGTGGCTGAGCGCCGAGGCATACTCGGTCAGGCGGGTTTTGTCGTAATCCGCGCCGAAAACCAGCTTGACCACTGGGGTCATGGGCGCGCGGTCCTGAACGGTCAGTCCGGAATCGGCGACCAGTTCGCTGAATTCCTCTGGCGCTGCGCTGGCGGCCAGCGAAAAGTCATAGGCGCGCCCAATCGCGGCATAAAGGGCCTGACGGGTGCGGTCTTCACTGCCGCGGGCGGCTTCGGCCAGCTCGCGGGCCGAGGCGAGCCAGTCGGCCAGTTCCATGTCGGCAGCATCTTCAGTCTGCGAACCGGCCAGCGGTGCCCAGTCATCAGTCTGGTCGGTCGCCGGTGCGTCATCGGCGGCGGCAAAATCGGCCGACATCGATTCTTGCACCGCGGGTTTGTTGGCAAAACTACCGAACGACGGTTCCGGGAAGGCGGCATCGGCCGCCGACTCTGCATCGACAAATCCCCCGAGGTCGAGAACGTTGGCATCATCCAACTCGGTTTCGGCAAGGCCGACTTCGCTGAGGTCTTCGGAGACCTCGGCTGGGCCGTCGGCCCAATCGGTCAGCTCGTCATGCCGTAGTTCGGGACCCTGGACTTCCAGCGCCTGGTCAATCTCGAGCAACAACTCATCGGTGGTCTGCTGGTCGGCCAGTTCCTTCCAGTTGATCACACCGTAAATGAAATCGATCGTGTCATCGTCGGACGAGAATGGCAGCAGGATCCCGCGATAGAGGATTGTCGCCTCGCGCTGGTTGACGAACTCGGCCTCGAACCCGATCGGTGCCTGGTTGGCGAGGATCTGCATGTAGTGGTCGGTGATGCGCGACAGCAGTGAGCGGCTCGGCACATCGGACAGGGTTTCGATCTCGTCATCGGCCCCGCATTCGTTGGCCAGCTTGTCGCCAAGGAACTGGATGGCCGGATTATCGATCCCGC
>JBIIDJ010000118.1:0-6838 GCA_044238415.1 Novosphingobium sp.
AGCGCCGCCATGGCCAGGCCCTGGGCCAGGCCATAGCTGCCAAAGCCATCGTGCAACCAACCCACGCCGACAATGCCCATGGCATTGCCGATCCAGCCAAAGCCGTGCAGCGCGCCATAGATCGTGCCATACTGAGCAATTGGAAAGCGGCGCGCGACGAAGTAGGCGAACAGATCAACCTCGATCCCTTGCTGTAGGCCGATCATTGCCGCCGCCAGGATGGCCGCCCACAGCAACTGATCGGTCAGCAGCAGCAGCAGGAAGCCGCTGCCGGGAATGACCGTGAAGACCAGCGCTACGAACTGCGGCCGCAAGGTATCCAGCAGCCAGCCGCCCAGCAGCCGGCCGACAAATTGCCCGCCGGCGAAGACTGACACGGCCAGCGCGCCGGTGGCAGCCGAGAAGCCTTCTTCCTGCACGATCGGCGAAAGCTGGCCGACAAACCCGGCGGTCGCCGCGCCCATGGCGATCAGGCTGGCTGCCATCAGCATGAAGTCACGGGTCTTGAGAAATGACCAGTCAGTGGCGCCTCCGCCCATCGCAACAGCGGTATGGGCCCGGCTGGCGCTGCCCGGTACGATGAACAGCACCGCTGGTATGCCGACCAGCGCGGTAAACCCGGCCAGTGCCAGGAACCCGCCGCGCCAGCCGTATTGCTCGACAATCGGGGCCAGGATCAGCGGGGCGATCACGGCAAAGACCGATACGCCCGTGGCCACCAGTCCAAGCGCCCGGCCCCGGTAGCGACGGAAATGGGCGTTGACCGGGCGGGTGGTAACCACGCCGGTCGTACCCACCCCGAAGAAGCCTAGCACCGCCACGCTAATCGCCAGGTGAGTCAGCGTCGAACCGAACGATACTGACAGGATCTGGCCGAGGATCACGATCAGGGCGCAGGTCAGGTAGACCGGCTTGAACCCGAACCGGTCTACCGCGCGTCCGATCACCACCGCGCCCAGGGCACCTGTAACGATTAAAGCCTGGATCGAGCTGATCTCGCCGCGGGTCACCCCCAGTTCCTGCGCCATCGGCAGCACGAACATATTGAAGGTGAAGAACAGCAGCACGATGCCCGCCCCTGCGCCAAGCGCGCAGCCAAGCACGATCCGCCAGCCGACGGTCCATTCGCTCTCCTCGCGGGGAGCTACAAGGGTCTCGCTCATCCCTCGACCGCGAAGGTGATCTCGGCGTTGTCCTGCAGGCGCTTGACCAGGGCTGCGCCTAGCAGCGCACCCGGCGTGGCGATCCCGCCGCCAGCCTGACAATCGAGCAGGGCAATGCCGGTTTCGGCCAGCATTCGGCTGGTCGAGCCATAGCCCGGATCGTAACGGCCCTTTACCCCATAGCGCAGTGTCTTGCCGTCGGGCCATTCGCCAACGAACACCACGTCATAGAAACCGTTTTCCCGTTCTTCCTTGCTGGGGCCTTCGCCCGGCGCGGGTGGCTTGGCGCCGAACGGATTTTTGAGCATTTCGGTCACGGCATGGGCCGCCTTTTCGCCGAGCTCGCCGGCACTGGTCAGCATCATCTCGTCATACTTGAAGTCGGTACCGTATGGGTGACCGAGCAGGAAGTTGGTGCGGTGGACGTTCTTGGTGTTGATCGTCGCCATGATGAAGGGCGCGGCCCACTTGCCCAGCGCTTCGTCGTATTCGGGCACCAGTCCCATCGGCTGGCTTGGTCCTTCGAAGCCCGGGGTCAGGCCGAACGGGCTTTGCAGGATCGGGATCAGGCTAGGCTTCTTGACCACCGCCTTCATCGTCGCAGTCAGGCTCGCGGCAGTACCGCCGGAGAAAGTGCCCTGCATCGCCCGCACCCGGCCTTTGATCCGTGGCGCCGGGCTGCCAAATCGCGCCTTGCCTTCCTGCTGGAGCATAAACACGCCCAGGTCGAATGGGATGGAATCAAAGCCTGATGAGAAGGCGATCCGCGCGCCAGTGGCCTTGGCGGCCTCGTGGTAGGCGTCGATCATCTCACGCATCCAACCCGGCTCGCCGCAGAGGTCGGCATAGTCCGTACCCGCCTCGACACAGGCCTTGAGCAGTGGTTCCCCATAAAGCTGGTAGGGGCCAACCGTGGTCAGGATCACCCGCGCGCTTTCGGCGAGGGCCTTCATGCTGGCCGGGTCGTCCGAATTGGCGACCACCAACGGCGTATTGGCAGGAGCGCCAATCAGGTCGCGCACTTCGGCCAGCTTTCCGGCCGAGCGCCCCGCCATCGCCCATTTCGGCGCTTTGCCCTGATAATGATGAGCCAGGTATTCGGCGACCAGGCGGCCAGTATAGCCGGTCGCGCCGTAGACGACGATATCGTAAAGACGGTCAGCCTTGGCGGTCATGCAGGTGCTCTCCATTACTCCGAATCTGTGCAGTTCGGCGATGCGAAAACTGCACAGTTCGGTGGCAATGTCGAACCTATTTTGCCTGACGCTACGGCAGGCTGGGTGTGGCTATCTTGCCTTGCGAGAATCCAGGCTCATTCCACCTGCGCCATGGACGTAAAGCATCAGGAAACCACCTGCGAGACCCAGGTTCTTCATAAACATGATCATCTGCACTTGGTCGGCAAAGTTGGTGTGGAACAGCACTGCCGTGACTACACAGAAGCCCGCCAGCAACAGTGCTACCAGCCGGGTCTGCCAGCCCAGCAGGATCGCCAGGCCGCCCAGCAGTTCAAAGGCTGCCGCCGGCCCGGCCAGGATCGCGGGCAGGCCAACCGTTTCCATGTAGGCGCCCGTTCCAGCCAGATTGCCGAACTTGCTGGCTCCGCCCAGAATGAAGATCAGTGCAAGAAGCAGCCGCCCCAGCGGCGCAGCATATGCGGTCATGATATTCTCCCCCGTTGCGGGGTCCGCGAGGTTGCGCGGCCCCGTGGGCGGAGTGAACGCCTTACGCGCTGAAATAGCAAGCCTTTTCAGAACCGGTACTGGCGGCTGGCCAGATCGAACATGATTTCCTCGCTGCCGCCACCGATCGCCATAACGCGGACTTCGCGGTAGATTCGTTCCACCCTGCTGCCGCGCATGAAGCTGGCTCCGCCCAGGATCTGGCAGGCCTCGCGCGCGCAAAACTCCATCGTCTGGGTGGCTTGGACCTTGAGCAGCGCGAAATCGCCTGGGAAGGCGCAGCCGTTCTCCACGGTCCAGGCGCAATGATCGATCCAGGCCTGGGTTGCGGTAATCCGCCGCACCATGTCGGCCAGCTTGTGGCGGATTACTTGATTGGTCACCAGCGGCTTGCCAAAGGTCTCGCGCTGGCGCGCCCAGTCGAGCGCATCTTCGTAGCAAATCCGGGCAAAGGCATTGGCCTGCTGGCTCATCCCCAGCCGTTCGCCGTTGAAATTGCGCATGATCCCGGCAAAGCCGCCGTTCTCCGGTCCGATCAGGTTGTCCACCGGCACTTCGACATCGTCGAAATGGATCGTCGCCGTATCGCTGGCGTGCCAGCCCATCTTGGCAAGCGGCGTGCGGCTGACGCCAGGCCGGTCGAGTTCGACCAGCAACAGCGAGATGCCGCCAAAGCCCGGCCCGCCGGTGCGCACCGCCAGCGTCACATAGTCGGCCCGCATGCCCGTGGTGATGTAGGTCTTCTCGCCATTGACGATATAGGCTGCGCCCCGGCGTTCGGCCGTGGTGCGCAGGTTGGCTACATCCGATCCGCCGCCGGGCTCAGTGATGCCCAGGCAGATCAGCTTTTCGCCCGCCAGCACTTCAGGGGCGATCCGGCGCTGCAATTCCGGGCTGCCCATCGCCAGGATCGGCGGGAGCCCGATCCCGTGGGTCATCAGCGAAGCGCAGATGCCCCCGGCGCCGGGCCGGGCCAGTTCCTCGGTCTGAACCAATGAATGGAACAGGCCAAAGGCCGTGCCGGTACCGCCAAACTCTTCGGGATAGTTAAGGCCGATGATGCCCGCTTTGGCTGCCTTGCGATGCAGGTCGCGGGGCAGTTCGCCGGCGGCTTCCCAGTTATCGACGTTTGGCGTGATTTCCTTGGCCACAAAGGCGCGGACTGTCGCGCAGACCGCTTCGTGGCTCTCATCATAATGGGGGGAGCGGGCGCGCCACTGGTCGAACAGGGGGGTATCCATTGCGCCTCTCCGCTTATAATTTGGGCAGGGTCACTCCGCGCTGGCCCATGTACTTGCCGCTGCGGTCCGCATAGCTGGTCTCGCAGGGTTGATCGCCTTTCAGGAACAGGAACTGGCAGGCGCCCTCGTTGGCATAGATCTTGGCCGGGAGCGGCGTGGTGTTGGAAAACTCCAGCGTTACGTGGCCTTCCCATTCGGGCTCCAGCGGAGTGACGTTCACGATGATCCCGCAGCGGGCATAGGTGCTCTTGCCCAGGCAGATCACCAGCACGTCGCGTGGAATGCGGAAGTATTCGACCGTGCGGGCCAGGGCAAAGCTGTTGGGCGGGATGATGCAGCAGTCGGTCTTCATGTCGACAAAGCTGTTGGCCGAGAAATTCTTGGGATCGACCACCGCCGAATGGACATTGGTGAAGATCTTGAACTCGTCTGCCACCCGCGCGTCATAGCCGTAGGATGAGAGGCCATAGGAAATGCAGCCGTCGCGCTGCTGACGCTCCACGAAGGGTTCGATCATGCCCGCGCGCCGGGCTTCGTTACGGATCCACTTGTCGGAAAGAATCGCCATGCCCCGATGTTGCCGAACCGGGGCGCGGCTTCAAGCCTCAGGCCTGGTGATAGTCCCGGTACCACTGCACAAAGTTGGGGACACCGACCTCGATGCTGGTGGTGGGGGCATAACCAAGGTCGCGTGCAATTGCGGTGACATCGGCATAAGTGGCGGGAACATCACCGGCCTGCACCGGCTGGAAATCGATCACCGCCTTCCGACCGCAGCATTCTTCGAGCAGATGGACGACCTTCATCAGATGCTCGGAGCGGCTGTTGCCAATGTTGTAGAGCCGGTGCGGCTTGGTGCTGCCACCGGCTTTCTCCTGTTCATCGTCGGGCGGCGGGTTGTCGAGGCAGGCGATCACCCCGGCGATGATGTCGTCAATGTAGGTGAAGTCGCGGTGCATCTCGCCATTATTGAACACGGGAATCGGCTCGCCTGCGAGGATCTTCCTGGTGAAGATCCACATCATCATGTCCGGGCGGCCCCAGGGGCCATAGACCGTGAAGAAGCGCAGGCCCGTTTGCGGCAGGCGATAGAGATGGGCGTAGCTTTCGCTGATCAGCTCGTCCGCACGCTTGGTTGCAGCATAGAGGGAGACGGGGTGATCGGTCCGGTCCTCAACCGCAAAGGGCAGCTTGGTGTTGCCGCCGTAGACCGAGCTGGAACTGGCATAGACCAGATGATCAAGCTGGCGATGCCGCGCCAGTTCGAGCAGATTGAGATGGCCGACCAGGTTGGACTGGACATAGGCGTGGGGGTTCTCAATCGAGTAACGGACCCCCGCCTGTGCGCCCAGGTGCACAACCCGGTCGATTTGTACTTCTCCCAGCGCGGCAGTCAGCGAAGCGTTGTCGGCAAAGTCAACCGCGTGGAAGGCAAAGCGGTTCCCGGCCACTGCGGCGAGCGTGGCCAGCCGGTCGCGCTTCAGGCTGACCTGGTAATAGTCATTGAGGTTATCGACCCCGATCACGACATCCCCGCGCGCCAACAGCGCTTGGGCCAGGTGAAAACCAATGAAGCCGGCGACGCCGGTAACAAGAACGCGCATGCGATCTCCTTATCCGATGGGCCTTATTTCATGGTTAACCCCTGAATGGTAGGGCGGACGGCAATGACAGAGCCTGCCAAGATCCTCGTCGTGTTCGGCACCCGTCCCGAAGCGATCAAGCTGTTTCCCGTGGTTCGCGCGCTGGAAGCCGATCCACGCTTTACTCCCGTGGTCTGCGTTTCGGCCCAGCATCGCCAGATGCTGGACCAGGTGCTGGAGATCGCCGGAATCGTGCCCGATCACGATCTGGACCTGATGCGGCCCGACCAGACGCTGGACAGCCTGACCGCCGCCTTGCTCACCGGGCTGGGCCGCGTCATGGATGAAGTGCAGCCCGCGCGGGTCATCGTCCAGGGCGATACGGCGACAGCCATGGCCGGCGCGCTGGCTGGCTATTACCGCAAGCTGCCGGTCGATCATGTCGAGGCCGGCCTGCGCAGCGGCAACATCTATCACCCCTGGCCGGAAGAGGTTAACCGCAAGATCATCGGCCAGATCGCCAGCCTGCACTTCGCGCCGACCGATGTTTCGGCCGCCGCTTTGGTGGCGGAGCAAACCGATCCGGCGCGGGTCCACGTGACCGGCAATACGGTGATCGATGCGCTGCATTGGGTGACGGACCGGATCACGGCCGAACCGGCGCTTGCTGCTGGCCTTAATGAACTCGAAGCGCGATTTGCTGGGAAGCGGATCATCGGCGTCACGAGCCACCGCCGTGAGAACTTTGGTGGCGGCATGGAGAACATTGCCAAGGCAATCCGTCAGATTGCCGCGCGCGATGACGTGGCGGTGATTTTCCCGGTGCACCTCAATCCCAATGTTCGTGCCGTGATGAACATGGCGCTGGGCGGGCTGGACAATGTCGCGCTGATCGAGCCGCTGGACTATCCGCACTTTGCCAGGCTGCTTGGTCTGGCCGAAATCATGCTGACCGACAGCGGCGGTGTGCAGGAGGAGGCCCCCGCGCTGGGCAAGCCGGTGCTGGTCATGCGCGAGACGACCGAACGGCCTGAAGGCGTGACCGCCGGGACCGCCAAGCTGGTCGGCACCGATGTCACTCGCATCGTTACCGAAATCTTCAATCTTCTCGACGATAAGGCCGCCTACGAGGCCATGGCGCGCGCTCATAATCCTTTCGGGGACGGGCA
>JBIIDJ010000119.1:0-6831 GCA_044238415.1 Novosphingobium sp.
TGGCTACAGGACCGCCGCCTGCGTGTTTCTTCGCGCCGGCACCTCGATGAAAGCCTGATCGCCACCGGCATTCCCTTCGCTGGACGCGGTGACAGCGCGGAATGGATGAAGATCTATGCCGCGCTGGCCCCGCAAGTTGCCGGAATCCGCCGCTTCGGCGCGGCTTCGCTGGACCTCGCGTGGGTCGCGGCAGGGCGCTACGACGGGTTCTGGGAGAGCGGCCTGGCACCGTGGGATACGGCGGCGGGCTGCCTGCTGGTTCGCGAAGCCGGCGGCTTCGTTTCGGATTGGCGCGGCGTTTCGCAGCCAGTGTGCGATGCTCAGGTTCTGGCTGCCAACGACGCACTCCATGCCCGTCTGCACAAGGCCCTGGTCGGCGGCTTGAAGGGCTGAACCAGCTGCGTTAGGCAAATATTAGCCATAGTTTGCGACACTTAGCCGTCCATTCGGGCAGCGGAGGGTTGCAATGGCTTGGGCTTCGATCAGCAGCGGCGTGGCGTTCGTCTTGTTGGCGGTGGCCGTGCCGCCTCCAGCCGTCCCGCCGGAGCCCGTTCTTGCCGATCACCGGTTTGATCTGGCTGCTGCCAGTCTGACGCAGCCGATGTCGCTTCAAACGCTGGACGGGGAGCGTCTTCTGCCTCGGGTTATCAGTCCCGGCCAGTTCGGTGACGAGCCTTGGACACCTCCACGCAAGACCTGGGGTAGCGCTGAATCCGGCCCGGTCTTCCAGATTGGCGCGCTTGGCAGCAAGGATAAACGCATTCCCGACATTGCGCACATCTCGCTTGATTGGGATTTCTGATCGGCTTGCTTGAACCTCTCGTCCGGCACGGCTAAGGCCAGCGCGTTACAGGGCCCCTGTGGCGGAATGGTAGACGCGAACGACTCAAAATCGTTTGCCGCAAGGCGTGCCCGTTCGAGTCGGGCCAGGGGCACCATGTTGAATAAGCCTTAAGCGGCTGGCGCGGGCATTGGCCTGCCTGGCTTTCCTCGCATAGGCTCGGGCGGCCAATCAGACGTGCATGACACGTCTGCTATTCTCAAAAAGTATCGGCCTGGCGGACCCTGCGTGTCCGGGGCTTGCACTTGCTAGGTCGCGTTACACCGCCTAGCCTGTAGCCATGAAGCACATCATCACGCTCGCCGCCGCACTCCTCGCCAGCACTGCCGCTCCGGTACAAGCCGATCCGGTTCGCGACCGCCTGGCCGCGGAAATGCCATCCCTGATGGCGATCTATCGCGATCTGCACCAGCATCCTGAACTGAGCTTCCAGGAAGTGCGGTCGGCCAAGATCATGGCCGATGCCGCCCGGGCAGCCGGGTTTGAAGTGACCGAAAAGGTGGGTCGGACCGGCGTGGTAGCGGTTATCCGCAATGGACCGGGGCCAGTCGTGCTGGTTCGCGCCGACATGGATGGCCTGCCGATCGAGGAGCAGACAGGCCTGCCCTATGCCTCGAAGCAACGCGGTGTTTCCACCGCAGGCGTGGAAAGCGGGATCATGCACGGCTGCGGCCACGATACGCACATGGCTGGCTGGATTGGCGCAGCGCGGGTCCTGGCGGCCAACAAGGACAAGTGGTCTGGCACGCTGGTGATGATCGGCCAGCCCGCGGAGGAAATAAACCTCGGCGCGCTCGAAATGATCAAGGACGGCTTGCTTACCCGGTTCCCCAAGCCCGACTACACGCTGGCGTTTCATGATAGTGCCGAGCTGCCATCGGGCACGATCGGGGTGAAGGCCGGGTTCGCTCTGGCCAACGTCGATAGCGTCGATATCACTGTGAAGGGGCTGGGCGGCCACGGTGCCTATCCGCACACCACCAAGGACCCGATCGTGTTGGCCAGCGCGATCGTGATGCGGCTGCAGACCCTGGTCAGCCGCGAGAGCAATCCGATGGATCCCAGCGTGGTCACTGTCGGAGCATTCCATGGCGGGGCCAAGCACAACATCATCTCGGATGAGGTGAAAATGCAGCTCACCGTGCGGTCCTATTCCGATGCATCGCGCAAGCTGCTGCTCGACGGGATCAGGCGCATTGCCAAGGCCGAAGCGCAGGCTTCGGGCTTGCCCGAGGACAGGATGCCGATCGTCACCGTCGCCGAGCCCTATGCCAAGGCGACCTGGAACACACCGGAACTGGCTGAGCGGATGCGTGGAGTGCTGACCAAGCGGTTCGGTGCCGAACGAGTGGCTAATCCACAGCCGTCGATGGCTGGCGAGGACTTTGGTGAGATTGCCCGCGCCGCCGGTCCCGGCACACAGTCCCTGATCCTGTGGATCGGCGGGCGGCCTAAGGCCGAACTCGAAGCCGCAGCGCGCGAAGGGCGTCAGCTGCCAGGCCTTCACAGCCCGTTCTGGGCACCGGAAGCGGACAAGGTGATTGCCGCCGGGGCGGAGGCACTGATTGCCGCCACGCTGGAGTTGATGCCGCGCCGTTAAAAGGGCGAGGCAGCCTCGCTGCCCGAACGTTGGCGGGAAATCTCGATCAGTTGCGCACGTTGCTCGGCTGTCGGGCGCGGCACAGTGCTGGGCCAGGCCGGCTGCGGCTTTGCCTTGCGCGGACCCGGGCGCTGACCGGCCAGCGGAGCCTTTGGCTGGCCCGGTCCTGCCGCAGGCGGGAGCACCATCATCGGCATGTCGTCTGAACCAGTGGCGACCGATCCAGCCGCGCCGCCGCCACCCAGATCGCTCTCACCGCCCTCGACGGGGGCACTGGATAAGTCGGCTCTGACCTTAAGGTTGGATTTGGCCACCTTATGCGCGCCGAGCATGTCCACTTCGGTCTTCTTGAGTTCGTTGGCCTTCACCTGCTCGGCCACTGCCTCGGTGGTCGATCCATCGGCCAGAATGGCAATGATTGCGGTGATCGCCAGCGTTGCCGCCGCAAAATGCTTCAGCAGCTTTGGTGAAATCGGCAAGGCGGGTGCAGCACGGCGCATGGCCGGCGCTCTAGCGGACGAAAGTTAACCGCCCCACACTGTTACATGGTTCACAAATAATTGACGGCCGCCGGGATGAAAGGGGCACCCCGACGACCGTCGTTTCTCCTCCCCAGGAGATCGGCAGGCTCAGCAGTAGGTGCCGAGCCGATGATAGAGCGCGTTGATCCGGGCCATTTCCTCCGGCTCCTCGCTAGTCTTGGCATGGCTGGCGAGGGCTGCGCGAAGCAGATGAAAATCGGCGGTGGACAGCAGAGCGCGGGCGCGCTGCGGTTCACGGGTTTCGGTGGTCGTGGTCATGTCACCTTCTCCTTATGCCGCGAATTGATTCATGGTGTTGTGCTCACCGGCCGCCTTCAGCGCGGCTTCACCGGCGAAGTATTCCTTGTGATCGTCACCGATGTCGGAGCCCGACATGTTCTGGTGCTTCACGCAGGCGATGCCCTGACGGATCTCCTGGCGCTGGACGCCCTTGACGTAGCCCAGCATGCCTTGGTCGCCGAAGTATTCCTTGGCCAGGTTGTCCGTGCTGAGCGCCGCCGTGTGATAGGTCGGCAGGGTGATCAGGTGGTGGAAGATCCCCGCCTGAGCCGCGGCATCGCGCTGGAAGGTGCGGATCCGCTCGTCGGCTTCAACCGCCAGATCAGTGGCGTCATAGTCGATGCTCATCAGCTTGGCCCGGTCATAAGCCGACACGTCCTTGCCCTGCGCAGTCCAGGCATCGAACACCTGCTGACGGAAATTCAGCGTCCAGTTGAAGCTGGGCGAATTGTTGTAGACCAGCTTGGCATTGGGAATAACTTCCCGGATGCGGCTGACCATCCCGCCGATCTGGCCGATGTGCGGCTTTTCCGTTTCGATCCACAGCAGGTCCGCGCCGTTCTGTAGCGAGGTGATGCAATCGAGCACACAGCGGTCTTCACCCGTGCCGGCGCGGAACTGGTAGAGGTTGCTGGGCAGGCGCTTGGGGCGCAGCAGCTTGCCGTCGCGGCTGATCAGCACTTCGCCGTGGCCAACCTGGGTCACTTCCTCGCAATCGAGGAAGCTGTTGTACTGATCGCCGATGTCACCGGCTTCGCGGGTGAAGGCGATCTGCTTGGTCAGGCCAGCACCGAGCGAGTCGGTGCGGGCAACGATGACGCCATCTTCGACGCCCAATTCCATGAAAGCGTAACGGACTGCACGGATCTTCGCGAGGAAGTCCTCGTGCGGGACGGTGACCTTGCCGTCCTGGTGGCCGCATTGCTTTTCGTCCGACACCTGGTTTTCGATCTGGATCGCGCAGGCGCCCGCCTCGATCATCTTCTTGGCGAGGAGATAGGTCGCCTCGGCATTACCGAACCCGGCATCAATGTCGGCGATGATCGGGACGACGTGGGTTTCGTAGCTGTCGATCTTGGCCTGGATCTGCTTGGCCTTGACCGCGTCGCCGGCCTTGCGGGCCTCGTCGAGCTCGCGGAAGATCATGCCCAGTTCGCGGGCGTCGGCCTGGCGCAGGAAGGTGTAGAGTTCCTCGATCAGTGCTGGAACGCTGGTCTTTTCGTGCATTGACTGGTCGGGCAAGGGGCCGAACTCGCTGCGCAAGGCGGCGATCATCCAGCCCGAGAGGTAAAGGTAGCGGCTCTTAGTGGTGCCGAAGTGCTTCTTGATCGAGATCAGCTTCTGCTGCCCGATGAAACCGTGCCAGCAGCCGAGTGACTGGGTGTAGTTGGCGGGATCGGCATCATAGGCTGCCATGTCGGCACGCATGATCTTGGCGGTGTACTTGGCGATGTCCAGCCCGGTCTTGAACCGGTTCTGCAGCTGCATGCGGGCAACCGATTCGGCGCTGATCCCGTCCCAGTTGGAATTGCGGGAAATCTGGCTGTCAGCAGCGGCGAGGATATCGGTGTAGGACATGACGGACTCCAATAAGTGGCTTGCCTGTTGGCTAACCCGAGTCCGCGTTGATTGGTAAAGCAAATTACAGAAAAACTTGTCTTGGTGACGCACAAAAGCGATGATGGCTTGCAAAACTGTAAAAAATATGACAAATGGGCGTCATGGTCGATACTGCCGTTCTCGCTGGTCCTGCAATTCGCCGCTTGCGTCGTCGCCAGGGCCTGACCCAGACCGCCATGGCGGCGCAGCTGGGCATTTCACCGAGCTATCTCAATCTTGTCGAGCGCAACCAGCGCCCGCTGTCAGCCAAGTTGCTGGTAAGGCTGGCCGAAGCCTTTGACTTCGACCCGCGTAGTCTGCGCCAGGACGAAGTGGTGGGCGGGGTCGATGGCTTGCGGCGGCGGCTGGCGGATGCCCGCTTTGCCGATCTGGCAATCGACCGGGACGAACTTGCCGAGTGGCTGAGTGCCGCGCCCCAAGCCGCGATCGCCTTTGCGCGTCTGTTCGATGCTGGCACCGGGGCGGCGGTATCGACTGCCGATGAGCCGATGGAGCTGGTCCGCCGCGAGATCGAGCGCTGGCGCAACCATTTTCCCGATCTGGACGCGGCTGCGGAAGCCTTGGCCGACGAACTACGCCTGTCGAATGCCGACACGGGGGCGGCGCTCGCCGAGCGTCTTCGGCAAAAGCACCAGATCGCTGTGCGGATTCTCCCGGTCGAAGTCATGCCGGACGCGCTGCGTCGGCTCGATTTCCATGCGCGGCAATTGCAGCTGTCCGAACGGCTCGACCCTTCGTCGCGCAATTTCCAGATTGCCCTGCAGCTGGCCATGCTGGAGCAACGCGACGAGATTGCGGCAATTGCCAATGGCGCGCAGTTCACGGACCGTTCGGCCTGGCGGTTGTTCCGGCGCCACCTCGCAGCCTATTTCGCGGCGGCGGTGCTGATGCCCTATGGGCGGCTGATCCGGGCCTGCGAGGCCACCGGTTATGACTTGCCGATCCTGCAGCGCCGCTTTGGTGTGGGGTTCGAGCAGCTGGCGCATCGTCTGACCACGCTGCAGCAGGTCGGCCAACGCGGCCTGCCGTTCTTCATGGCACGAGTCGATCGGGCCGGCCAGTTTTCCAAGCGCTATGCCGGCGCAAGCGGGACCGCGTTGCTTGACAGCGAAACGGGCTGCCCGCTGTGGGTGGCGCACCGGGCTTTCGAGCGTGCCGGGCAGCTGTGCGTCCAGCTGGCCGAGTTTCAGGAACCGAATGGCACTGCCAGCCAATGGCTTACCATTGCGCGCACGGTCGATGGTAGTGGCGCCACGGAGGGAGAGGGCGGCCGGTTTGTGGTGGCTCTTGGTCTGGAGGCGCGGCTGGCGGCCAGTCTTGCCCAGGCGCGCGGCCTGTCGCTCGATCCATTGGGCGCAGTCCCGATCGGTCCGGGCTGTGGCGGGTGCCATCGGCAGGACTGCGGGCAACGATCGCTGCCGCCGCGCGGTGTGGCGCTGGCCTTTGACGAACGCACCCGCGGCCTGACCCCGTTCGATTTTGCCGGGTAACACGCCCCCTTAGGGGGCGGGTGGCGGCTGTCATGGCTGCCCTGTAAAGTTTACCGACATTTCATATGTCCACGTTAAGCCGGATGGGCATGATCCGGCTGTTCAAACATTACATCCCGCACGCGGTGATCCTGCTGGGGCTGATCGACGTGATGCTGCTCTATGTGGCGGGCGACATCTCGTGGCGGCTGCGGGCAAGCCAGATCGGCATGGATCCTGGTTCGAGCTCCGACCGGTTCCTCCAGCTCAGCGGCTTTACCCTGGTTGTGCTGGCGGCCATGATTGCGGTTGGTGTCTATGGCGCGGAAGCGCTGCGATCGATGCGCTATGCAACGGCGCGGCTTCTCGTCGCGATTTCGTTCGGCATCATTGGTATTGCTTTCCTCGATTTTGTGCTGGGCGGCGGAAATTTTTGGCGCTCGACGCTGGCTTACGCAATGCTGGGCGCGGTCTTTGCGC
>JBIIDJ010000120.1:0-6797 GCA_044238415.1 Novosphingobium sp.
CCCAAGTCTGACCAGGCTTGCTGGCCCAGACCATGCCCGCAATGTCGAGGTGCGCCCAGGGCGTGCCTTTGTCGACATAGCGGAGAATGAACTGCGCTGCCGTGATCGAGCCGCCTTCGCGCGGGCCAACGTTCTTCATGTCGGCAATCGGCGAGTCGATCAGCTTGTCGTAAGCCGGGCCAAGCGGCATGCGCCACAGCTTGTCCCCGGTTGCCTCGCCGGCAGCGATCAACTTGCTGGCCAGCTCGTCGTCATTGGCAAAGATGCCGCCATGCTCATTGCCGAGCGAAATGATCATAGCCCCGGTCAGCGTGGCCAGGTCGACGATCGCATTGGGGGCATACTCCTTCTGCACCCAGGTAATTGCATCGCACAGCACCAGGCGGCCTTCGGCATCGGTATTGATCACCTCGACCGTCTGGCCGGACATGGTGGTCACCACATCACCCGGGCGCTGGGCATTGCCGTCAGGCATGTTTTCAACCAGGCCGCAGATCCCGACCACGTTCGCCTTGGCCTTGCGCCGGGCGAGCGCGAGCATGGCACCGGCGACCGCCCCGGCCCCGCCCATGTCCCACTTCATGTCTTCCATGCCGGCCGGCGGCTTCAGGCTGATCCCGCCGGTGTCGAAGGTCACGCCCTTGCCCACGAAAGCCGTTGGCTTGCCGCCGGCGGGGCCGCCATTCCATTCCATCACCAGAAGCTTGGGTTCGCGGACCGAGCCCTGCGCCACACCCAGCAAGGCGCCCATGCCCAGCGCGGCCATTTCATCCTGGTCGAGAACCCGGATCCGCACACCGGTTCCTTCGAGCCGCTGGCGGGCACGCTCAACGAATGTCGCGGGATAGAGCACGTTCGAAGGTTCAGTGACCAGTTCGCGCGTAAACTCGACGCCTTCAGCCAATGCGGCCTCGATGGACCAGGCAGCATCGGTCCCGGCAGGCGCCCCGGCAACGTACAGCATCTTCAAGCTAGGCTTCTGCTCCTCGGCGAGTTTGGTGCGATAGCGGTCATGACGCCAGCCCCGCAGCCGCGCCCCGAACAGCACGGCGGCAATGTCGGCAGGGCTCAACCGGGTTCCGGTGAAATCAAGCGTGAGCGCCGTTTCGCCCGAAGTCAGGAGCCGGGCCGTCAGGGCTGCCCCTGCACGCTCCAGCGCAATCCGGCGGTCCTTGGCGGCGGGATCACCCGCGCCCGCCAGAGCCAAGCGCACAACCTTCCCATCGCGGATCACAAAGCCATCGTGGGCCTGCCCAGCCTTACCGGCGAACCGCGCAGCCCGTGCACTTTCGAACAGCACCGGATCGAGATCGGCCGGCAGGGCATCCTGATCGACAATGCGGGCGACGGGCGAGGTAGTGGCGGCAATCGGGCCGGCGAGGAATTCGATCTGCATGAAGGCTCCGGGCAAAAGGCAGACCTGCGCCAAGGCGTTGGGGACCATGGGCAAGGTTGGTTAGCGTGGATTGCAGTTAGGCGCGGGCGGTGCGATAGGCAAGCCATGCGTCTTCCCGTGCGGCTGCGGCCGCCCTGCTCCCATTGTACCGTACCCGGGTGGAAATCCGGTGCCTTTGCGCTGGCCTTGCTGGCCAGTTCCGGAGCCGTCCAGGCACAGGAAACCCTGCCCGAAGCACCGGTTGGCGAAGCGGAAGAGCAGATGCCAATCGGCTTCGAGGCGGATGGAATCAGCTATGATGACGCTTCCGACAGTGTGACCGCCTTCGGCAATGTCGTGGTGCGGCGTGGCCAGCAGTCGGTCCGCGCCGACAAGGTCGTCTGGGACCGCAAGACCGGCGAAGTGACCGCAACCGGCAACATTCGGTTCGTCGATGGTGATGGCAACCAGCTCTTCACCGATTCGCTGACCCTGGACGACGAGCTGCGCGCCGGCGCCATGCAAAACATGCTGCTGGCCTTGCGTGAAGGCGGGCGGCTCGCAGCGTCCAGCGGTTCACGCGCACCCGACGGGACCGTAGTCCTGTCCAACGCGGTCTATTCAGCCTGCGCCGTTGAAGACAGCGCCGGATGTCCGGTCAATCCCAGCTGGCGGATCACGGCCGAGCGCGTGATCTATGACGATGCCAAGAAGCTGATCCGCTTCAAGGGCGCCCGGCTTGAGCTGTTTGGTGCCCGGCTCCTGCCGCTGCCCGGCCTGGTCCTGGCCAGTGACGGACGGCCGATTTCGGGCCTGCTGATCCCGGACGTGCGCCTGTCCGCATCGAACGGCGTGGAGTTTTCGCAGACCTATTATAAGCGCCTTGCCAACAACGCCGAACTGGGCATCACCGGCTACGTCTATACCGAAGCCTTGCCGATGATCTCGGCTCAGTACCGCCAGCTGACCAGCCGCGGTGCCTATCAGATCACCGGTTATGCCACCCGTAGCTCGCGCATCCCGATTGGCGCCCCCGCGGACAGCCAGCGGGATTTCCGCGGATACTTCTTCGGCAATGGCAAATTCCAGCTGACCCCCAACTGGTCCATTACGGCTTCCGCTCGCGTGGCCTCGGACCGGACCTTCCTGCGCCGCTACGACATCAGCCGCGACGACCGGCTGCGCAGCGTGGTTGAGGCCGAGCGGATCGATGACAGTTCCTATCTCTCGATCGCTGGCTGGGCCACCCAGACCCTGCGCGTCGGCGATATCCAGGGCCAGGTGCCGATTGCCCTGCCGGTGATCGATTACCGCCGCCGGCTGAACGATCCGTTGCTGGGCGGCAAGATCGAGCTGCAGGCCAATTCGCTGGCCATCACCCGCACCAGTGGCCAGGACACCCAGCGCGCCTTTGCCAGCGCGCGGTGGGATCTGCGGCGGATTACCGGCATGGGCCAGGAATTGACGCTGACAACGTTGCTGCGCGGCGATGTCTACAACTCGGACGAGAACGGGCTGACCACCACGGCGATCTATCGCGGCAATCCCGGCTGGCAGACCCGCGGCATCGCCACGGCCGCCATCGATGTGAAATGGCCGCTGATGGGTGAATTCCTGGGCGGAACCCAAGTGCTGACCCCCCGCGTCCAGGTCGTGGCCAGCCCGACGCTGCGGAACCTGGAGATTCCCAACGAGGATGCCCGGGCGATCGATCTTGAGGATTCGAACCTGTTCGCGCTCAATCGTTTCCCCGGTTACGACCGGATCGAAGACGGTGTTCGCTTCACTTACGGGTTCGACTGGCAGTGGGAACGGCCGGGCTTGAGGATCTCAACCTCGATCGGCCAGTCCTACCGGCTGACCAGCCGGCCGACACTGTTGCCGGACGGAACCGGGCTGTCCAATCGGGTGTCGGATATCGTCGGCCGGACGGAGGTCCGCTTCAAGGATTTCGTCAAGTTTACGCACCGCTTCCGGCTCGACAAGGACAACTTCGCAATCCGCCGGAACGAGATCGACGCGACTGTCGGCAACGAACGGACCTATGCCGAAGTCGGCTACTTGCGGCTCAACCGCGATATTGCCGCGACGATCGAGGACCTGAAGGACCGCGAGGAACTGCGCGTGGCCGGTCGGGTCGCCTTTGCCCGCTACTGGTCGGTGTTTGGTTCGGCAGTGGTAAACCTGACCAGCAAGAACGAAGATCCGCTTGCCACGGGCGACGGGTTTGAGCCGCTCCGCACGCGGCTTGGCGTTGCCTATCAGGACGACTGCCTCGAACTCGCCTTCACCTGGCGGCGGGACTATGTGGCGACCGGGGACGCGCGCAAAGGCAATACGTTCCAGGTCAGCATTGCCGTGCGCAACCTCGGGTTCCGCTAGGTAGTGGATTCCGCCGATCAGGGGATTTGCCGGTCGGCGGCAAACGCGCTATCCGCCTTGGCGGTGGTGGCCTGATCAGCTTGGGTTAAGCCAGCCGGGCGCAATGGCCCGGCAAGTCCGGCCGGAGTGTCCGCGCCGCTTTGGGGAATGAATAGACGGTGATCAGCATGTCGATTTCGCGCCGCCCGCTTCGGTTTGCGCTGGCTGCAGCAACCCTGGCCCTAGGCGCCGCCGCCGTGGCGCAGAATGCGCCGACCGCGGTCGGTCCCCTGGGCCTGCCGGAAAACCCGAACTTCTTCGCCAAGAACGACCCCAATAACCGGAAGGCCACGGTGGTGGTCAACGGCGAGATCATTACCGGCACTGATATCGACCAGCGCGTTGCGCTGATTGTCGCCGCCAGCGGTGGCAAGATCAGTGACGAGGAACTGCAGCGTCTTAAGCTGCAAGTCCTGCGCAACCTGATGGACGAAACATTGCAGATCCAGGAAGCTGCCGCCCAGAAGATTGAGGTGGAAGATTCCGAGATCGAGCAGACCTATGCCCGCATCGCCGGCCAGAATTTCGGCCAGGATCCAAAGGCAATGGATGCCTATCTTGCCCGCATCGGCTCCTCGCCCAATTCGCTCAAGCGGCAGATCCGCGGCGAACTGTCGTGGCAACGGCTGCTGCGCCGCAACGTCCAGCCCTTCGTTAACGTCTCGGACGAGGAAGTCCGCGAAGTGCTCAAGCGGCTGGAACAGTCAAAGGGCACCGAGGAATACCGCGTCGGCGAAATCTTCCTGTCGGCAACGGCCGAAAACCGGGACGCCGTGTTCCAGAATGCCCAACGCATCGTAGAGCAGCTCCGGGCCGGTGGCAGCTTCGTGGGCTATGCCCGCCAGTTCTCCGAAGCCTCGACCGCTTCGGTTGGCGGTGATCTGGGCTGGGTCCGCGCGGGTCAGCTGCCAGTCGAACTGTCGACCAACTTGCAAGCGCTCCAAACCGGACAACTCGCGGGGCCGATCGAGATCCGCGGCGGCTTCTCCATCGTGGCACTGATTGACAAGCGTCAGGTACTCACCGCCGATCCGCGCGATGCCGTGCTCAGCCTCAAGCAGTTGGCAATCAGCTTCCCGCCGGGGACGACCGAGGCTCAGGCCACGGACCGCGCCAAAAGCTTTGCCGAGGCCGTTGCCACGGCGCGCGGCTGCGGCACGATCGACGCCATTGCTCAGGCCCAGGGCGCCGAAGTCGTCACCAATGACCAGATCAAGGCGCGCGACCTGCCCGGGCCGCTACAGAACCTGGTGCTTGGCATGTCGCTGGGTGAAGTTACGCCGCCGTTCGGCTCGATCCAGGATGGCGTGCGCGTACTGATGCTCTGCGGGCGCGACGATCCGAAGGATGCCACGGCCCCCAATTTCGAACAGATCCAGGGCCAGATCGAGGACGAGCGCGTCAACAAGCGCGCACAAACCTACCTGCGCGACCTGCGGCGCGACGCCGTCATCGATTACGATTGAGCGCCGGATGACCGATTTGCCGCTCGTCGTATCGCTGGGCGATCCGGCGGGCGTCGGTCCCGAACTGATCGCCGCTGCCTGGGCCGCGCGCGAGACGGAACTGCTGCCCCCCTTCGTGGTGGCCGGCGGCGCTGAAATCCTTGCAGCGGCAGCGCAAGGTCGGGGCCTTTCGGTTCCGATCCGCGAAGTGTTCCACCCGGCAGAGGCGGTTGAGTGCTTTGATTTCATGCTGCCGGTGCTGGCAGGCGCCGATGGCGACTATGCCCCCGGCGCACCCGATCGGGCCGGGGCCGAACTGGCCCTCGCCTCTTTGGCCGAAGCGACTGAACTGACACGGAGTGGTGACTGCGCAGGCCTGGTTACCGCGCCCATCGCCAAGGCGTTGTTGGCCGAAATCGGCTTTGCTTATCCGGGGCAGACTGAATTCGTCGCGGCGGGCTGCGATGTCGCGCCCGAGGATGCGGTGATGATGCTCGCGGGGCCCAGCTTGCGGACCGTCCCCTTGACCGTCCACGTTGCGCTTGCTGCGGTGTCGGGCTTGATCACGGCCGACCTGATCCAGCGCAAGGCCCGCATTGTCGCTCGCGCACTTCGGCAGGATTACGGCATCGCCGCACCACGCCTCGCCATTGCTGCGCTCAATCCGCATGCTGGCGAAGATGGGCGGATGGGGCATGAAGATGCGGCAATCATCGCTCCTGCCATTGCCGCTCTGCAGGCCGAGGGCATCGATGCCACCGGCCCCCACCCGGCGGATGCACTGTTCACGCCGCGCGCCCGGACCACTTACGACGTGGCGCTGTGCATGTATCACGACCAGGCCCTGGTACCGCTCAAGGCGCTCGATTTCGATGCGGGCGTGAATGTGACACTCGGCCTGCCGATTGTCCGCACCAGTCCCGATCACGGCACCGCTTTCGGTATCGCCGGCAAGGGTCTGGCCGATCCCGGGGCGACTATCGCCGCGATCCGCATGGCAGGTGAAATTGCCGCCCGGCGGGCCGGAGCCGAACTTGGCTGACCTTCCCCCCCTGCGCGATGTCATCAATCGCCACGGCCTCTTCGCTAGCAAGGCGCTCGGCCAGAACTTCCTGTTCGACGAACAGTTGCTTGACCGGATCGCCGCGATTCCCGGCAAGTTGAAGGATCAAAAGGTACTGGAAGTCGGCCCGGGTCCGGGCGGCCTGACTCGCGCGCTGCTGCGCGCCGGAGCACAGGTTACTGCCATCGAAATGGACCGGCGCTGCCTGCCCGCACTCGCCGAACTGGCCGAGGCCTTTCCTGGACAGCTGCGCGTGATCGAGGGTGATGCCACCAAGGTCGATCATGGCATTGAAGGCCCGTTCCATGTGGTCGCGAACCTGCCCTATAATGTCGGCACCATGCTGTTCACCGGCTGGCTTTCAGGACAGGACTGGCCACCGCGATGGGCCAGCCTGACCCTGATGTTCCAGTTGGAAGTAGCCCAGCGGATCGTCGCTGATACCGGCAGCGATGCCTATGGCCGGCTTGCCGTGCTCGCCCAGTGGCGCAGC
>JBIIDJ010000036.1:0-22508 GCA_044238415.1 Novosphingobium sp.
CCTGGCGATAGGACGCGGCAATAGCGCTGACCCGGCCCGCTAGCAGGCGGTTGACCCGGCCCAGCACCGCGTTCTGTTCGTGGATCACGCTGGGCACACCGGCTGACGTCGCTGCCCACAGCGCGGGAAAAGCCGGGTACCCCCCGAAGCCGACCACGCAGGCTGGCTGGAAGCTGTCAAACAGCCGCTCGGCCATGCGCTTGCCCTCAAGAATTGCGGCAATGCCCTTGGCCCAGTGCAGCGGGTTCTTGCCGATCCGCCCGGCCGGCAGGACGTGAGCAACCAGATTGTCCGGCTTGCCGGGCAGCTTCGCGCCGCGCTCATCGGTGACCAGCGCCACGTGGTGCCCGCGCCGCTCAAGCTCAACCGCCAGGGCAAAGGCCGGGATCAGGTGTCCACCGGTGCCGCCGGCCGCCAGGACATAATGCCGGGTCACGCCGCTCATCGCCGCTTTCCTCCACCCATGTCGCCAATCCGGAAGGCCTCGCGCTCCAGGAAGGGATTGCGCCGGGTAATCGCCAACAGCAGGCCCACGCCAAGGCACAGCGCGATGGTGGATGAACCGCCATAGGAAATCAGTGGCAGGGTCATCCCCTTCGACGGGAACAGCTGCAGGTTGACCAGAATATTGATGAAGGCCTGCCCGCCCAGCTGCGCGGTAAGCCCGGCAGCCGCCAGCGTCGTAAACAGGTCCTCCTCCTTCATCAGCCGAAGCAGCACGCGCAGCACGATTGCAACGTAAAGCGCGACCACGGCGATGCACATCAGCAGGCCGAACTCCTCGCCGATCACGGAGAAGATATAGTCGGTATGAGCCTCGGGCAGCGCCATCTTCTTTTTGCCCAGCCAGATGCCAGTGCCAGTCCAGCCACCGGATAGCAGGGTACGGCTGGCCAGATCGACCTGATCATAGGCCGTGCCCCCGCCCAGGAAGGCATCAATGCGGTTGCGGGCGTTCTCATAGAACAGGTAGGCCAAGGTGATGCCACCCAACCCGGCTGCGGCCACCAGCCCGATCCGCTGCACCGCCATGCCCGAGAGCAGCACCAGCACGAACCAGACCCCGGCAAACAGGATCGCCGAGCCAAGATCGGGTTGCAGCATGAGCAGACCGACCACCAGCAGCATCACACACGTGGTCAGCGCTATGACCGGAATCTTGGGATCGCGCGCCTGCCATGAGAGGATCCAGGCCAGGCCGATGGCATAGGCCGGCTTGAGGAACTCCGATGGTTGCAACGAAGCACCCAGATTGATCCAGCGCTTTGCCCCGTTGACGCTGAAGCCGATGACAGGAACCAGGAACAGGGCCACCAGCATGGCCGCGCCCAGCAGAATGCCAAAGCGCCGCGCCATTTCCTTGGGCAGGACTGCGGCAAAGAACAGCGCGGCAAGGCCAACGAACTGCCAGCGCAAGTGAATGTAGAAAAAGTGCAGATCGTCCAGCTTCACCTTGGAAGTGGAAAGGCGATAGGCACTGGCCGGGGAAGCGGCTGCTACCGCCAGGGTGCCCAGCGCCATCAACAGCAGGATCATCGCCAGCAGAACCCGGTCAATCTCGCGCCACCAGATCGCGAAATCGCTGCGCCGGTTGCGCCGCCGCCGCGGCGCGGCAACACCGGGCGTTGCCTGACCGGCACCGGGCACGAAGGGCGGATGCGTGGCCATCAGCGGACTCCTCCGGCTTGCACGCCCTGCTCGGGCGCAGTCAGTGCCATGACGATCTGGCGGAAAGCGTCGCCGCGCGCTTCATAATCGCGGAACTGGTCAAAGCTGGCACAAGCGGGCGAAAGCAGGATCACATCGCCCGGCCCGGCAGCGGCCATGGCCTGCTGGATTGCTTCGCACAGCATCTCGCTGCGGGCCACCGTCATGTGCGGTGAGAGCAACTCGGCAAAGCGCGGCCCGGCATCGCCGATGACATAGGCAGCCGCCACGTTGCCAAAGAACGGCGCGCATTCATCAAGGTCATCGCCCTTGGGCAGACCGCCGGCAATCCAGTGAATGCGCCTGCCCGGGTTCGGCGGGAAAGCGGCCAGGGCGGGCGCGGCTGAGGCCGGATTGGTGGCCTTGCTGTCATTGATGAACAGCACGCCGTTCGCTTCGGCCACACGTTCCATCCGGTGCGGCAGGCCCCGGAACGTGGCCAGGGCCGGCCCCCATTGCGCCGGCGTTAGGCCCAAGGCCTCCGCAATCGCTACCGCCACCGCAGCGTTCTGGAGGTTGTGCGGTCCCTGCAAGGTCGGCCAGCCGGGCTGGAGCGCCAGCAGATCATGGCCGTCGACGCTATGGACGCGCCCCGGCAGACGCCGGGCCAGTTCGCGATCGGCCACGGCGCGGGTTTCCGGATCGCCGGTTCCGAACACCGCGAACTGGTCATCGCGCTGCATTTCGAACAAGCGCGCCTTGCTAGCGGCATAGGCTTCGAACCCAGCATAGCGATCGAGGTGATCGGGCGTGATATTGAGCAGTGCGGCCACATCGCATTCGAGCGAGTGGGTGAGGTCAATCTGGTAGCTCGAAATCTCGAGCACATAGACCCCGCCCGGTGCCAGCGGTGGCTGGCCCAGCACTGGCAAGCCAATGTTGCCGCCCATGCGGGTGGGCAAGGCGGCACTCTGGACGATGTGGTGGACCAGAGCCGTGGTGGTCGATTTGCCGTTGGTGCCGGTAATCCCAATCACGCGGTGCGCGGGCAGGTGCGGCCGGGCGAGCGCGAACAGCTCGATATCGCCAACCACCGGAACGCCGGCAGCAGCGGCATGGGCCGCAATGGGATGGGTGTTGAGCGGTACGCCCGGCGAAACGACCACGCCATCGAACCCGGCCAGATCGATCGCCAGCGGATCGGCCAGCTCGACCCGGCCTTCCAGCGCGCGGCGGGGTTCCTCGCGGCTGTCCCAGGCCGTAACCTGTGCCCCGCCCGCCAACAGGCTTTCGACAGCCGTCATCCCCGACCTTGCCAGGCCGAGGACGGCGTACCGTTTGCCGGCGAAGGCGGGGGTCGTGATCACCGCAGCTTCAGCGTCGACAGGCCGATCAGGGCAAGCACGATCGAGACGATCCAGAAGCGGATCACCACGGTCGATTCCTTCCAGCCAAGCTGTTCGAAATGGTGATGGATCGGCGCCATCTTGAACACCCGCTTGCCAGTGCGCTTATAAACCGCAACCTGGATGATCACCGAGAGCGCCTCGGCCACGAACAGCCCGCCAACGATCGCCAGAACGATCTCATGCTGAGCGGCCACGGCAATCGCGCCGAGCGCCCCGCCGAGCGCAAGGCTGCCCGTATCACCCATGAACACCGCCGCTGGCGGCGCATTGAACCACAGAAACGCCAGACAGGCCCCCATGATTCCCGCGCAAAGGATCGCCAATTCGCCCGCTCGCGGCACGTGCGGGATGCCAAGGTAGGCCGAAAAGTCGACCCGGCCGGCCAGGTAGGCGATGATCGCAAAGGTCCCGGCGGCAATCACCACCGGCATGGTGGCCAGGCCATCCAGCCCGTCGGTAAGGTTTACGGCATTGCCCGCGCCGACGATCACGAAGGCGGCAAAGACGTAGTAGAACGGCCCAAGCGGGATGTAATGGCCCGACAGGAAAGGCACGTAGAGATTGGTGTTGGTCTCGCTGACCATGATCCAGGCGGCGACACCCGCTACGGCGAATTCGGCCAGCAGGCGCATCCGGCCGGATATCCCGGCGGTCGAACGCTTCTTGACCTTGTCGTAATCGTCGAGGAACCCGATCAGCCCGAAGCCGGAGGTGACCATCAGGCAGGCCCAGACCAGCGGGCTGGACAGGTCCATCCACAGCAGCATCGAAATGACGAGCGAAACCATGATCATCAGCCCGCCCATCGTGGGCGTGCCACGCTTGGCCAGGTGGCTCTGCGGCCCGTCCTCGCGGATCGGCTGGCCCTTGCCCTGCCGGACGCGCAGCATGCTGATGAACTTCGGGCCGATGATCAGACCGATCAACAGCGCCGTCATCAAAGCCGCACCCGCGCGGAACGTCTGGTAGCGGATAAGGTTCGCTAGCCCCGAGAATTCGAAATACTCGGCGATCAGGTAAAGCATCCTGATCCTATTCCTTGCTTTGCGTCAGCGCGGCGACCACGGCCCCCAGCCCGACTGAGTTCGACCCCTTGACCAGGATGGCATCGTCGGCCTGCAAACCCAACTCCTCCAACGCCTTCAGCGCTTCCCCAGTCGTACTGCAATGAGCGAAGCCGATGGGCTTGCCAAGCGCGGAAACCGGCGATTTCCCCAGCTCCTCGGCCAGCGGGAGCATCTCGTCGCCCACCAGCACCGCGTAGTCGACCCCGGCGGCCTGAAGCGGAGCCAGCAGCTCGGCGTGGAAGGCCGGACCATGTTCGCCCAGTTCGCGCATCGCACCCAGCACGGCGATGCGGCGCGCGGCAGTGGTGCGGCCCAAATCGCCCAGCGTCGCGGCCATGGAGGCCGGGTTGGCATTGTAGCTTTCGTCAATCACCAGGACGATGCCGCCCGGCACGTTGACCCGGTGGCGGGCCCCGCGGCCTTTCAACCCTTCAAGCTCGGCCAGGGCCAGGCCGGCCGCGCCCAGATCACCGCCCAGCGCCCGCACAGCGGCCATTACGGCCAGCGAGTTGGCGACCCAGTGATCGCCCGGCGAGGCGACCGTGTAGCACAAGCGCCGATCGCCCCCATCGAAACCGCGCAGCTCGGCAGTAACCAGCGAACCGCCACCAGCTGCCGGAACAGCATCGAGCAGCCGGACATTGGCAAAGTCGCTGCGCCCGAACGAAACCACATTCACACCCAGCCGCTCGGCGGTGCGGCGGAGCTGACCGTACTGCGGCACGTCGGCCGGGACGATCGCCGTACCGCCTGGCTCCAGCCCTTCGAAGATCTCGGCCTTGGCATCGGCAATCGCCTCGATCGAGCCAAGGTTTTCGATATGGGCCGGCGCGATCATGGTGATCATTGCCACGTGCGGGCGAACCTGGGCGGTCAGGGCGCGGATCTCACCGGCATGGTTCATGCCCATTTCGTAAACCCCGAACCGCGTCGCGGCCGGGGTCCGCGCCAGGCTGAGCGGCACACCGACATGGTTGTTGTAGCTCTTGACCGAGCGGTGCGCCCGGCCCCGGCTGGCCCGATCCAGCGCGGCGAAGATCGCTTCCTTGACCCCGGTCTTGCCGACCGAGCCGGTAACGCCGATCACCCGCGCGTTGGTGCGCTCCCGTGCCGCCTTCGCAAGAAGCTCAAGCGCAGTTGAGGTGTTCTCGACCAGCACGTACGGGCCGTCGATCGGCCGATCGACCACGGCTGCCACCGCCCCCTTGGCAAAGGCTGCCTCGACAAAGCGGTGGCCGTCCATCGTCTCGCCCTTGAGGGCGAAAAACAGGTCACCCTCGATCACATCGCGGCTGTCGATCTCGACACCAGAAACCTGGAAATCGCCGCTTGCCACCCCACCGGTCGCAGCCGCGATCTCGCCTGCGGTCCACAAGGCACCCCCCAGGCTCTCTTCGCTTTCCACCGGCCAATCGAGGATCCGGGCAAGGGCATTCATGCGGCACACTCCCTGGCTACTGTAACGTCATCGAACGGCAGGACGCGCAGGCTGTCACCCGCGCCCACGATCTGCCCCTGTTCATGCCCTTTGCCCGCGATCAGGACGATGTCCTGCGCCCCGGCCTCGGCAATGGCTTCGGCAATGGCGGCGCGGCGGTCGCCCGTTTCGCGCAGACCCGGCCCGCCAGCAAGCACCATGGCCCGGATATCAGCCGGGTCTTCACTGCGGGGATTGTCATCGGTCACGATGCCCAGTTCGGCCTGCTCGACAACGATCCGGCCCATCTGCGGGCGCTTGCCGTGATCACGGTCACCACCCGCCCCGAACACCACGATCAGTCGGCCCGAACAGTGCGGACGCAGGGCGGTAATGGCGGCGTCCAGTGCGTCGGGCGTATGGGCGTAATCGACATAGACCGGCGCTCCCGCACGGGAGATTGCGGCCCGTTCCAACCGGCCGCGCACCGGCTGCAACCGGGCCAGAGCATCGAACACCTGCTCCGCATCCCCACCGGTCGCGAGCACCAGGCCGGCGGAAACCAGGGCATTGGCTGTCTGATAGGCCCCGATCAGTGGCAGGCTGAGCTTGCGCGCCAAACCGGCATGCTCGAGCTCAAGCAATTGCCCCAGTTGGCCCGGAGTCCGCCCCAGCAGCCGGATCGTCTCACCGCGCTCACCGACGGTCACCAAATGGAGGCCGCGCTGGCGGGCATGGGCGATTGCCCGGTCCGACCATTCGTCGTCTGCCCAGATTACCGCCGCACCATCATCCGCGACAACTTCGTCGAACAACCGCATTTTGGCCGCGAAGTAATCTTCCATCGTGTGATGGTAATCGAGGTGATCGCGGCTGAGGTTGGTAAAGCCAGCGGCAGCCACCCGCACACCTTCGTTGCGGTACTGGTGGAGCCCATGGCTCGACGCCTCGAAAGCGACATGGGTGATCCCTTCGCGCGCCAGGCCGCTAAGGTTGGCGAGGAAGGTGACGATGTCGGGCGTAGTCAGCCCGGTCGAAACGCTCTCATCGGAGGTTGTCACCCCCAGTGTGCCGATCGATGCAGCCCGGTGGCCGGCCATGCGCCAGATCTGGCGGGTCATCTCGACGGTCGAGGTCTTGCCGTTAGTGCCCGTAACCGCAGCAAGCGTCTCCGGGACGGGCGTGAAGAACTGCGCTGCGAGCCGGGCGAAGGCCTGGCGCGGATTGGCAGCGGCAATGTGGATCGCCCCTTCTACCCGCGCTTGCGGGCGGGCGACCACGGCAATCGCACCAGCCGCCACGGCGGCCGGGATGAAGTCCTCGCCATTGAAGGCCGCGCCTTGGAAGGCACCGAACACCGTGCCAGGGGCAACCTTGCGGTTGTCGATTGCAAAGCCGGTGACTTGTCCGTCGTTGTCGGCAGGAAGAACAAGGCCGGCCGCTTCGGCCAGGCGGGCCAGCCTCATTCGCCCTCTCCGCTGGCCACGAGCGGGGACAGATCGGAAATGTTCACGTCGCGCGTGGGATCGGGCATGATGCCGAGCAGCGGACCGATCCGGGGAACCACCCGGCCAACCACTGGCGCAGCGGTATAGCCTGCCGTGCGCTGGCCAAAAGTCGCGGCGGTGCCTTGCGGCTCGTCCAGCATGGCAATGATAACGTAACGCGGGCGATCCATCGGGAAGGCAGCCGCAAAAGTGGAGACCAGCGAGGTCCGCTGATAGCCGCCAACACCAGGCTTTTCAGCCGAGCCAGTCTTGCCGCCGACACGATAGCCAGCTGCATCGGCGCGCTTCCCGGTCCCGCCCGAAACGATCATTCGCAGCAACTGCCGCATCCGGGCCGAGGTTGAGGCCTTGAACACGCGGCGCCCTTCCACTGTCTGGCCCGGAGCCAGCTTCTGCAAGGTCGCCGGACGCCAGATCCCGCCGTTGACCAGCGCGGCATAGGCCGAGGCCAGGTGCAGCGGGGTAACCGCAATGCCGTGGCCATAGGACACGGTCATTGTGGTGATCCGCGACCAGTCACCCCTGGGCCACAGCGGCATGCCGCGCGCCGGGAGTTCGATATAGGGCCGCTCGTTCATGCCTAGCGCGCGCATCGTGGCATTCAGCCGTGCTGCGCCCAATTCGTCGGCAATCTGGGCCGTGACGATGTTGGACGAGTGGATCAGCGTTTCCGGCACGTTCATCGTATCGCCGTAGCTGTGCAGATCGCGGATGCGGAACCCGCCGATCTCCAGCGGGCGGGACGATTGATAGCGGCGGGCCATGCTGGTCACGGTCCCGGCATCGATCGCGGCGGCCACCGTGATCGGCTTGAAAGTTGAGCCCAGTTCGTAGACCTGGTTGGTCACGCGGTTGAAAATGTTCCCCGCCCCGATGCCGTCAATCAGGTTCGGATTGAATGAGGGGAGCGAAGCCAGCGCCAAGACTTCCCCGGTATCGACATCGAGCACCAGCCCGGCAGCGCCCTTGGCATTGGTGTCGGCCATGCCCTTGAGCAGCTCGTCTTCAAGCGCGCCCTGGACCCGGCTGTCGAGCGAAAGCATGGCCGGAGTGCCGCGCGTGGCCGGGTCGGTCAGGCGTTTGTCAAAAACGCCCTCCATGCCGACATGGCCGCGCCCGTCTGCCCCGACAAAGCCCAGCACGTGAGCGGCCAGCGAGCCCTGCGGATAGAACCGCTCAGTCTCGCGCGGGAATTCCAGTGCCGGTTCGCCCAGCGCGTGAATCTTGTTGGCATCTTCGGGCAGGATACGACGGCGCAGATAGCCCGGCCGGCCCGAGGCGAGGCGGCGGGCAACATCCTGCTGGTCCAGATCGGGGAAAGTGCGCGCCAGCGCCGCGGCCACTTCTTCAACCGGGCGCACCAGCGGCGCACCATCATCGCCCAGGGCAGCCGGATTGTACCACAGCGCGTAGGCGGGAAAGGCGCGGGCCAGCGGCACACCATTGCGATCGACGATATCGCCGCGCGGCGGGCTTAGGCCCAGCCCGGCAGCATTAGCGGGCGAAGCCTCGACCAGACCGAGCCAGAAGATACGCAGCACCGCCAACACCGCCAGCGCAGCAAAGCCGCTGGCCACCCAGACCAGCCGCCAGTGGGCCATCCGCAGCGCGCGCCGCCGGGTATTGGCAATCTCGACCCGGCCCGTTGCAATCACGCTGGAGACGGCAAGCGCGTTCATTCGCGGCCGGCCTCCCTGGCGGACGCCTTCTCAGCTGCAGGCCGTTCTACCTTGCTAAGTCGGTCAGTCAGATCGGCTGGCTTGATGACACGACGTGCGCCATCGTCCCGCACTTCGGCGGCCATGGCCCGGCCGGTCAACGGGGAAACCATCGCCGGAAAGATGCTGTCATCTTCGCTGAGCGCGGCGGCACTGGCAACGCGGATCGGGCTGGGCGCATCGGGGGAGCGGCCCTTGCCCAGCGCGGCAAGTTGGCGCTCGCCTTCGATGTACTGCCCGGCGGTGGGCGCCTGATAACCGAATTCCAGCGCGTTGAGGTTGCGCAACTGCTGCTGGTTGGCGCGGGTCAGGAACTCGGTTTCGAGCTCCAGCCTTTCCTGCTTGAGCGCGTTAATCTGACGCTGGGCGAGTTGAACCTCGCTCTTTACCGCGTTGACGCGGACCATCAGCACCAGGGTCAACACGGCGCAGGTGACAAGCAGGGCCACCCAGCCAATCGAATGCAGGCGATCACGGGTCAGGTTCATGCAGCCCTCCTGTGCGGTGCGGGAGCAGCGGTACGAATGGCAGCGCGCAGCGTGGCGGAACGCGCACGGGGGTTGCGGTCAAGCTCTGCAGCTGACGGACGGACAGCCTTGGCCACCCGGGCAAAGGTCGCCGGAGCGGAGGCGGTCACGGCAGGCAGATGACGCGAGGTATTGCCAACGGCGCCGCTGGCTTCGCGCAGGAACTGCTTGACGATACGGTCTTCCAAGCTGTGGAAGCTGACCACGGCCAGCCGCCCGCCTTCCTTGAGCAGCGCCTCGGCCGCGGCAAGACCAGCCTGAAGCTCGTCCAGCTCGCCGTTCACATGAATGCGGATCGCCTGGAAGCTGCGGGTGGCAGGGTCCTTTGGCGCGCCTGGCCGGTGCCCCAGCGCCTTGCGCACTACCTGGGCGAGCTGGCCGGTGGTTTCCAGCGGGCGGGCCGCCACAATCGCCCGGGCAACCCGGCGCGACTGGCGCTCCTCCCCATAATTGAACAGCACGTCGGCAATTTCGCCTTCGGCTGCGGTGTTGAGGAAATCGGCGGCCGAGGGGCCATCCTGGCTCATCCGCATATCAAGCGGGCCATCGGCGGCAAAGGCAAAGCCGCGCCCAGGCTGGTCAAGCTGCATGGAGGATACACCGATATCCATCGCAATCCCGTCGATCCGGGCGATGCCGGCCTCAGCCAGGGCAGCAACCATTTCCGAGAAACGGCGCGGGTGAAGCACCAGACGGGGGGGCTGTTCGCAGGTTTCAGGCCAGGTCCGGCCGGCGGCAATCGCATCGGGATCGCGGTCAAAGGCGTGCACGGTGGCACCGGCGTCCAGCAGGGCGCGGGTATAACCACCCGCGCCGAAGGTGGCGTCGACAATCACTGCCCCTGGGGCAGGCGCCAGGGCGGCAATCACTTCATCGAGCAGGACGGGAACGTGCGGGGCGGCCATCACTTGCGCCCCTTGCCATTGGCCGCTTGGGCAGCGAGTTCGGCGCAGGCTTCCTGTGCGTCTTCCCAGCCGGCACCCATCTTGGCGAGTTCGGCCGGGTTCCAGATCGTGAAGAACTTACCGCCGCCCTGGAAGAAAGCCGCATCGCCAATGCCGCCCAGCTTGAAGAAGCGCTCCGGCAGGATGAACCGGCCGGAATCGTCAAAGCCGATGCGCGAGAAACCATAAAGGTGCGAAGCGCGGGCATCGCGATCGAAATCATGGCCGCGCTCCAGCGCGATTCGCTCTTCGCGGTCCAGCTCGGCTTCGAATTCAGAAACGCGGCTCAGACCAAAGCCGGTGAGGCATTTCCAGCGCGGATGCTTGGTGACGCACAGGACGCGCTCACCCAACCCTGAATCGCGGACGGCCTTGCGGAAGTCTGGGGGCAGCACGAAACGGCCCTTTTCGCCCATCAGCGAAAAGCCCTGACCGCTGTAGCTGATCGGCCTTGCCGATTCCACGTATCCCGCCCCTCATGCCGGGCCGCCCCGGCGCTTGAAATCGTCCCCCACCCCAGTCCCGCGCCCTCGCGACCAGCTCACCGCTCAAACGAGCGGTGCGGCGGTGAACAACCATGTCGATGGACAGTTTTCTTAACCACCGAAGTGCGGGAACGAAAGTGTTTTTGCGGGAAAACACGGGATAACTCGTTAAATTATTGATTTTGAATTGTCCTGAGCACGCCTGACCGCGCAAATTTACATGATGTTTTTACTTTGTTCCCTTTAAAAATCAACGGATTCCCGTGCGACTCGCAATGTCGCACCAACTGTTCCCGTGATTTCCCGGATGGTGCTGCTCAGCGGCGGGCAAAGGCCCGGTCGAGGAGTTCCGCAAGGGCGCGCTGGTGGCTGCCCTCGTCCGAAGCCGACAGCACTTCGGCATCAGCGAGCGCGAGCACCTTGCCCCGGCCGATCCGACAATCCGCCAGCAGCCCCGTGGCCTCGCTGCGGCATGGGCTGCCGTGCGGCAAGCGCCAGCGCCCCGGCAGGTTGACCGGGATTGCGACAGCTCCGGCCTGGACCAGCACCTCACCTTCGGCCTGGCCATCATCAAAGGTGAGTTCCAGGCCCCAGCGCGACAGGATCGGGGAGAGCAGCGCAATGTCTTGCGGGCGCCGCGGATCCCCGACCGGGAAGGCCGAATGGGCGGTGAGCGCCGGGTCGACAATCAGCAGCAACTGCCCACCAGCCCTGACCCAGGCATCAAGGGCAACGTTTTCAGACGGGCTCAGCGGGCGTGGCTGAGCGATGACCAGCCGGGTCAACCCGCGATCGAGCTGATCCAGTGTATCCAGCGGCACGATCCGGCCGCGCCGCTCGATCTCCACCTTGGCCCAATGGGTCGGGGCATCGCCCTGCAACAGATCGCCGAGCTGCTCGCTTTCCGCCCAGATGATGGGGAGCGAGGTAAACAGTCCGATCGGACGCAGGGGAATGGCCGGACGCTGTTGCGAGGCCCACCAGCCAAGCCCCCCCAGCAGCAGCGCCAGCAGCAAGACAAAAAGCGCGTTAGTTTTTCGGCGCGTCACTGGGGCCCTTGGCGGCATCGGGTGAAGCGGCCGGGACTACGCCCAGATCGGCCAGCGGATCGCCCCCACCCTCACCCTTGGCTGGTTCAACGGCAACGGTCTCGCCGCTTTCAGCCAGCCGCGCCCGATCATTGATAATGTTGGCAAGGCCGACCAGCAGGACGATCGCAGCCAGCCCGAACAGCCCGGCCTGCAACCGTTGCACCGCCTGGGCACGCAATTCGCGGGCAGTCGGCGGCACGAAGTGCTGCGGTGCCTTTAGCGGATCAAGTTTCGGCGGCTGGGTGGCCATGGCATCAGCCTAACCGATCAGGCCAGCCAGGGAAAGACCGGCAGGTTCTTGGCCCGGAGCCATTCGGGATTGTAGAGCGTGGAGAGATAGCGGAAGCCGGTATCGCACAGGATCGTGGCGATCCGCGGGTCCTTCCGGCCCTCTGCCAGCAGCTGCCGCCCGAGCGCCACCGCCCCGGCGACATTGATGCCCGAAGACAGGCCCAGGCATAGCCCTTCCTCACGCAGCAGCCTGGCGACCCAGTCGAGGCCTTCCTCGTCGGAAATGCGGAACTGTGTGTCGATCGGCGCGCCTTCAAGGTTGGCCGTGATCCGGCCCTGCCCAATCCCTTCGGCCACCGACGTGCCTTCGGCCTTAAGCTCGCCGCAGGCGTAGTAGCTGTACAGCGCCGCACCGTGCGGATCGGTCAGCGCAATCCGCACGTTCTCGTCAAATGCCTTCAGGCCCATGCCAACCCCGGCAATCGTACCGCCGGTACCCGCCGCGCAGGTAAAGCCATCAACCCGCCCGCCGAGCTGCTCCCAGATCTCGGGCGCAGTGCTCTCGATATGAGCCTTGCGGTTGGCGACATTGTCGAACTGGTTGGCCCAGACCGCGCCAGGCGTTTCCTCGGCCAGGCGGCGCGAGGTATGAACGAAGTGGGCCGGGTCCGCGAACTTGGTGGGCGGCACGAGGACCAGTTCGGCCCCCAGCGCGCGCAGGGTGTCCATCTTTTCCTTGGACTGGTTGTCCGGCATCACGATCACGGTCTTGTAACCGCGCGCATTGGCAACCAGCGCAATGCCGATCCCGGTGTTGCCAGCCGTGCCTTCAACCACGGTGCCACCGGGCTTGAGTTCGCCGCGCGCTTCGGCATCGCGGATGATCCACAGCGCCGCCCGGTCCTTGACCGAGGCACCGGGGTTGGCAAATTCGCACTTGCCCCAGATTTCACAGCCGGCCGCCTCGCTGGGGCCCTGAAGCAGGACCAGCGGGGTGTTGCCGATAAGGTCGAGCGTCGATGTCTGGACGAGCGGCATGATCATCGTCCGAGAGGTAGGAGCAGCCCGGGCACAGCGCAACGCATTTGCGCTTTGCCCGGCAAAAGCTCAGTCTTCCGCAGCGATGGTAACCTTCAGGCCATCGAGATCAGAAGTCAGCTGAATCTGGCAGGCCAGCCGCGAGGTGGCGCTGCGGTGGTCCGAGCTGTCGAGCAGATCGTTCTCGTCTTCGCTCATCGTCGGAAGCTTGTCTGCCCAGGCAGCATCGACATGAATATGGCAGGTCGCGCAGGAGCAGCAGCCGCCGCACAGCGCCAGCAGCTCGTCAAAGCCGTTGTCGCGGATCGCTTCCATGACCGACAGACCGGCGCTTGCTTCGACCGCCTGTTCCTCACCCGCACGATTGACCACCACCAGCTTCGGCATTGCATCGTTCCTTGTTGCTTGCGCCCTATCGGCGTTTCGCCGGGGCTGCTAACCAACCGTTCTTGACTTGGCAAGCGGGACAGTCGGCGTGGGATTGAGTGCAGAACAGATCAGGCAAGGGCTGGACAGCGTGTCGGCGATCGAGCCGCGCTTTGCCATTGCGCTGGAGCGGACCGGTTATCCCGAACCGCGCATCCGCCCGCGCGGCTATGCCACGCTGATGCGCACCATTGTCGGCCAGCAGGTCAGCGTGGCGGCCGCAGCGTCGATGTGGCGCAAGTTCGAGGCACACCTTGGGCCGGACCTGCCCCCTGAAAAGGTCCTGGCCTCCGATTTTGATACCCTGCGCGCCTGCGGCCTTTCCCGCCAGAAACAAGGCTATATGCGCAGCCTGTGCGAGCTCGTGGTCAGTGGGGCGCTGGATTTTCACTCGCTCCCGGCCGACGACGAGGAAGCGATTGCCCAACTGACGCAGATCAAGGGGATCGGGCGCTGGTCGGCCGAAATCTACCTGCTGTTCGCGGAAGGACGCGGCGACATCTGGCCCGCTGGAGACCTCGCGGTCCAGGCCGGCCTGCACAAGTTGCTGGGGCTCGATGAGCGGCCGTCAGAAAAGCGGACGCGCGAACTGGCCGAACCCTGGCGCCCGCACCGCGGCGCAACCGCGATCTTCACCTGGCATTGCTATAACAACCCGGCGCTGTAAGCACTGCTGACATCGATGTCAGTGTGATTCGGGGGCGGGACATGACGCGCAAGGCAATCTTCATTACCGGTGGCGGTTCGGGCATTGGCCGGGCAGTCGCGCAGAAATTTGCCGCTAACGGCTGGTTCGTCGGCCTGGCCGACATCAGCGAAAGCGGGATGAAGGAAACCGCCGCCCTGCTGCCCGCCGGTGCCTCGTTTCAAATCAAGCTGGATGTGCGCGACCGCGCCGCGTGGGACACGGCGCTGGCCGCCTTCGCGAAGGCGGCGGGCGGACAGATCGACGCGATGTTCAACAATGCGGGCATCCCGCTGGGTGGCGCGTTGGTCGAGAACCGGCCCGATGAAATCGAGCGCTGTCTCGATATCAACCTCAAGGGCGTGCTGTTTGGTGCCCAGGCGGTCTACCCATGGCTCAAGGCCAGCGCCCCTGGGTCATGCCTGCTCAACACCGCCAGTGCGGCCGGCATCTATGGCACGCCGGGGGCCTCGGTCTATTCCGCGACCAAGTTTGGCGTGCGCGCGATTACCGAAAGCCTCGATGGCGAATGGGCCGAAGACGGGATCAAGGTGGCCAGCCTGATGCCCGGATTCATTGACACCCCGCTGCTCGATCACACTGCCAACCAGGGTACCAACGAGCACATTCGGGGCCGGGTGCAGGAAGCGGGCCTCGAAATCACCCCCGTCACCGAAGTGGCCGAAGCCGCCTGGGCTGCGGTCCATGGCGACAAGCTGCACAACCGCGTTGGCAAGACCGCCCACCGCCTGGCCTTCGCCAGCCGCTGGCTGCCGGGCCGCCTGCGCAAGCAGGTCCGCTCGACCCTGCGCCCGTTGGGGCAGTAAGGCTCATCCGATCGTAGCGATCCACTCAACCATCGCAGCATCGCGCGCGGAAATCCCGCCAGCGTCGTGCGTGGTCAGGGTGATTTCCACCCGGTTGTAAACGTTGAACCATTCCGGGTGGTGATCGTGCTTGTCGGCATAAAGCGCGACGCGGGTCATGAAACCGAAGGCAGCGTTGAAATCGGCGAAGCGGAAGGTGCGTTCCAGCGCCAGGCCATCGGCGCGGAGCTGCCATTCGGGGTGGTGGACCAGCAGATCGGCCACTTCGGCATCGGTCAGGCGGGGAACGGACATCTCGCACTCCTTGGCAGTGCCGCCGCTTTCCCCTATCGCGCTCGGCGATGCAAGCCTGCCGCCTGACCGCAACCGAACTTGCCTGCCGCCGCGGTGAGCGGCTGCTGTTCCGGGGCCTGGCGCTGGACCTGTCCGGCGGCGCTGCCTTGCAGGTCAAGGGCGCCAACGGCACGGGCAAAAGCAGCCTGATCCGCATCCTCGGCGGCCTGCTTGCCCCGTTTGCCGGGACCGTCGCGCGCACTGGCACCTTAGCCCTGCTGGATGAGCGGCCTGCGCTCGATCCGGCGCTGCCGCTGGCCCGCGCGCTGTCGTTCTGGCAGCGGCTGGATGGCGCCGGCGATGCCCAGCTGGCGCGGCTGGGACTGACCGCGCTGGGCGAAGTACCGGTGCGCTATCTTTCGACCGGCCAGAAAAAGCGCGCCGCCCTCGCCCGGCTGCTGGGGCAGGAAGCGGCAATCTGGCTGCTGGATGAACCGCTCAATGGCCTCGACACGCGCGGGGTTGCGCTGGTCGAAGCTCTGGTGGCCGAGCATTGCGCCGCCGGCGGGCTGGCGCTGGTCGCCTCGCACCAGCCGATCGCACTGCCGGGCGGGCAGGCGATCGACCTGGCGGACTTTGCGGCATGAGCGTGTTCCTTTCCCTGCTGCGCCGCGACCTGGGCCTGCTGCTCGGCGGTGAACGGCGCGGGGCGACGCTTCTGCCGATCCTGTTCTTCCTCGCCGTCGCCATGCTTTATCCATTTGCGGTCGGCCCCGATGCGCCGGTGCTGGCGCGGACCGGCGGCGGCGTGCTGTGGATCGCTGCACTGCTGGCCGCGATCCTGCCGCTCGACCGGCTGGTCGAACCCGACATGGAGCTGGGGCTGTTCGATCAGCTGGCGCTGCGCGGGATCAGTGAAGAGCTGACCATGAGCGCGCGGATGGTGGCGCATTGGCTCAGCTTCGCCCCGGCCCTGCTGCTGGCCGCCGTGCCAGCATCGGCGCTGGTCGGGATCGACGGGCAAACGCTTTGGACGGTCGAACTGGGCCTGCTGGCGGGGACGCCGGGCCTCGCCGCGCTGGGGGTGCTCGTGGCGGCCCTCACCTCCGGCCTGCGCGGCGGGGCAGCGCTGGGCGGTCTGCTGGTGATCCCGCTGGCCGTGCCGCTGCTGGTGTTTGGCGCAGGCAGCCTTGCCACTGGGGGCGAAGCGGGCCTCGCCCTCACCGCAGCGTGCAGTCTTGTGCTCGTGGCGATCACGCCCTTTGCCGCCGGTGCGGCGATCCGCAGCGGACGCGGTCAGTAAGGCGGCTTGTCCAGCCCCTTGGGCGATTGGGTAAAGATCTCCACCCCGCTCTCGGTAATCCCGATCGAGTGTTCGAACTGGGCCGAAAGCGAGCGGTCGCGCGTTACCGCCGTCCAGCCGTCTTCCAGCACCTTCACCCCCGGCTTGCCGAGGTTGATCATCGGTTCGATCGTGAAGAACATGCCGGGTTTGAGTTCCGGCCCGGTGCCGTGGCGGCCCACGTGGACCACTTCCGGGGAATCGTGGAACAGGCGGCCCAGGCCGTGCCCGCAGAATTCCCGCACCACGCCGTAACGCTGGCGTTCGGCATGGGCCTGGATCACCGCGCCGATATCGCCCAGCCGCGCGCCGGGGCGGCTCGCCGCCTCGATCCCCAGCATCAGGCATTCATGTGTCACGTCGACCAGCCGCCGCGCCTTCAGTGGCACATCGCCGACCAGGTACATCCGGCTGGTATCACCGTGCCAGCCATCGAGCAGCGGGGTGACATCAATGTTCACGATGTCCCCGTCCTTCAGCACCTTGTCCGAAGGAATGCCATGGCAGACCACGTGGTTGATCGAGATGCAGCACGAATGGGTATAGCCGCGATAGCCCAGCGTCGCCGGCACGGCCCCGCCATCCAGCGTCATCTGCCGAACCAGGTCATCGAGGTGCTGGGTGGAAACGCCCGGCTGGACATGATCAACCAGCGCATCGAGGATTTCGGCCGCCAGCCGCCCGGCGCGGCGCATGCCCTCAAACCCTTCCGGCCCGTGGAGCTTGATCGTGCCGTCGCGCAGGACGGTGTCGGCGCTGGTAACTGTCTGATACTGAGTCATCGCGCGGCCTATAGGCGCAGCGCGCCCAAAAAGCGAGCGTGGCGTCAGCGACCCAAAGCAAAGACCGAACGGTATTGCGGCTTGACCACCGCCATGACTGCGCGCGTGACCGGCACAGTTACTTCGTAATCCCCTTCGGCATAAGACCCGGCCTCATAGGGGGCGATCAGCACCCCGATCCGGTCGAACTGCTGGCCATTCGCTGAACCGAGGATCACCGTCGAAGCTGTCGGATCGATGCATTCGTCGAACATCTCGCCGCTATCGCTGCGCACCACCTCGCCGCGCCGGGCCGCGCGTTGGCGGTTAAGCGCGCGGCAAAACGGGACGCGGATCGCTTCGGCCAGAGCTGCGCCGGAAACGAACAGATCGGTGGCCTTGCGGCTCTTGCTAGCGGCCTTGTCCCACAGCAGCGCCTGCGACCAACGATTGGGGTGGGCCCCGCCGGTATCAGCATAGACTGCGGCAGAGAGGCTCAGCCAACCAGGCAGTTCGGTGACCACGTCCCACTGCACTGATCTGGCATAGGGGATCGGCCGTTCGCCATCCTCGGGGCGCGGGGCGATGCGAGCCAGTTCGCGCCGCTGGCGTGCGAGATCGGCCTCCAGCTCGACCACGAGCTCGGGGATCGCGGCCGCCGCAGCCGGATAGGCATATTCGAACTCAAAGTTCCGGGTCCGCTCGGTAACGGCACGGGCGCTGGCGGCAGGTGACGGGGTTTCGCTGGCGGCCGCACTCGAGGCCGCATCGGCGGTGGCAGCAGCGGTCGGCGTAATGGTGCCGGGCTGCTCGGCCTTGTCGGGCCGTTCTGGCGCGCATCCGGTCAGGGCCAGCGCGATGGCAGCAAAAGCAACAGACAGGACAGGCTGGCGCATCGTTCCGATTTTCCTCTCGCACCGGGTGCCGCTGCGCGGCTATGAGCCATGATCATGACCGATAAGCACGCTCCGATCCAGCCCGACCGCGACCAGCCCGCCACGCCGATTCATCTGGTCGACAAGACCGGGCTGGAGGCCTTTACCAAAGGCCTGCCAGCCGTAGCCCGTGCAGCCCTGGCCGCCCAAAAGTTTTCCGCGGCGCCGTATGAGCAGGCGATCATTCCCGATGGTGAGCAATTCGCCGTGGTTGCCGGGGTCAGCGATCCGGACGATCTGGACACCTGGTGCCTGGCCCGGCTGGGGGAGACGCTCCCGGCCGGCACTTACCGGCTGGCCAATGGCGATGGGGCGGCGGCGCTGTTCGGCTGGGCCAGCGGACAGTACCGCTTTGATCGCTACCGCGCGGATTCCCCCGATGATGGCGCGCGGGTGCTGCTGACCAAGGCGGTCAAGGCGATCGACCCGGCGCTGGCCGAGATGGCCGCCACGGCCCTGGTCCGCGACCTGGTCAACACCCCGGCCGAAGACATGGGGCCGGCCCAGCTTGAAGCGGAGGCCAGCCGGCTGGCCAAGGCGCATAAGGCAGAGCTGAAGGTGACCAGCGGCGATGCCCTTGAAACCGGCTATCCGATGGTCCACGCCGTGGGCCGTGCCGCCAGCCGGCACCATGCTCCGCGCCTGATCGAGCTGACCTGGGGCGATCCATCGCATCCCCGCGTGGCCCTGGTCGGCAAGGGCGTTTGCTTTGACAGCGGTGGGCTCGATATCAAGCCGGCCTCGGGCATGCTGCTGATGAAGAAGGACATGGGCGGCGCTGCCCATGTCCTCGCGCTTGCCCAGCTGATCATGCAGCATCACCTCAAGGTGCGGCTGCACCTGCTGATCCCGGCGGTGGAGAACGCCATCTCCGGCAATGCCTTCCGCCCCGGCGATGTGCTGCGCAGCCGCGCTGGCATTTCGGTGGAGATCGGCAACACCGATGCCGAAGGGCGGCTGGTGCTGGGCGACGCCCTGACCCGTGCGGGCGAGGAAGCGCCCGAACTGGTGATTGACTTTGCCACCCTGACCGGCGCGGCCCGCGTCGCGGTGGGGCCAGACCTGCCCGCACTGTTCACCCGCCGCGACGAGACTGCCGCCGAAATGCTCGCCGCTGGCGAAGCCGCCAACGATCCCTGCTGGCGCCTGCCGCTTTACGAAGGTTACCGCGAGTACCTGAAGAGCGACATCGCCGATCTGGGCAATTCCAGCAGCAACGGCTTTGCCGGTGCCTCGGTCGGGGCGCTGTTTCTCGATCGCTTTGTTCCCGAGGGTATCGACTGGGCCCACTTCGATACCTTCGCCTGGCGCCCGGCCGCCAAGCCGGGACGACCCAAGGGCGGCGATGCGCTCGGCCTGCGGGCCGCCTGGGGGCTGTTGAAGGGACGGTATGGATAACTTGCCCTACGCCCCAAGCGCGGCTAATCGCCCGGTCTTCAATTTCTCGGGGCATGACGCTTTGACCCAGTCCACACTGCCGCAAGGCCAGTATCGCCTGTCCGGGCCGAGCGAGAAGCTCGATGCCGGGCATTGGCCGGTGCGCGGGGATCTGGCCCATATCCGCCTGGCGGGCCGCTGCTTTGTGCCGCACTATGCCGTGCCAATGCCGCGCACGGTGGTGGCAGCCGGCGCCAACCTGCTGGCGGCAAACAAGGCCGATGCAGAACTGCGGGACGTACTCGCCGGCGGGACGGTGTTCAACGTGCTCGACGTCACTGGCGGCTGGGCCTGGGGCCAGGTGGGCGAGGATGGCTTTGTCGGCTACCTGCCGGTTGAAGCGCTCGAAGGCTGACTTGGCACAGCGGGTTTTCATCGATGGTGCCGCCGGTACCACCGGCCTGGAGATCGTCGAACGACTGTCCCCCCGCCCCGAATTCGAACTGATCGTCCTTGACGAGGAAGCCCGCAAGGATGCCGGTGCACGGCGCGATGCCTATCACGCCGCCGATTTTGCCGTGCTCTGCCTGCCCGACGAAGCAGCCAAGGAAGCGCTGACGCTGGCCGAGGGTTCGGCGGTGCGGATCATCGATGCCTCCAGCGCGCACCGGGTGGCCGATGGCTGGGCCTATGGTTTTCCCGAACTGATCGGGCGCGAGGCAATCGCCAGCGCTGCCCGGGTCAGCAATCCCGGCTGCTATCCCACCGGCTTTCTTGGCCTGGTCGCCCCGCTGGTCCGGGCCGGGCTGCTGCCGGCCGACTGGCCCTATACCGTCAACGCTGTCTCGGGCTATTCGGGCGGCGGCAAGGCGCTGATCCAGCGGTTCGAGGACGATGGCGATATTGCCTTTCGCGCTTATGGCCTGGGCATGGGACACAAGCACGTGCCCGAAATGCAGGCCTATGCCGGCCTGACCCACCCGCCGCTGTTTGCCCCGGCCGTAATTGACGCGCATCGCGGCATGGTGGTCGAAGTGCCGCTGCCGCTCAGCGCCATGCCGATGGCCGGATCGCCCGAAGTCCTGCGTCTGGCGCTGGTCGAGTTCTATGCCGGCAGCCAGGTCGTCACCGTCCACGACGAACCCAAGGACGAACTGCTGCTGCGCCGCTCGATGCAGCCCTCCGACCGGCTCGACCTGTGGGTCTTCGGCGCGAAAGACGGCTCGCAGGCGCGGCTGGTGGCCCGGCTCGACAATCTGGGCAAAGGGGCCAGCGGCGCGGCGGTGCAGAGCCTCAACCTGATGGCCGGGCTGGACGAAACGGCCGGCCTCAGTCTCTAGCTTGCCTATTTTTTAGGCACGGACTGCCGAAAAATCAGGCAAGCCTCCCCCACGCTTCACTTCGCGAAAATTTCGCGCGAACGACTCGCAAGATTCAAATGTTGCGATTCCGGCCTTTTCGCAGTTGCAGCGATGTCCTAGGCAGGCTCACCGGCCACTGGCACGATTCTTGATAGGTATCGCGCGTGGCATTCCAAAAGGCCGGACTGGCCCACCCAAGGGTCGGTACCGGCACGCTGCGCAGGGGAATACGAAGTGAAAAAGATCGAAGCGATCATCAAGCCGTTCAAGCTCGATGAGGTGAAGGAAGCGCTACATGAAGTGGGCGTTTCCGGGATCACCGTTACCGAAGCCAAGGGTTTCGGCCGCCAGAAGGGCCATACCGAGCTCTATCGCGGCGCCGAATATGTGGTGGATTTCCTGCCCAAGGTGAAGCTCGAGGTCGTCGTGCCCGACGATCTGGCCGACCGCACGGTCGAGGCGATCTGCAACGCCGCCCAGACCGGCCGGATTGGCGATGGCAAGATCTTTGTCATCCCGGTGGAGCGCGCGGTCCGCATCCGCACCGGCGAGCGCGACAACGACGCGCTCTGATCCATCAACCCATACCGAACAATCGCCCACGGCCGCTGGCCGGGGTCATCAAGAAGGAAGACCAATGACCAAGGCCAAGGACATCATTAAGCGGATCAAGGATGAAGAGATCGAGTGGGTCGATCTGCGTTTCACCGATCCCAAGGGCAAGTGGCAGCACCTGACGATGTGCGCGCACGTGATGGGCGAGGACGAGCTGGAAGACGGCCTGATGTTCGACGGTTCGTCGATCGAAGGCTGGAAGGCCATCAACGAATCCGACATGATCCTCAAGCCGGACCTGGACTCGGTCTTCATCGACCCGTTCAGTGCCACCCCGATGATGATCATCACCTGCGACATCGTCGAACCTTCGACCGGCGATCTCTACGGCCGTGACCCGCGTTCAACCGCCAAGCGCGCCGAGAGCTACCTCAAGACCACCGGCATCGGTGACACTGTCTACGTTGGCCCGGAAGCCGAATTCTTCCTGTTCGACGACGTCCGCTTCTATGACGGCTATGACGGCAACGGCTTCAAGATCGATGACATCGAACTGCCGACCAACAGCAACCGGGAATACGACGGCGGAAACCTGGCCCATCGTCCGCGTGCCAAGGGCGGCTACTTCCCGGTGGCGCCGATCGACAGCTGCGTCGACATCCGCGGCGAGATGGTCTCGACCATGCTCGAAATGGGCCTGCCGTGCGACAAGCATCACCACGAAGTGGCCAGCGCGCAGCATGAGCTGGGCCTGACCTTCGGCACCCTGGTGCAGACCGCTGACCGCATGCAGGTCTACAAGTACGTCGTTCAGCAGGTCGCCCAGGCCTACGGCAAGACCGCAACCTTCATGCCCAAGCCGATCAAGACCGATAACGGTTCGG
>JBIIDJ010000121.1:0-6670 GCA_044238415.1 Novosphingobium sp.
CTGCCCACCGGCACCAGCTGGGATCTGAGCTGGTCCAGCGGCGGGCGGTGCGTGCTGGCCAACCTCCCGGCTGAACGGCAGGACGCGTTCCTGGCCACGCCGCGCTTCCGCCGCAAGTCGGAAACCGATCTGGTCCCGCCCGAGGCCCTGCGCGCCGAACTGGCTCTGATCCGCGAGCGCGGCTATGCGATCTCGGTCGGCCTGCCACCCGCCGCCAGCAGCAGCGTTGGCGCCGCCATCTTTGATCAGCACGGCCAGGCCTTCGCCGGCCTCTCCGTCACCGGCGCCGCCAACCGCCTGCGCGAACCAGACCTCCTGGCCCTCGCCCCCCGCGTGGTCGAAGCCGCCCGCCGGATCTCGATCGGGATGGCGATGTTGTAGAAGTGCAGTTTTCCTACTTGGGCGCTGCTTGATACCTTCCGCCGTGCCGCCGCGCCGGGTTGGGGCGGGTCGGATTTTCTGGACCAGAACAGTGGTCCATGTGGTCCACCGGGCGTGCATGGACTGCGCCGGGGATGGGCGCGGCGCGGGGTCAGCCCTTGATCTGGCCTAAGCCTTGATCTGGTAGGCCACTTCGAAATCGCCCCAGCGGCGGCCCTGGATGATCACGGGGGAGTAGACGTTGCGGACCACGACGTAATTGGTGCCATCGCCTTCCTGGCGGTAAACCGACATGAAGTAGGGGGCCTGGCTGGCCTTGGCCTGTTTGTCGATCTCGTCGAGCAGGATGCGGCCGTTGCGGCAATAGCGGGTGTCGTGGGCCAGCTCGCCGATGGGCGCGCGGGAGTGTTCGGTCACGTGGGTCGGCAGGAAGCCGTTCATATCGGCCGCGCTGCACATGATTACGCTGGCGTGGGTGGTGCGCAGCCGGTCAAACAGCGGGCGCCAGTGGCTATCCGCCCAATCGGACAGGCCGGTGCGGTAAAGCTCCGGATTGGTGCCGGGGACCAGGCGGTAATCGGTATCGAACAGCTGGGCGAGGGTCAGCTCGCCGCGCGCGATCGCGGCTTCGGTGAGGCCAACCAGTTCATCGCGGGCGCGGGCGGCCAGCTCGACAATCTCGGTATCGCGGGGGGAAACTCCGGCGGAGATCACCGCGTTGAACAGCTTGTTGGAAGTGGCCTCCATGTGGAGCACATTGCCGCGGGTCGCCTCCAGCAGCACGGCATTGTCGCGCACCGAACCGATCACGGTGTCGAGCGCGCCGCGCACGGCCTGACCCTTGGCATGGACCTCGACACTGGCCTGGGCCACGCGCTCACCGCTTTCGTCAAGCTGGGAGACGAGGCGGGTGGTTTCGGCGAGGACCGCAGTGACGGTTTCCAGCCGCTCTTCGGCCTTGCTCGACTGGTCGACGCCGGACTGGATCTCGGTCACCAGGCCGGCGGCCTCTTCGACCAGCTTGGAGACGGCGGTGCGGATCTCCTCGGCGGCGGAGCTGGAGTTCTGGGCGAGCTTCTTCACTTCGGAGGCAACCACGGCAAAGGTCTTGCCAGCCTCGCCCGCGCGGGCAGCCTCGATCGTGGCGTTAAGCGCCAGCATATTGGTGGTGCGGGCAATCGTCTCGATCCCCTTGGTGACCTGCTGAACCTGTTCCATCACGGTGGCGAAATTGGTGACGTGGACCCCCAGGCGCGAGATCAGCGAGATGATCGCGCGGAATTCGACCACGGCGGCGTTGACCCGCTCAGTCCCCTTGTCGAGCCGGTCATAGGCCTGGGCGGAGAGCATCCGGGCCTCGTCCGCAGCTTCGGCGATCTGGCGCTGGTCCAGCTCGAGCGCGGAGGCGACCTCGTCAAGCTCGGCGAGGTCAGAGATCTGGCGCTGCATCTGGTCGGTCGCGCGCTCGATCTGGCCGGCCGCTTCGGAGCAGCCCACGGCCAGCTCGCCGCTGTGCGTCGCGGCGGACTGATCAAGCATCGGAACGCCTTGGGTGATCTTGTCGAGGTACATGCGGGCCCCACTCTTATGCCGGAAGGAAGCTAACGAAGAATGGTTAATGGTTGGTAAGAGGCTGCAAGAGCTGATGAAAACAAAGGAGTCGCGAACGGCCGGGGGCATAACCGGTGGTTAACTATCTTGCTGCATAGCCGGGGGCAGACACCGCCTGCTCCGGGGGATGCGCCAGGCCAATGGATGACCTGATTGCCGAATTCATCGCGGAATCCCGCGAAATGCTCGCCGCGCTGGAGCGCGGGCTGGTCGCCTGGGAACGCGATCCCGGCGATCGCGCCCTGCTCGACGAGATCTTCCGCTTTGTCCACACGGTGAAGGGCAACTGCGGCTTCTTCGACCTGCCCCGGCTGGAGGCTCTGGCCCATGCCGCCGAGGACGCCCTGGGCCAGGTCCGCGCCGGCCAGCGGGCGATTGACAGCCGGCTGGTCGATGCCGTGCTCGCGGTGATCGACCGGATCGGCGAGATGGTCGAACAGGTCGCCGCCGGGGACGACATTGCCGGCGGAAACGACGGCGTGCTGATCGCCATGCTTGGCGCGATCGAGCCCGAACCGGTCCTGGCTGAAGCCACGCCGACTGCCGCTGGCGAGGGGCGTCCGGCGCGGGTAATTGAGGCGCAGCGCTCGGTCCGGCTGCCGACCAGCCTGGTCGACCGGGTGATGAGCGGCGTGTCGGACATGATCCTGGTGCGCAACGAGCTGGAACGGCAGCTGCGCCTGAACGATGGCGACCCGGCGCTGCTGGCCAACTTCGGGCGCCTGTCATCGCTGCTGGCGGAAATGCAGGCAGCCATGGCCCAGGTGCGGATGCAGCCGATCGGGACGCTGCTCGGCTCCTACCAGCGGATGGTCCGCGACCTTGCGGCGGAGCTGGGCAAGCAGGTCGATCTCGAGATCGAGAGCGGCCAGGTCGAACTGGACCGCGAGATGATCGAGCTGCTACGCGATCCGCTGCTCCACATCGTCCGCAACGCGATCGACCATGGGCTCGAAACCCCGAGCGAACGTACCGCCGCCGGCAAGCGCGCGACCGGGCGGCTGATGCTCTCGGCCCGCCAGACCGGCAACGAGATCCGCATTGCCATCACCGACGATGGCCGCGGCATCGATGCCGACCGGGTGGTCGAACGTGCGATTGCCCGCGGGGCCATCACGGCCGAGCAGGCCGCGCGGCTGGAACGCGACCAGCGCCTCGCGCTGATCTGCGAACCGGGTCTGTCGACGGCGCGCGAAGTCACTGCGATCTCCGGCCGCGGGGTAGGGATGGACGTGGTCCGCGCCAGCATCGAACGGATCGGCGGCAAACTGAAGATCCTCAGCACCCCGGGCGAGGGCACCCGCTTCTTGCTCGACGTGCCACTGACGCTCAGCATCGTTCCTTCGATCACGGCGGTGGTCGGCGGGCAGGTCTTCGCCTTGCCGCGCTCCTATGTCCGCGAGATCGTGCGCAATGGCGCGGAAATCGAAGTCGAGCCGATCGGCGGGGTCCGCCATGTCGCGGTGCGCGGCGAGCTCCATCCCTGCCTCAACCTGGCCGACCTGTTCGGGCTGCCGGGAGAGACCGATCCGGACCGGCAGACGCTGGTGATGATCAAGCTGATCGATGGCGCCGTCTTTGCGCTGTGCGTCGATGGCATCGCCGATCATTGCGACCTGGTGATCCGGCCCGTTGCGCGGCAAGTCATCGCCACCGGGCTCTATGTCGGCGTGGCCCAGCTCAACGATGGCACGCCGGCACTGATGCTGGACATTTCCGGCATCTCGCGGCTGGGCGGGCTGTCCCATGATCAGCAATCGCGGCTCCAGCCGGTTGAGGCAACGGTCGAGGAACAGGACCAGCGTGAGCTGACGACCATGATCGTGTTTGCCGGTCTCGACGGGGTGCGCCGTGCCGTTGCCATGGACTTGGTTGAACGCCTGGTCGAAGTCCCGCGCGACAAGGTCGGCCGCAGTGGTGGTCAGCCACATGCGGTGTTCGGGGACACTATTGTTCCGCTGCATGGCCTGACGGATCACTTCGATGCGGACTATGTCGACGTGTTGGTGATAAACGCTGGATCCGGCCGGTTTGCCCAGACTACGGCCGGATCGGTCGATACGGCAGATATCGATCTTGCTACGGCAAGTGGCAAACCAGGCAGCCGGCTGGCGCTGCTCGAAGGATTGCCGGTGGAACTGCTGGAACCCGTCGGCGACACAACCGCAGCCCGCTTGCCGCTGTGCCGCCTGCCGCTCGGTGACGGTTGGTGCCGCCAGGTGCTCAAGCCCCTGCTGGAGGAGGCCGGATACCAGGTCACTGCCGATCCGGACTGTCTGGTCGACGTCGAAGTGACGATCAATGTCGCGGCCAGTGACGAGGCGCTGCCGACTGCTGACGAGGTGCAGGTTATTGCGCCCGGGCGTGCCGTCAGCATGGCCGCCACGCTTGGGCGCGACGATCCCGCTGCCGTGCTTGCCGCAGTGCGGGCGCTGGGCGGAGCAAGGGGGCAATGATGCAGGATCTGCTGATTGCCCGGGTGGGCGGAGAACGCTTTGCAGTTCCGGCCATTGAGGTCCAGTCGGTCATTGAGATCGGCGCCATCGTTCCGGTTCCGCGCGCACCCGCTTACATTGCCGGGCTGACCACCCAGCGCAGCCGGACATTGACAGTGATCGACGTTGCGCTCGCGCTGGACCTGCCGCGCAGTGAAGGCCGCCGCAGCTTCGCACTGGTGATCGAACTGGGCGGTGTTGGTTACGCCCTTGCAGTCGATGCCGTGGAGAATGTGGTGGCGGCTGAGGGCGACGTGCAACCGACGCGGGTCAAGCTGGCCCCCGGCTGGTCGCACAGCGCGCGCGGTGTGGTTGAAACTGCGGTCGGAACAGTCCTGCTGGTCGACATTGTCCGGCTGGTCGGAAGCGAACTTGAACAAGAGGCAGCGTGGCAATGAACGCAATTCCTGAATCGATGGACGGTGAGCCGATCGAACCGGCACTGTCCAGCATCACCTGCCTGATCGTCGAGGACTCGCGGGTCATCCGCAAAATCTCGCGGCATATCGTCGAAAGCCTGGGCATGACCGCGCTGGAGGCCGAAGATGGCCAACAGGCGCTTGACCTGTGCGCTGCGGCGATGCCGGACCTGATCCTGCTCGACTGGAACATGCCGGTCATGGATGGCCTCGCCTTTCTCCGGCATCTGCGCGCCAGGCCCGATGGCGCCGCGCCCAAGGTGGTGTTCTGCACCACCGAGTACGATGCCAATCACATTCGAGAGGCAATTGCTGCCGGGGCGGACGAATATGTGATGAAGCCGTTCGATCACGATACGCTGCACATGAAGCTCCAGCTGATCGGGATTGTGCCGTGAACCTTGCATCTTCCGTGTTGCCGCCCGGCGGAGGCGCGGTAGCGGGCGCGGTACGGGTCTTCATTGTCGATGATTCCAGCCTCGTCCGCGCCGCTTTTTCGCGGCTGGTGGCTGATGAACCGGGGCTGGAACTCGCCGGAGTTGCCGGAACGGCCGAAGATGCCCTGGCGCAGCTTGGCTCGCTGCATGTTCACGTGATCTTGCTTGACCTCGAGATGCCGGGGATGGGTGGGATGCGTGCGTTACCGGAAATCATCCGGCGCTCGGGGCATGCCAAGGTTATCGTCGTTTCGTCGCTGACGGCCGAAGGCGCAGAGCATACGGTTCAGGCGCTCGCCCAGGGTGCTGCCGATGCCATGCTGAAGCCGACACCGGGCGGCTTTGACCACGCCTATCGCGACAAGCTGGTCCAACGAATCAAGGGGCTGGGCCGGCGTCCGCTGCGACGCGCCCACAGCCAGTCCGATTCCGGCGAGCTCGTGCCGGCTCGGCGGCCATTTGCAGCTACACGGGCGGAAGTTATCGCCATTGGGGCCTCAACCGGGGGCATCCATGCTACCGGCCTAGTGCTGTCGGCATTGCCGCCGGTGATCGGGGTGCCAATTCTGGTTACCCAGCATTTGCCGGCGGAGTTCACCCGTCCCTATGCCAATCAGCTGGCCGAAATGTCGGGCCGGGCCGTGGACATCGCGGCCGATGGACTGGAGCTGGTGCCAGACCGTATCGTGCTTGCCCCCGGGGATGCCCACCTGACCGTGGTGCGGGTCAACAAGCGGTGCGTGATCCGGCTTGAACGGGCACCGGCGGTGACGGGGTGCATGCCCTCGGTCGATCCGATGTTCGCGTCGCTGGCCAAGGTCTTTGGAGCGGGGGTGCTGGCCGTGGTTCTCACCGGGATGGGCCGCGATGGCACCGAAGGGGCCGGAGCCGTGGTCGCAGCCGGCGGCAACGTAATCGTCCAGAACGAGGCCAGCTCGGCCGTGTGGGGAATGCCCGGGGCGGCAGCCAAGGCCGGGCTTGCTGCCGCCGTGCTGCATCCGACTGATATTGCCCAGCGCATTGCTGGCTCCGTCCGGCCAGTCTGACACGCGGTGGAGCAGGCCCTGCACAACCATGCTGTCGGAATCATCGCCCGCTTGCTGCGCGCGCGCACCGGGCAAGTGATCAGCGAAGACCGGCGCTGGCGGATCGACCGGGCGATCGAGGCCGTGCTGCGCAAGCGCGGCATCAGCCGCAGCAGCGATATCATCACCCTGCTCACTCAGCCCGATAGTGCTGCGGTCGAGGAGGAACTGGTTGAAGCACTGCTCAACAACGAGACCTATTTCTTCCGTGATCGGCAGGTATTCACCCAGCTTGCCAACTC
>JBIIDJ010000037.1:0-21656 GCA_044238415.1 Novosphingobium sp.
AACCGCCACCAAAATCGGTTGCATTTTGAATGTTTGGTTCGCTTAGGCACTCCAACGAGCAACAAAAAATCCGTCCGTACCGCCGAAATCGCTCAAAATAGCGGGGTCGGTTCGGATGGTTCCCCGGGCAGTTGGTTCGATTCCGGCAGGTAAATCCTTAGATCGGACAGGATCTGGAGCCAACTGGACCCGCTCCGCCTGATCTTCCCCCTCCTCGCGCTCGAGCGAACAGGTCGCGTAGACCAGCCGCCCGCCCGGCTTGACCCACTGCGTTGCCCGCCGCAGCAGTGCAGCCTGCAGCTCCGCCATTTCGGCAATCTGGCGCGCTCCGATCCGGTGCAGCACGTCGGGATGGCGCCGACAGGTGCCGGTTGCAGTACAGGGCGCATCGAGCAACACGGCATCGAACAGCTCGTCCGGTTCCCACAGCAGCGCATCGGCCTGGACCAGTTGCGCGGCCAGTCCAGTCCGGGTCAGATTTTCCTGCATCCGCTGCAATCGCTTGGCCCCAGCGTCGACGGAAGTCACCTGCCATCCGGCAGCCGCCAGTTGCATGGTCTTGCCGCCAGGCGCAGCGCAGAGATCAAGCACGCGGCGCCCGGCTCCGGCACCGAGCAGGCGGGCGGGCAGGCTGGCGGCCAAATCCTGCACCCACCAGGCCCCGTCGCGAAAGCCTTCCAGCCGTTCCACTGCGGTGCCGCGCTCCAGCCGGACATGGCCGGGCATAAGGCTGATCCCGCCGAGCCGCGCGGTCCATTCGGCAGTCGCGGCAGGATCGCGCAAGGTCAGATCCAGCGGCGGCGGCACGGCCAGGCCGACGGCAATGGCGGCAGCGCGCTCGCCCCACCGCTCCACTACCGCCGCAGGCAGGGTCGGAACGGCTGGCAGACTGGCCGGGCCCTTTACCAGCGCTGAGAAGACGCCGTGTGCCAGTCGCCGGGGGCCGCCAACCAGCAGGGGCAGGCCAGTTGCAATTACGGCATGCGGCGGCGTCTCGAGCCGCAGCCACCCGGCCAGCATCAGGCGCAACACCATGCGCGGCTTGGCATCGTCGGGCAGGGTCTGCCGGGTCGCGCTGTCAATCAAGGCATCGAGATCGACCAGCCAGCGCAGCGCCTCTCCGGCCAGGGCGCGTGCCAGCGCCCGGTCGGCATCGCTGCGCACGCCTTGCAGCGCCGGCTGGGCCGCCTGATCCAGCGTTTCACCCCGCCGCAGCACGGCATCGAGTAGCTTGAGCGCCGCCTTGCGCGCGGGAAGACCGGGAACATCCATCCTAAAGGCCACTAGACGGGAAGGCCCAGGATAGCCAGATAGCGGGCATGACCCAACGTGCCACCCAACGGCCCAAGCCCTTCGCCAAGCCCCAGCATTGGAGCAACGACCCTGCCCCCGCCCCGCAGACGGCGAAGGAAGCAGCCGACCCGGACGGCCTGTCGCCAACCCGGTATGGTGATTGGGTGCGCGACGGGATCGCCGTCGATTTCTAGATGCGCGCCGCCTGCCGCAAGCCGCGCAGGGCCGGCACCACGAAGGCCAACCCCAAGAACATCGACGGGGCAATCACTGCCCCCCAGTAATAGTTGTCCGGCCGCCCGGCGATCATGAAGGCCAGGCCATAGCCGAGAAACAGCAGCGTCGCGAAGGTACCAAGCCGGCTGCGCCAGACGCTCCAGCCCAGCACCATCAGGATCACCAGCGGCCCGGCCAGCCAGTGCGGGAGGAATCGCAGGTTGCTCGACAGCACGATGTTGGACAGCCAGCCCGAGAGACCGCGCAAGACCAGCCAGGGATAGGAAGGCGGATCGCCGGGCAAGACTCCTTGCGCAACCTGCTGGTGGTGCAGCGCAAGCAGCGCCACAAACAGCGCCGCCAGCCCGCCCCAGGCCAGTGCCTCGCGCCAGTGCCGCCACCACAGCGCCAGCGCGGCGGCGAGCAGGACAAAGGGCAGCACGTGCTCGCGAATGGCAAGGGCCAGGGCAACCAGCCCCAACGTAGCACCCCAGCGCTCTCCCGGCCGGTATAGCGCCAGGGCCAGGGCGAGCAGCATTCCGGACCACAGCTCGTGCAGCACGAAGAAATAGCGGTTCAGACCCAGCACAGCCCCGAACAGGATCAGCGCCGTGCCGAACAGGAGATGGCGCCGCAGCCCAAGCTCGCCGCCCAGCCGCCGCCACCAGGCCCAGACCACGGCGGCGAACAGGACAAAGGCGGCAGCCGTCATGCCGGTATTGCCCAGGACCGCGGCGATCCAGGCCAAGGTTGGCAGGCGCACAGCAAAGCCCGGGCGGACCGGGAAGGCCGCCTTGCGATGCTCCTCGAGGACCACCGCGTAATAGCGCTCCCCGCCCTGCAATCGCGCGATCACGGCGTCATAGACCGCCAGATCGCGGTCCCGCGGGCGGCCTTCGTCGCCGACTGGTCGCGCCGCGTTCTCAATAATGCCGCGCGGCGCGGATTCCTGCTTGAGTGCGGCAATCGGCACCATCGCGCTGGCCACCAGCAGCATGGCCACGACCACCAATGCCAGCCGCGCCAACCAGGCGGGCCAGTCCGTAAAGCGGTCCAGCGGCGGGACAGGTGCAGTCACCTGCTGACTTGTGCCGCGCCCGCCGCAGCGCAGCAACCCGTCGCCAACCGCGATCCACAGGTCGCCACCTGCTTGCGCTTCCCTGCGGCAGTCCTACATTGGGGGCTGAAAGGACTGCACTGCGATGAACGACGACCAGCCCAACGGCAATCCCTGGATCAAGACCATGTTGGTGTGGGGCGGGATATTTCTGGCCCTCATGCTGGTGGTGAGCATGATGGGTTCGCGTGGCGAGGCTCCGGGCAGCCAGATCGGATATTCCGATTTCCGCGCCCGGGTGGCCGAAGGTTCGGTCGATTCAGTCCAGGTCAGCGAGAACAAGATCGTCGGCAAGTTTAAGAACGGCGGCACCTTCTCAACCGTGCCGATCCCCAACGACCAGAGCCTGCAGGTGCTGCTGCAGGAAAAGGGCGTGAAGTATGAAGGCAAGCCGGCTGAAGAAGGCAACCTGCTGGTCTACATGCTGGTCCAGATTCTCCCGTTCCTGCTGATCCTGGGCATCGCCTTCTTCGCGCTGCGCCAGATGCAGAAGGGCGGCGGTGGCGGCGCAATGGGCTTTGGCAAGTCCAAGGCCAAGCTGCTGACCGAACGCCAGGGCCGGGTTACCTTTGACGACGTTGCCGGCATCGACGAAGCACGTGAGGAGCTGGAGGAGATCGTTGAGTTCCTGCGCGATCCGCAGCGCTTCTCAAAGCTTGGCGGGCAGATTCCCAAGGGCGCGCTACTGGTCGGATCGCCCGGTACCGGCAAGACCCTGCTGGCTCGCGCCATCGCGGGCGAGGCGGGCGTGCCGTTCTTCACCATTTCGGGTTCGGACTTCGTCGAAATGTTCGTCGGCGTCGGCGCCAGCCGCGTACGCGACATGTTCGAGCAGGCCAAGAAGAACGCACCATGCATCGTCTTCATTGACGAGATCGACGCCGTCGGTCGTCACCGTGGCCACGGCCTTGGCAATTCAAACGACGAGCGCGAGCAGACCCTGAACCAGCTGCTGGTCGAAATGGACGGGTTTGAGGCCAACGAAGGCATCATCATCATCGCCGCCACCAACCGGCCCGACGTGCTCGACCCGGCGCTGTTGCGCCCGGGCCGCTTCGACCGCCAGGTCGTGGTGCCGGTGCCCGATGTCGACGGGCGGGAGAAGATTCTGGCCGTCCACATGAAGAAGGTGCCGCTGGCGCCCGACGTCAATCCGCGCACAATTGCCCGCGGCACCCCGGGCTTTTCCGGCGCGGATCTCGCCAATCTGGTCAACGAAGCGGCGCTGCTTGCGGCACGCCGCAACAAGCGCCTGGTCGCCATGCAGGAGTTCGAGGACGCCAAGGACAAAGTGATGATGGGCGCCGAGCGGCGCTCAATGGTGATGACCGAAGACGAAAAGCGGATGACCGCCTATCACGAAGCGGGCCATGCCATAGTTTCGATCAACGAGTCGGCTTCCGACCCGATCCACAAGGCCACGATCATCCCACGCGGCCGCGCGCTGGGCATGGTGATGCGCCTGCCAGAGCGGGACAATTACTCCTACCACCGTGACAAGATGCATGCGAACCTCTCGGTCGCGATGGGCGGCCGGGTCGCCGAGGAAATCATCTTCGGGCATGACAAGGTCAGCTCGGGCGCCTCGTCGGACATCCAGTATGCCACCGGCCTCGCCCGCGCGATGGTCACCAAGTGGGGCATGTCGGACAAACTCGGCCCGCTCCAGTACGAGGACCAGTATGAAGGCTACCTCGGCATGGGTGGCTCGCAGCGGACCTTTGCTTCGAACGAGACCAACAAGCTGATCGACAGCGAGATCCGCGCACTGGTCGAAGGTGCGCACAAGCGCGCTACCGACATCCTCAAGACCAACGAGGAGAAGCTGCACCTCCTTGCCAATGCCATGCTCGAATACGAGACGCTGACCGGCGACGAGATCAACCAGCTGCTCGAGAGCGGCAAGCTGGACCGGCCCGAAACGCCCAGCGGCCCAGTTGCCCCGGCACCGGTGCGCGGCTCGGCCATCCCCAAAGCGGGCAAGCGCTTTTCGGGCGAGGCACCGCAGGGCGCCTGACGCAACTATCGCTGGCGGTGGCCGCTCAGGCTGCCGCCAGCAGCGTCATCATGGTCCAGAACAGGACCAGCACCATGAGCGCGGCGCCGCATAGGAACCATGTGCGCCACCAGGCTCCGAACCGGGTCAACTGATAGGCATCGCGCAGCTGGCCGTACATGTGGAACGGCACATACAGAAACAGCGTCCCGACCAGCCAACCGGCCCCGCCCCAAACCGTCAGCGCGCTTATCGCTGCGATCAGCAACAGCATGAAGCTGAGCGAATAGGTTACGAAAACCGTGTGGTCATACAGGTGGAAGCGGCCGCTGAAAGGAAACAGCAGCCACAGGAACGGCACGGACAGCGGGATCAGTGCCCATGAGTACTTGTAGGCGCTCGTCTGCAGCTTGTAGACCGTCAGTTCGGGATTTTCCCGGGCATGCGCCCAGGCGCGGTTGACCGCATCAACGACCGACTGGTCGGTCGGACGATCCGCCCGCGCAATATTTTCCGGCAGCTTGCCATCCTTCGCGGCGCTGATGATTGCCAGCCCCTCGCGCGCGGCCCGGACCTTTTCTTCCAGCCGGGCCTGGTCCGCCGCGCCAGCCCGCCGCGCCGCCGCCAATTCTTCTTCGGCCTTGGCAAGCTCCACCGCCGCGCCATTTTGCGCTTCGCTGATACCTTGCTGAAAGCCCTTGTTGTCGCCTGCGTTGTTGAAGCTAACCGGGCTGCCCAGCAGATTGAACACGGCAAAGGTCAGGAACACCACGAACAGGAACAGCGCGATCGGACTGACATAACTGGCCCGGCGTCCCTCGACATATTCACGGGTCAGTCGCCCCGGCCGCCAGGCCAGCAATGGCAGGGTCCGCCAGATCTTTCCCTCGAAGTGCAGCACACCATGGAGCATGTCATGGAAGAAGGCACGTAGCGTCCGGTGGACATGCGCGGCCTGGCCGCAGGCATGGCAGTGCCGACCGACCAGCATCGTCGCGCAGTTGAGGCAGGCTTGCTCGTGGGTATGGCCATCATCGCCGCCCTCGCCGTGTGCGGGCTCGAATGCTCGCGCGGTGAGAGCGCCCTGCGCAATATCGCCGATCACTTCGCCGCCGCTCATCACCGCCTCCCAGCCAGGCTGGATGTTCATGGTCTTGCCAGGCAGCTCCGGTCAAGCCATTCAGTGTGAAACGCGATGGGAGACAATAATGCGCAGACCTTTGCAACTGGCTGGCATGGCCGTGTTTTTTATGGCTGCGCCGGCACTGGCAACCAGTGGTGAGATGTCGGTTGCGACCTTCTTGGCCAAGGCTGATGCCCTTAAGGCCAAGGGGCTGATGGCCCTGGGCTCACCTGACATCAAGCTGCTCCGGGCCGAAGGCCAGGCTGCCGGACAGGCCTATGGTAACCGCCTCGCCGCAGAGCGCGCGGCGGGAAAGCCCAGTTCCTGCCCGCCCAAGGGTACACGGCCCAGCTCGAACGAAGTGCTGGCCCACCTGCGCACCTATCCCGAAGGCCGGCGCACCGGAACCACGATGAAGACCGCGATGGCGGATTACTTTATCAAGAAGTATCCCTGCCGCTGATAACGAAACGGCCCGCCTCCCAGATTGGAAAGCGGGCCGCGTGAAAACAGCAATCAGCCGACAATCAACCGTCGTAATCGCCGCCGATCGAGGTGTTGCGCACTGGCGCCGCAGCGGTGATCCGCAGCGCTTCGGCCGACTGGCTGAGCGAACCGATGTCATCAACCTCGTCATCATCCTCAGGCAGGACGCGCTGCAGCGAGCTGACCAGAGTTTCCTTGAGGTTGTCGGGACGGACGGTGGTTTCGGCGATTTCGCGCAGGGCCACCACCGGGTTCTTATCACGATCGCGGTCGATCGTCAGTTCGGCGCCGCCCGAAATTTCCCGCGCACGCTGCGCGGCAAGCAGGACGAGGTCGAAGCGGTTGGGAACCTTGTCGACACAATCTTCAACGGTAACGCGCGCCATCGGGCACTCCAGTTCTTGAACTAGCGGGAAAGTCTGGCTGTTAGGCGCCGGGCGATTCGCAAGTCAAGAAAAAACTGCATAACTTACTGTATTTAAACGATATTTATATCATTCGTAATCGTGCCCAGCCATCGCATCGTCAGCCAGGTCGCTAAACCGGGTAATCCGCGATTCGAACCGCATCCGAACCTTGCCGGTGGCACCATGGCGCTGTTTGGCGACGATCAGTTCAGCCAGGCCGAACACCCGCTCCATATCCTCGGCCCACTTGGCATGGGCTTCGTGAGTCTTGGCATCGTCGCCCTCGGTCGGGCGCTTTGGCTCCTTGGCGGCAATGTAGTAATCCTCGCGGAATACGAACCAGACCATGTCGGCGTCCTGTTCGATCGAGCCGGATTCGCGCAGGTCGGACAGCTGGGGGCGCTTGTCGTCGCGCTGTTCGACCGCGCGGCTGAGCTGCGACAGCGCGATCACCGGCACGGCCAGCTCCTTGGCCAGGGTCTTGAGCCCACGGCTGATCTCGGAAATCTCGTTGACGCGGTTGTCGTTGCTGCCGCGGCCGCTGCCTTGGAGCAGCTGGAGATAGTCAACCACGACCAGCCCAATATCGTGCCGCCGCTTGAGCCGTCGGGCGCGGGTGCGCAGCGCCGCGATCGACAGCGCCGGGGTGTCATCAATGTACAGCGGCAGCTCGGCAAGCCGCTGGCTGGCATAGGACAACTGCTGGAAATCGTCGCGGCTGATCTTGCCCATGCGCAGAGCTTCGCTGCTGATGCCGGATTGTTCGGCCAGGATGCGCGTGGCGAGCTGGTCTGCGCTCATTTCCAGGCTGAAAAAGGCCACGGCCGCGCCGATCGACTTGTCGGCCGGGATGCCGTCCGCCAGGTCGCGGCGGAGCCGATCGGCGGCATTGAAGGCGATGTTGGTGGCCAGCGACGTCTTGCCCATGCCCGGACGTCCAGCCAGGATAATCAGGTCCGAATTGTGCAGCCCGCCGACCTTCTCGTTCAGTGAGGTCAGACCCGTGGTGGTTCCCGAAACATGGCCGCCCGAAAGCAGTGCCTGTTCGATCATCCCCAGCGCGGTGCGGGTAGCAGCGGAAAAGCCTTGGGCTTCGCTGGCACTAGAGGCGCCCTCGGCCACCTTGTAGAGCGCAGCCTCGGCCCGGGCGACTTGTTCAAGCGGCTCGACGCTTTCCGATGTGTCGAGCGCATCGTTGACGAGGTTGCGCCCAACCGCAACCAGCTCACGCAGCAGCGCCAGGTCATAGATCTGGTCCGCCAACTCGCGCGGGGCGAGCAGGCCCTGGCCATCGGCCGTCAGCCGCGCAAGGTAGGAAGCCCCACCCAGTTCCTTCAGCGTCTCGTCCGCTTCGAAATAGGGCTTGAGCGTAACTGGGGTGACCACCGCCTTGCGATCGAGCAGTTGCAGGATCCGCTCATAGATACGGACATGGGCCGGCTCGAAGAAGTGATCCGGGCGCAGCGGCGTGACCAGTTCCTCGATCACACGGTTGTCGATCAGCGCCGCGCCCAGAAAGGCTGCCTCCGCCTCGATATTGGCGGGCAGCGCACGGGCTGCGGTTTCATCGGCGCGGACAAGCAGATCGGTGGTGGTCATTGCAGTGGAGCCATGCGCGCATGCGCCATCCGGTGCAAGATTGCAGGCGAGCGGCAAGCCTGTGGATAGCGGGGACTGAATCGTCCCCTTGCCCCGCCATTTCGCATCTGCAAAAAGCCCGTGGATCATGGGGGACGCACGGATCATCCACATCGAGCTCGACGAGGCCACGATTCTGTGGCGCAACGCCGATATCGAGCAGGAACGTCGGATCGCGATCTTCGACCTGATCGAGGAAAACACCTTCAAGCCGCTGCGGGCCTGGGAAGCCGGGCATCAGGGCCCTTACCGGCTGCGGCTGGCCGTTGCTGACGGGCGGCTTGCGCTGGAAGTTGCCGATGCCGAGGGGCAGGCGCTCGAATCGCTGATCCTGGGCCTGGGTCGGTTCCGCCGCCCGATCCGCGATTACTTCGCGATCTGCGATTCCTATTACCAGGCGATCCGCAAGGCCACCGCAGCCGAGATCGAGACCATCGACATGGCCCGCCGCGGGGTTCACAACGAGGCAGCCGAGCTGCTGCTCGAACGGCTTGAAGGAAAAGTGGAAACTGACTTCGCCACGGCGCGACGGCTCTTTACCCTGATCTGCGTCCTGCATATCAGGGGTTAGCTATCCTGCCGCCCGCCCGGCGCAGGCCAATCGGGGTTCGCAAAAACGTATGGCACGCAAGAAACCGGCCCGCTGGCGGCTGCGCCTGATCGGCGTGGTCCTGCTGCTGGCGCTGATCGGCGCCAGCTGGGGCTGGTGGCACATGTCGGGCTGGACCCCGCCGCGCGCAGCCTATCCACTCCAGGGGGCGGAAATTGGCGCCGAGGACGGCCCGGTAGACTGGGTCGCACTGAAAACCGTCGGCGCCGATTTCGTCTACTTTGATGCTTCCGCAAGCGCCTTTGCCCGCGACCCAGCCTTTGTCGACAATCTCGACGCTGCAAAGGCAGCTGGGCTGCAATGGGGCGCGGTCCACCGTTACGATCCTTGCCAGCCAGCGGATAAACAGGCTGCCAATTTCGTGACCGTGGTCCCGCGCGAGGCCGGAATGCTGCCACCGGCGGTCTGGCTGGACCAGCTGGCCGACGAATGCCCGATCAAGGTCAGCGATGCAGCGATCGAAAGCGAGTTGACGACTTTTCTCAACCAGATCGAGACGCACACCAGCAAGCCGGCGATCCTCAAGATCTCCAGCCGCTTCGAAGCGCGCTACCGGATTGCGGCCCGGGTCGATCGCAATGTCTGGCTGGAGCGGCTGCGCTTCCAGCCGGATTACGCTGGCCGCCCCTGGATGTTGTGGACCGCGAACAACCGCCTGACCACGCCCGCACTCGAAGGTCCGGTGCGGTGGGTGGTGGTCCAGCCCTGAGGCCGATAAGGAGCGACCATGACCCACGACCGTGACACCCTGATCGCAGCCGCTAGGATGGCCCAGGCACAGGCCTATGCCGACTATTCCAACTTCCACGTCGGCGCCGCGCTCGGCTTTGCCGACGGCTCGGTGGTGACCGGCGCCAATGTCGAGAACGCCAGCTACGGGCTGACGCTCTGCGCTGAGACCAATGCCGTATCGAAGGCCATGAATGAGGGCCGCCGGGGCGGGCTGCTGGCCGTTGCGGTGATCGGCGGGTTGTATGGACAGCCCGGACCCACTGTCACGCCCTGTGGCCGTTGTCGCCAGGTCCTCAATGAACTGGCGCAGCTGGGCGAGACCGACCCGGTAATCTGGTGCGTGGGCGCTGACGAAGTGCTGGAACTGAAGCTGTCAGATCTGCTGCCTTATGCCTTTGGCCCGGCCAACCTGGCTTAATTGAGCCATTCGAGCAGCGCGCCCATGCAATCTCGGCCGAGCTGGGTGCAGCGCTCGGGCGACCAGCCCTGCACCTGGTCGGGCAGGTCCTGGTTGTCCTTGAACGGCATTTCCAGCGTCATCGACACCGCCCCGAACCGTTCGGCGAGCTGATTGGTGCTCATCGCCAGGTTGGCCTTGCCCTTGCCCGCCACCGGATAGCCCAGCCGCGTCTGGAAATCGGGCGTGCGGCGCGCCAGAATCGCCTTGTAGCGATCAAACCGGGCCTGGTGATCTTCCGTCCATGACGGGATGCCTTCGAATCCGGCCAGGAACACGGCCGCGATGGCCTCATCACCGTGGACGTCGATGGCAAAGTCCACACCGGTTTCATCCATAGCGTTGCGGATGCAGAGCACTTCGGGCGATTGCTCGGCGCTCGGCTCATGCCATTCGCGGTTGAGGTTCACGCCCACGGCATTGGTGCGCAGGTGGCCGCGTACAGACCCATCGGGATTGGCGTTGGGCACGACGTGGAAGGTGCACCTGGCCCGGAGCGCCCGGCCGACCGGGTCAGCCGGGTCAGTCAGGCAATCGAGCGCGCCCTCCATCCACCATTCAGCCATCGATTCGCCCGGATGCTGGCGCGCATAGAGCCAGACCTGCGTGGGCCCGTCACCGAAGTCGAGGCAATCGATCGTCCGCCCGTCCAGCGTTTCGCCCAGCACGCGGTGGGCCACGCCAGCAGAGAGCGCCGCGCCGGCAACCAAATCCTGATGCCGCTCCCACGAATAGGGTGCGAAATAGGCGAACCAGGCCAGATCGCCAGCCGGCTGGTAGCGGATTGTCAGCGTGCCGCCATCAGCACCCTTGTCAAAGCTGCTCTCGGCCCGACCCCAGAACTCGCGGTCTTCGCTGACCACGGCGTGGTAATCGGGCCAGCCGCCGGGATAGGCCGAGGCGTTAAGCCCGGTCAACTTCAGCTCCAGCGTCCGTCCGGCGCAATTGCCGACGCGGAAATGGAACCACTGGGCAAAGTCCGACATGTGATCCTTGCGGATCGCCAGGCGCGCCGTGGCGCCGGATACGGAGAGAACCTTGATATTGCCGCTATCGAAGGCGGCGTCGATGCGAATGTCAGCTGCGGTCATTTGACCGCGATAGTCTCACCCGACTGTCCGGGGAAGCCCTTGAACAGGGCCTCGGCCATCTTTGCCGCCCCAAGCGAGGTGCTGGCCAGCGGCGAGCTTGATCGCACAGTAAAACTGGCCCGCCCTTCCCACAGCGTCTTCGCGCTGGCCCGGTCCTTGATCATGACGCCAAGGTCGGTCTGGACCTGTTCGGCCGGCCGCGGCGAGAGGTTGATGCCGATCCCGACCCCCAGGCCAGAACCATAGGACCCGGTCGATCCGCCCACCCCGACGCTGACCGGACTGCCCGTCCGCTCAGGCCGATAGGTGCTGCGCGCCAGTCGCAGTTCGGCCACCTGCGCGCTTGGCGTTCCCGTCACCGGTTCAGCATAACCCAGCAAGGTCAGTTGGCGCTGCACGGCCGACTGATAGGCGCGCCATTCCAGCGAGGCCCCGTTCTGGCCCGGCGCTGGCTCCACCGCGATCGTTCCCTTGCCCAGCGCGGCCAGCTCCGGCGCGTGGAATCGCGTCACTTCGACCGGGCCCGTTGGCGCAACGCAGCCGGCCAAGGCAGCGGCGAGGGCAACAACGGCGAAACGGTATGGCATGACAGTCATCCTTTGCCGGGAATCATGAACCTGCCCCCTTGCCGAGGCAAGACTTTCACCCGCGTTAACCACTTTTGTGCGGCAGGCTGCTAGAGCGCGGTTATGACAACGAAAGTTCCTGTCCTCGTCACCGGCGGTGCCGGCTACATCGGCAGCCACGCTGTCCTCGCGCTCAAGGATGCCGGCTGGCCGGTCGCGGTGATCGACAACCTGACCAGCGGCTTCCGTTTTGCCGTGCCCGAAGGGGTGCCGCTGTACGAAGGCGATATCGCCGATGCCGGGCTGCTAGCGCGAATCTTCGCCGAGCAGGGCATCCGCGCGGTGATGCATTTCGCAGGCTCGATCATCGTCCCCGAATCGGTCGAGAATCCACTAAAGTACTATAACAACAACACTGCCAAGAGCCGCACCCTGATCGAGGCAGCGGTTGCTGCAGGCGTGCCGCACTTCATCTTCAGCTCAACCGCCGCGACCTATGGCGTGCCAGAGGTTTCACCGGTGCACGAGGACAGCCCGAAGGCCCCGATCAATCCCTACGGCATGTCCAAGCTCATGACCGAGATCATGCTGGCCGACGTTGCCAAGGCCCACCCGATGAACTTTTGCGCCCTGCGCTATTTCAATGTTGCCGGGGCCGATCCCCAGGCCCGCACCGGGCAATCGACCGCCGGGGCCACGCACCTCATCAAGGTTGCGGTCGAAGCGGCATTGGGTAAGCGCGCAGGGGTGGAAGTGTTCGGCACCGATTTCGCGACCCCGGACGGAACGGGCGTACGCGACTATATCCATGTGTCCGATCTGGCTGCCGCCCATGTTCTGGCATTGGAAGCCTTGATCGCCGATCCGCGCGCCTCACTGACCATGAACTGCGGCTATGGCCGGGGCTACTCGGTGTTGGAAGTCCTGGATGCCGTGGACCGGGTCACCAACAACACGATCCGCCGCACCATGTCGCCCCGCCGCGCCGGCGATCCCGATTCGCTGATCTCGGACAATCAGCGTATTAGGGCGACCCTGCCTTGGGTGGCCCAATATGCCGATCTCGACACGATCGTGGCCCATGCACTGCAATGGGAACGCAAGCTGGGCGAGATCCGCAGCAACGGTTGACTTTGCCCAGACTCACCCCTAACGGCGCACCTTCAATTTCAGCGGTGCCACCCGGCACCTCGAGGACACCATGAAGATTCGCAACAGCCTGAAGTCGCTCAAGGACCGCCACCGGGATAACCGCGTGATCCGCCGCCGTGGCCGGACCTATGTGATCAACAAGACCAACCGCCGCTTCAAGGCGCGCCAGGGCTAATCCCCGGCGGGTGCGGGGTCTGCCTCGTACCGTTCAGCGATCGGCCCGCCTCCGGATCCGGGGTGCGGGCCGAAACCGTTTATAGCGCAGGATTTTTCGTTAATGAGCCGGATTGAAGCCGTGGTTTTCGATGTCGGCAATGTCCTGGTCCGCTGGGACCGGCGGCTGCCCTTCATCAATCACTTCGAAGATCCGGCTCAGCTGGACTGGTTCCTCGACGAAGTGATCCCGCTATCCTGGCACGGCGAGCATGATGCCGGCCGGCCGGCTGCGGAGCTGGTGGCAGAGCGCTCGGCACTTTATCCAGACTATGCCGGCCTCATTCACGACTGGTTCGCGCGGTTCAACGAATCGGTGCCGGGACCGGTCGAAGGCTCGCCCGAGCTGGTCGAGGCATTGCACGCGCGCGGCGTGCCGCTCTACGCCATCACCAATTTCGGCGCCGATACCTGGGCCGGTTTCCGCCCCACCTTCCCCTTGCTTGACTGCTTTCGCGATATCGTCGTGTCCGGCGTCGAGCAGCTGGCGAAGCCCGGCCATGCAATTTACCAGCTCGCCCAGGCCCGCTTTGGCCATGCGCCGGAAGCCATGCTGTTCATCGATGACAGCCTGCCCAATGTGATCGCCGCGCGCGAGCTGGGCTGGCAGGCGCACCACTTCACCTCCGCCAGGCTGCTCGCCCGGGAACTGCGCGACCGCGACCTGCTGGCCTGACGCACGAAAAAGAGGGCCTCCGTCTTGCGACAGAGGCCCAGCTATGGGGGCTGTAAGGAATGCCTGCCGGGAAAGCTGCGGAGTGGGCGACAGCTTTCCCGTTCTTGCGTCAGGCGGCCGCGTTACAACGCGCGAGCTTGTCGGCGTCGAATTCGCCCTTGGGGGTGGCGAACTTGGTAACCTGACCAAAAGCCTTCACGACCCGGGTGCAGGTGTTAATCGGAGCAGCCCCATCAACGCGGCCGCTGCATTCGGTGCCGGTGCAGCTCCACTGCACGCCGTTCACGACCTTGCGGGCCGGATCGGCAGCCGGCTGAGCGAGCGTGGCGGTGTAGACCTTGGCAGTCTGGGCCTGAGCGGTGCTGGTGGTCGCAGCAAAGCTGGTGACAGTGCCGACGAACGCAAGGCCGGCGGCAAGCAGGGTGCGCGAGAGCGGGTTGGCAGTGGCAGTCAACATGATCATTCCCCTTTGGGCTTTGGATTCATCCTTGCACGCAGGGATCATGGGGTCCTGGGAGGGAGACACAGATTTGCGTTGCGAATCGCTACCTAAAGGAGTAGGTTTTCAGTTGCAACTAAAAACTGTGCATCGCAGCAAAGATTTTCTTGTCGGCATGCGAGCCGGTTTTGCGCTAGGGATTGTTCCCAAGGGATGAAGGGGATGACGATGGGTAAGCTTCGCGAACCACTCGACGATCTGAACAATTGCGGCCTGCCCGCCGCACTGGAAGTGATGGGCGAGCGCTGGTCATTTATGATCCTGCGCGCCGCTTTCAATGGGCTGCATCATTTTGAAGAGTTTCTGGGCGCGCTGGGGATCGCCCGTAACATCCTGTCCAACCGGCTCGCCCGACTGGTTGAGCATGGCATCATGAAGCGCCAGGCCCTGCCCGACGATCGCCGCAAGATCGAATACCGCCTGACCGAAAAGGGGCTCGATCTGCTGCCGGCCATGCTGGCACTGCGCCAGTGGGGCGAAAAGTATGGCTGCGGCGTACCCAACAACCCCGTGCTGTGCGACGAACGGGACGGCATGCCGATTCAGCCGATCGCGATTCACGCGTACGATGGCCGCGCCCTCAGCCCGATGGAGCTGGAATGGCGTGAGCAGGCCGACGTGAACTGGCCCGCAGAAGCCCGCCCCGCCCATATCAAGGCCGTCTAACTGCGCCCTACCACCCGCCGATAGCTAAGCGCTTCGGCTACATGAACCCGGCCTACCCCTTCGCTGCCCGCAAGGTCGGCAATGGTCCGTGCCACGCGCAGCATTCGGGTATAGCTGCGGGCTGACAGCCGCATGGCATCCGCCGCCTGCAGCAGCAGCTTGCGCCCAGCCTCATCCGGAGTGGCGTGGGCTTCGAGCAGATCGCCATCGAGTTCGGCATTGCTGCGCCGGCCACTACCGGCCAGCCGCGCCATCTGAACCGCGCGCGCTGCCGCGACCCGCGCGGCCACTTCGGCACTGCCCTCGGCGGGCGGCGGCAGCGCCAGGTCGGCGGCACTGACCGGATCGACTTCGACATGGAGGTCGATCCGGTCCAACATCGGCCCTGACACCTTGGCCTGGTAATCGGCCCCGCAGCGCGGCGCACGGGAGCAGCCCAGTGCCGGATCGCCCAGGTAGCCGCAGCGGCAGGGATTCATCGCCGCCACCAGTTGCACCCGCGCCGGATAGGTCACGTGGGCGTTGGCGCGCGCCACATCAACCGAGCCGGTCTCCAGCGGCTGGCGCAGCGAATCGAGCACGGCGCGCTGGAATTCCGGCAGCTCATCAAGGAACAGCACGCCGAGGTGCGCCAGGCTGACCTCACCTGGCCGGACTCGCAGGCCGCCGCCCGTCAGCGCCGCCATCGAAGCCGAATGGTGGGGCGAGCGGAACGGACGGGTGCGGCTGATCCGCCCTTCCTCCAGCGTGCCGGCGACCGAGGCAACCATTGACACCTCCAGCGCCTCGGCCGGAGTTAACGGCGGCAGGATCCCCGGCAGGCAGGCCGCCATCAGACTTTTGCCCGCACCTGGTGGGCCGATCATCAGCAGGTTGTGGCCACCGGCGGCGGCAATCTCCAGCGCGCGCTTGGCCGTTTCCTGACCCTTGACCTGCCTGAGGTCCGGTCCCGGAGCCGCTGCCTCGACATCGCCCGGAACCGGATCGGCCAAACGGGTAGTACCCTTGAGGTGGTTGAGCAGGCTGACCAGGTCCGGTGCAGCGAGGACTGGGATGCCGCTGGCCCAGCATGCCTCGCCACCCTGTGCGGCGGGGCAGATCAGCCCGCGGTCGGTGCTGGCGGCATGCAGCGCTGCGAGCAAAACGCCAGGCGTGGCAACGATCCGTCCGTCGAGCGCCAGTTCGCCCACGGCCACGAAATCGGCCAGCTGCTCGGCATCGGTCACCCCCATCGCCGCCAGCAGGGCCAAGGCAATTGGCAAGTCGTAATGCGAGCCTTCCTTGGGCAGGTCGGCAGGCGACAGGTTAATTGTGATCCGCTTGGGTGGCAGCGACAGACCCATCGCCGCCAGTGCGGCATGAACCCGTTCGCGGCTTTCGTTTACGGCCTTGTCGGGCAGGCCAACCAGGTTGAAGCGCGGTAGGCCTGGCGCAATCTGGCACTGCACTTCGACGCTGCGAGCTTCAAGCCCCAGGTAGGCGACGGTTTGTACCAGCGCGACCAAGCGCAGCTCCCCTTGCTAGCCAAGCCCGATTGATGCCCAACCACGGCCGCGCTGTCGAGTAAAAGCCTGTCCGCTCCGGTGGTTACCACAATTTAACCCCTTACCTTGGGAAAGCGGCAAGGCCCCGCGCGCGACAAGGACGCATCATGCAACGTCTGTTTGTCCTGATCCTTGCCCTGTTCGCCTGCGCGGCCCAGCCGTTGCGGGCCGAGACGGTCATCATCGAGACGCTGATTGAGGAAGTTGCAGGAGCGCCAGGCGCGGAGGGACCGGGGGGCTCTGAACGGTTCGTCCAGATCGTACCGGCGCCACTGCCCCGGGGTATCGCGAGCTTCGGCCCGTTCCGCGTGCTAGACCCGACGCGCGCGGCGCTGGTCGATGTGACCGACAGTGTCAGTCCGGCTCAGTTCGCGGCAATGCTGCGGGCCTATCCGGGTGTTTCGCTGCTCGAGCTGATCGAGTGCCCTGGGACAGAGGATGACCGGGCTAACCTGAAGCTGGGGCGGATGATTCGCGCCCACGGCATTGCCACGCTGGTGCCGGCCGGTGGTTCGGTCCGCTCGGGCGGCGTCGAGCTGTTTCTCGCCGGCGCGCGCCGAATGGCTGAGCCCTCCGCCGAATTTGCAGTCCATTCCTGGGCCGACGAGGATGGGCGCGAGGCGCGCGACTATCCCGCCGATGCGCCGGAGAATCGGGCCTATCTCGATTATTACCGCGAGATGGGGATGGACCCGAGCCAGGCCGCAGCCTTTTATGCCATGACCAACTCAGTGCCATTCCGCGAGGCAAAGTGGCTGACTGGCAAGGAAATGGCCCGTTGGGTGCGGCTTGATTGAGCCCGCAGCGCTTGACTCAGGGCCCAAGCTGACTTAACGGCCCGCCCCTGTGATGCGGTCGCCCCAGCGGCGGCCCTTTTTGTTCGGATTTTCGAGGTTACCATGAAGCGCACCTTCCAGCCCAGCAACCTTGTCCGCGCCCGCCGCCACGGCTTCCGCGCCCGCACGGCCACTGTCGGCGGCCGCAAGGTGCTTGCCGCCCGCCGCGCCCGCGGCCGCAAGAAGCTGTCGGCCTGAGCGAATCGCCAGTCATGTCCGTCCTTACGCGGCGGGCTGATTTCCTGGCTGCCAACCGGGGCCTGCGCATAGCACGCCCCGGTTTCGTGCTTTTGGCGCACCCGAATGCCGGCCTTGGCCGGCGCTACGGCATCACCGTCACCAAGAAGATCGGCAATGCGGTGGTCCGCAACCGGATGAAGCGCCGCTTCCGCGCCCTGTTGCGCGAGGCCCTGCCCGCTGCTGGCCTGCCTGATCACGATCACGTGCTGATTGGCCGGGAAGGCGGCATCGAGCGCGATTTTGCGAAACTGCGCGAGGAACTTGCCGCAGCTCTGGTCCGCGCCGCCGCCGGCAAGGGCGATCCGCCCCGGAAGCGCAAGTGAAGCGGCTGCTCATCCTGATCGCGCGAGGCTGGCAGCTTGGCCCGTCACGCATCCTCCCGCCAACCTGCCGCTATGCCCCGTCCTGCTCGCAATATGCGATCGAGGCGATCGGAAAGCATGGCGCGATTAAGGGTGGTTGGCTGGCGGCTAAACGGCTAATGCGCTGCCACCCGTGGGGTGGGCATGGCTACGATCCGGTTCCTTGAACCGGGCAGGCGCCGTCGCCACCTGACACGACAACGAATTCGAACAGGGGTCCTTCCTTGGAAAACCAGAACCAGCGCAACCTGATCCTGGCCGTAGTGCTGAGCGCACTGCTGCTGTTCGGTTGGGACATGGGCGTCCGCTATTTCTATCCGGACAGTGGCAAGCCCAAGCCGGCAGCCACCGCCAGCGCCGCGCCCGCCGCGCCCGCCAGCGACGGTACCGCGATCCAGCCGACCCGCGAAGGCGGGCTGATGAACCCCGCCGACATCGCGCAGGAAGCGCGTGACATCAAGGTGCTGCTCGCCGCGCCCGAGCGGATTCGGGTTGCCGCACCAGGGCTTACCGGCTCGATCAATCCGGTCGGGGGCGTGATCGACGATCTGGTGACCGTGCGCCACACCGCCACGGTCGATAAGGACAGCGGCCCGCAGCGCATCTTCTCGCCCGCTGGCACACCGGCCCAGCACTTCGCCCAGTTCGGCTGGGTAGGTGAGGCTGGTCAGGTGCCCGGCCCTCAGACCGTCTGGACGGTTGCCCCGGGTGTCCGCCTGACGCCGCAGACGCCGGTCACGCTAAGCTGGACCAGCCCGGTCGGCGCGACCTTTACCCTGACTTACAAGATCGACGCGGATTACATGATCACGGTCGAGCAGGGTGTGCTCAATGCCGGCACCGCGCCGATCGCGGTCCAGCCAGTCGCGCAGATCAACCGCACTCAGAAGACCGCCGCGGTGGACAGCTTCAACGTCCACGCCGGGCCTTTTGGGGCCTTCGACGAAGTGGTAAACTTCGGCATCGACTACGACGATGTGGCCGAAGCCAAAAAGGTCGAGAATGAGGGCGGCGCCAACTGGCTGGGCTTTACCGACGTCTACTGGATGTCGACCCTGATCCCGGACACCCAAGCCAAGGCCAGCAGCGATTTCCGCAGCATCGGCAACGAGATTTTCCTGGCCAACATGTTCTACCCGGCCAGCATGGTCGCCCCGGGCGACGGCAAGCGGCTGACCACCCGGCTGTTCGCCGGGGCCAAGGAAATGAGGGTGCTCGACCGGTACGAGGCGGAAGGCATTGCGAACTTCGGCCTGGCAATCGACTGGGGCTGGTTCCGTTGGTTCGAACGACCACTGTTCATGCTGCTTGACTGGCTGTTCAAGGCCGTCGGCAACTTTGGCGTCGCCATCATCCTGCTGACCGTGATCGTACGCGGCGTGATGTTCCCGATCGCACAGAAGCAGTTCGCCAGCATGGCCGCCATGCGCGCCATCCAGCCGAAGATGAAGGCGATCCAGGAACGCTACAAGGACGACCGTCCGAAGCAGCAGGAAGAGATCATGGCGCTCTACAAGAAGGAAGGCGTCAACCCGCTCGCCGGGTGCCTGCCGATCTTCCTGCAGATCCCGGTCTTCTTCGCGCTGTACAAGGTGCTGATCCTGTCGGTCGAAATGCGCCACCAGCCCTTCGCGCTGTGGATCAAGGATCTCTCGGCACCCGATCCGGCCCATATCCTGAACCTGTTCGGCCTGCTTGATTTCACCGTGCCCTCGTTCCTCGGTATCGGTGTCCTGGCGATCCTGCTGGGGATCACCATGTGGCTGCAGTTCAAGCTGAACCCGGCACCGATGGACCCGGTGCAGGAGCAGGTCTTTGCGATCATGCCGTGGCTGATGATGTTCATCATGGCGCCCTTCGCGGCTGGTCTGCTGATCTACTGGATCACCTCCAACATCCTGACCATTGGCCAGCAGTGGTACCTCTATTCAAAGCACCCGCAGCTCAAAGAGCAGGCGGCGAAAGAGGCCGCCGATGCCAAGCGGGCGCGTGAGCGAAAAGCGTGAACGAAACCGATGATCCCGTCGAACGGGCGCGCCGCCTGTTCGCGGGGCCGATCGAATTCCTGAAGAGCGCGCCGGGGCTACAGTTCCTGCCCGATCCCGATGCGCCCGAAGTGGCCTTCGCGGGTCGCTCCAATGTTGGCAAATCCAGTCTGCTGAACGCACTTACCGGGCGCAAGTCGCTGGCGCGGACCTCGGTGACACCGGGACGCACGCAGGAGCTGAACTTCTTCGATGTCGGCAATCCGCTGGTCTTTCGGCTGGTCGACATGCCGGGTTATGGCTTTGCCAAGGCCCCGCTCAAGGTGGTTGAGCAGTGGAAGCGGCTGGTCCGCGATTACCTGCGCGGCCGCGTCGAACTGAAGCGCACCCTGCTGCTGATCGACAGCCGCCACGGAGTGAAGCCGGTTGATGCCGAGATGATGAAGATGCTCGACGAGGCAGCCGTCGGCTATCGCATCGTCCTGACCAAGGCTGACAAGATCAAAGCCAGCGAACTCGCCGCAGTGACCGCGGCAACCGAGGCTGAGGCACGCAAGCACTCGGCTGCCTACCCCGTGGTCCACGTCACCTCTTCGGAGAAGGGCATGGGGATCGCCGAGCTGCGCGCGGCGGTGATGGAAGACGCGCTAGGCTGACGGCTCCGGTGCCTTGCGGAGCAGGCGCAGCACGGCAAACACCAGGATCCCGACACCCGCCAGCAGGGCCAGCCATAACACGGCCTTGCGCCCGCCCAGCGGTCCGACGTCACGTTCGGGGGCAAGGTCAAGCGCGGGCACCGGACCGGCGGTGACTCTGGCCCGCGGAGCCTCGGCCGGATTGCCCGGAATGATGTCGGCCGAAGCCAGCAGGCTGCGCGGGGCCGTGGCCAGTCCGGCTGCCAGACGATAGGGCGGCTGACCGCTGAACCGTGTCAGGAGAACCACTTCGGCATATTCCAGCGTCAGGCGCGGCATGGTGGCGAAGCCGGCGGTGCGGGCATCCGCCACTAGGCGGAATTCGCGCCCGACCGCTCCGTCGAGCGGCAAGCGATTGTCGCGCCCGCTCCGCAACGTGGCACCCAGCATCGGCCGCCACGGCTGCTCTGCGGTGGCCCGGGAGTAGAGTTCAACCGGCAGGACGCCCTCATTGCCAGACAAGGCAATACGCACAGCATCCGGACTATGCCCGGGCGGCAAGGTAAAGCGCAGCTCGCGCGACTGCTGTAGCACCGCGCCCAGCGTTCCCAAGGCCAGGCTCGGGCGCGCATCATTAAGGCCCGCCACCAATTGCGCGCCCACCATGGTTACGCCCTCGGCACGGTCCCAGGTGATCTGTAGATAGCGATCCTTGAGTACTATGCCCCCCAGCGGGATCTGCGCGATTTCAAGCTGGTTGCCCGCAGCATCGGTGCGGAACAGGGTTTTTTCACCCAGCGGCTCCCAGGTTTTCAGGTCGTTGCTGGCCGATGCGCGAACGGTCACCGGCTGGCGCAGCGGCAGGTTGACTGACATGCGCACTGCCAGCGCGCGGCGCGTTGCCTGCCTGGTATCGACCAGCAGAGCGACCTGGCGTTCCTGACCCGGCTCACCGGCCAGTCCGACCACGCGTGCCACCTTGTCGGGCCCGATCGTCAGCGCCACGCCCGCCTCGCGGGGGGTGGCAGTGGCGAGAACCGGCCAGGAAGTCAGCGGGACCACTTCGGTCCGCTCCTCGGCTTCCTTAAGACAGGCGAGTGGCAGCGCGCGGCCAGT
>JBIIDJ010000038.1:0-21609 GCA_044238415.1 Novosphingobium sp.
ACGGCTAATCAATGGGGCGAGGCGATGACCCGGGCCATTGCCGAGGTGGAACTGGCTGACCGTGAAGTGGCCGATGCCATGGCCGATGTGCTGACCCGCATGGCCAAGGGAATGGCGCGAAGCTAAACGTGCCTGCATCAACAGCATCGGCCAGTCCCGCCGCCGACCAGCCCTCGCAACTGCCACTTTGGCGGAATTTGTCGTTTGTCGGTCAAGCTGGGTTGATCAGTCGTCAACTTCCTTCTATTCAGTTGCAAATCGCAACTGGAGAGCTTGCCATGACCTATGCCGACACTGCCCTGACCTCGTTCGACCAGTTGCTGGGCACCTTCGATCATCTGCTGGGCAAGGCCGCGGCCAGCGAGGCCGGCGAAGCTCTGCTGCAGGCCCGGCTCGCGCCGGACATGTTTCCGCTGGCGACGCAGGTGCGCTTCACCACACAACAGGTGCACAACACGCTTAACCGGATCTACGGGTCGGATCATGCAGGCGTCGACAGTGATCACACGACAATTGCCGAGGCGCGGGCCCACCTGGCCGAAGTCCGTCGCCTGATTGCCGAAGCGAGCAAGGCCAGTGCCATCGCCGAAGACACCATGGTCGAATTTGACCTGCCCAATGGCATGGTCTTCAGGTTGAGCGCGGCCGACTATGTGCGGGACTGGTCCATGCCGCAGTTTCATTTCCACCTGATGACCGCTTACGCGATCCTGCGCCATGCTGGCCTGGCGATCGGCAAGGCCGATTACCTGGGTTACATGATGAAGCACCTGAAAGCACCGCCCGCCGGCTGATCGGACCAGGGGACGATCTGCACCTGCTTGTCGCGCCCGGTTGCGCCGCGCAACAAGCGAAGCCGTGACGTCGCAATTCGGAGCGCCTCGGCTAGCAAAGCAGGGCTGGCAGCGGGCGGAGTGTCAGCCTTCGGGCTGGCCACTCAGCGCCGCCGCGTGGTGCTTGGCGTTCTCGACATAGTGCTTCACGCCCATCTGCAGCCCGGCCAGCGCCCGATCATCAAGTTCGCGCATGAAGGCAGCCGGGCGCCCCGACCAGAGCTGGCGCGAGGGGATGCGCTTGTTCGGCGCAAGCAGCGCGCCGGCAGCCAGCATCCCATCGGCCTCGATCAGGCAGCCGTTCATGGTCTGGGCGGCAAAGCCGACAAAGCCGCGATCCTCGATCACGGTGCCGTGGATCATCGACATGTGGCCGATTAACACGTCGTCGCCGATCAGCGTCGGATAGCCGTCGGGCTTGCCCGGCATTGGCCCGTCGCAATGGATCACGCAGCCATCCTGCACATTGGTGCGCGCGCCGATGACGATCCGGGTGACGTCACCGCGCAGGACGCAATTGTACCAGATAGAGGCATCGGGCCCGATCTCGACATCGCCAATCAGGCGGCAGCCTGGCGCGACAAAGGCGCTGTCGTGAATGCGCGGACGTTTGCCGTGGAGTTCGAGGATGGTGACGTCAGGTCGGGTCATGTCAGTCGCTTCCCAGGAAATTGCTCCAGCGAACCTGCGGGAGGATCGAGGCGTGATCGTCGGTCCAGGCGCGCCTAGTTGGTGCGCCCAGCGGCCGCCAGCGGAAAGCCGGAGCGGCTTTCCCAAGTGCCTCCAGCTGGGCCGGATCCCGGGTAATGGCCACCCAGGTCGAAGGGGTGAAGAGCGTGGCGACCTGCTCTTCCGGATCGTCATCGCGCAGCGCCGCATGCAGTCCGCGCTGCTTCACCGCGGCAGCCAGAACCGGCTCAAGATCGATGTAGCGGTTGGAAATGTGGATCAGGAGCACGCCCTTGCTACTCAGCGTATCCAAATAGACCCCCATCGCCTCGTTGGTCATCAGATGCAGCGGGATCGCATCGGACGAAAAGGCATCGACAGCCAGCAGGTCAAAGCTGCCACGCGGCAGGGCGGCCAGCTCGATCCGCGCATCGCCCAGCACGATCCGCGCATCAGGGGTGCAATCACGCAGGTAAGTGAACGTGCCGTTGTTCGACAGGTCGAGCACCACCGGATCGATCTCAAAGAAGGTCCAGGCCTGGCCTGGCCGACGATAACACCCGAGCGTCCCCGTGCCGAGCCCAACCACACCGAGCCGCGCGCCGGGGCCATAGAGCCGTTCGGCATTGGCAAAGGCAATCCCCGCGCCCGAGCCCGGACCATAATAGGTCAGTGGCAGCTGCCGCAGCTTGGGGTCGAGCGACTGCTTGCCGTGAAGCGTGGTCCCATGCGCCAGAGTTCGCATCTTCGACTGTTCGAAATCACGGACCGTGTAGACCCCGAAGTAGCTGCGCGTGCGCAGCCCTTCGCGCGAGGCGTCGATCGTATCCCAGCCACCCTGCGCATACATCAGTGCCGCCAGCAGCACGACCAGCATCCAGCGCCAGCCTGCGATCAGGCAGCCAAGCAGGCCGACGCCAAGCGTCAACAAGTGCTGCCTGGTGGTGTACTCACCCTCGGTCGTCGTGGTCTGGTAAATGAACCAGCACAGCACTAGCGCCGTGCCCAGAATCAGCGCGCCGGAAACGAGCTGGAGATGCTGGTCGCCCGTGGGGCGGCGGATCGAGAATAGTCCCGTGGTCGGCAGGAGCAAGGCTGCAAACAGGACCAGCAGCGGATGCTCCCACACCCAGTCGAACAGCAGCGGTGCGAACAGCGCCGTGAACAGGCCGCCCAGCGCGCCGCCCGCGGACATGACCAGATAGAACAGTGTCAGATGGGCCGGATCCGGTCTGAGATCGTAAAGTCGGCCATGCAAGGCCACGCAGACCACAAACAGCAGCGCGACGCTGCCAATCACCGGGATGAGCGTGGCCGAATGGCTTGATGCCGCGGCGAACCCGCCCGCAGTCAGCAGGAACAGCGGGGCGACCCGGCTGAACACTCGGGTCAGCAGGCGATTGTCCGAAAAGGCCACGCTAAAGCTCAGCAGGTAAAGGCCCAGCGGGATGACCCACAGGAGTGGCATGGCAAACAGATCGGTGGTCAGGTGTGTCGTGGTGGACAGCATCAGCCCCGATGGCACCGCCGCCAGAACCAGCCACAGCGCGATTCGCCGCCAGCCAATATCCGCCGCCGTGGCCGTGCCGGCATCCTCGTGCTGGCCGGCAAGATCGGAGCGGGTGCGGAAACACACAAAGACCAGGCCGATCAGCAGGACGTAGCCCAGCGTCCAGCCCCAGCTTTGCTCACCGGCCGAAAGGCGGGGTTCAACCAGCAGCGGGTAAGCAATCAACCCGCCGAAACTGCCGAGGTTAGAGGCGGCATACAGCGCCCAGGGCGCGCTTGAGCCAGGATGAGCCGCATACCAGCGCTGCATCAGCGGGGCCTGGGCCGAGACGAGGAAGAAGACCGGGCCGATAGTCAACGCCAGCAGCGCCGGCACCCATAGCGGCTCCATCCCCTGGGGCGGGCGAGGCAGGTCAACCAGGGCGATCGGCAGGGTCAGCGCGGCCAGCGCCAGCAGCACCAGGTGAATCTGACCCTGTCGCCGCAGCGGCATCCGCCCGAGCCGGTGGGCATAGAAATAACCGGCCAGCAGCAGCGCCTGGTAAACCAGCATGGCGCTGTTCCAGACGTTCGGCGCGCCGCCCAGCCGCGGCAGCGCAAGCCGGGCAACCAATGGCTGGACGAGGAAGAGCAGGAACGACCCGGTCAGGATCGTCACGACAAACAGCATGCGGGAGGGTGGTGCGACAGTAGTGGTCATTGCCCGCTCCAAGTGCTGCGCCCAATCCGGTACGTGACATGCGGCACCAGCGGATCGCCGGGCGGCACCTTGGGATGATCGAAATCCCCATCCGCCATGCGGGCCATGCCGATCCGTTCCATCACCGCCCGGCTGGCGCGGTTATCGAAATTGGTGATCGCATAGGCGGCATCGTCAGAACGATTGGCAAACACCCAGTCGCACGCCGCCCGCGCCGCCTCGGTAGCATAGCCGCTGCCCCAGCAGTCGCGCGCCATGCGCCAGCCCAGTTCGGCCTTGCCGACAATCGGGCCGACCGAACCACGGATCACGCCGCACCAGCCGATCAGCCGGCAATCCTCGCGGCGCACCATGGCCCAGAAGCAGTGGCCATGCTCGGCCTCGATTCCGCGCATCCGCTCGATCAGCGCGGCCACTTCATCGCGTGACATCACCGGGCCGAGCATGGCCATCACTTCGGGATCGCTGCAAACGGCGTGAAACGGCGCCAGATCCTTATCGCGCCAGGAACGCAACACCAGCCGCTCGGTTTCCAGCCGGAACTCAGCCATTGAGCAGTCGGGCAGCGTGCGCGGCGTGATAGGTAAGCACGCCCGAACAGCCAGCGCGCTTGAAGGCGAGCAAGGTTTCCAGCACCAGCGCATCGCGGTCCCCGGCGCCGGCTGCGGCGGCATGCTCGATCATCGCATATTCGCCGCTGACCTGGTAAGCGAAGACCGGCACCTCGAAGGCCTCCTTCACCCGCCGGACAATGTCCAGATAGGGCAGGCCCGGCTTGACCATCACGCTGTCGGCCCCTTCAGCAAGATCCAGTTCGACCTCGCGCAGCGCCTCTTCGGCATTGGCCGGGTCCATCTGGTAGGTCTTCTTATCACCCTTAAGCAGGCCGCGGCTGCCCACGGCATCGCGGAACGGGCCGTAGAAGGCGCTGGCGTACTTGGCGGCATAGGACATGATCTGAACATTGGCATGGCCGTGGTCTTCCAGCGCATCGCGGATCGCACCAATCCGGCCATCCATCATGTCGCTGGGCGCGATCACGTCGGCCCCGGCGGCGGCCTGGTTGAGGCTCTGCCCGACGAGCATGTCGACCGTGGCGTCATTCAGCACATAGCCGCCTTCATCAACTAGCCCGTCCTGCCCGTGGCTGGTATAGGGATCGAGCGCGACGTCAGTCAGCACGCCGATGTCATTGCCGCAAGCATCCTTGATCGCCTTGATCGCCCGGCACATCAGGTTGTTGGGGTTGAGCGCCTCGGCGCCATCCGCGCTGCGCAGGGCCGGCGGTGTGTTGGGAAACAGGGCCAGGCACGGAATGCCAAGCGCAACGGCTTCGCGCGCCCGCGCCGCGATTCCGTCCACCGACCACCGCGACACGCCCGGCAGCGAGCCGATCGGCTCCTCCACGCCGCTGCCTTCGGTCACAAACAGCGGCCAGATCAGATCGGCCGGGGTGAGAACGGTTTCGCGGTGGAGCGCACGGCTCCAGGCCGTGACGCGCGTGCGGCGCAAGCGGGTGGCGGGGTAGGAACTCATCGCACCCTTCCCTAGGGCAGTTAATCGCGCTTGTCGATTTCCGGCACGGGGACCGCAGGCGGGGCTGATGGGCTCGCCATCGGACCCAGCGCTGCGCCGGGCACCACCGCCTTCAGTGCCGTCATCCGCGCGCGGAATGCGGCCAGTTCCCTGGCATCGACCTGATTGGAAACGGTAAAGCGGACCGACATCGGGTTCACTTTCTGCCCGTTCTTGTAGAGCTCGTAATGCAGGTGCGGTCCCGTCGATAGGCCGGTCGAGCCGACATAGCCGATGATCTGACCGGCGCGGACGCGTGATCCGGCCGAAACGGCCATGCGGCTCATGTGCGAATAGCCGGTACCAAAACCGCCGCCATGATCGAGCTTGATATGGTTGCCGTGGCCGCCGCCCCAGCCAGCAAAGGTTACCGTGGCATCGCCCACAGCATAGATCGGCGCGCCATAAGGAGCGCCGAAATCGACCCCACCGTGCATCCGGGTATAGCCGAGGATCGGATGGCGCCGTGCCCCGAAGTTTGAGGTGATCCGGCCAACCACCGGCATAATCAGGCCGGAGCGCTGAGCCCCCATGCCCGATGCCTCGAAGAACTGGCCGTCGCTACCCCAGCGCAGCAACTGGGCCTTTGGCTTGCCGGCCCGCTCGATCCCGGCAAACAGCAGCTCGCCCACCTGGGTTTCGCCGGTCGCCGCGCGCTTGAAGCCGACGATGATATCGAAGGTATCCCCCGTCTCGACTGCGGTATCGAGGCTGAGGTGCTGATCAAGCACCTGCAGGTATTGCTGGATCGCCTCGATTGGTGCGCCGGCCGCGCGGGCAGAGCGGTAAAGCCCCAGGCCTACCGTGCCGCGGATGCGCAGCGGCGTGGTGCTGACCGCGATCGGGCGCGGCACCAGCACCAGCGCCCCGTCGCGGCGGGTAACTTGCAGTTCAAGATCGAACCTGGCCCGGAACGACAGCGCATCGAGCGGTCGCGGCTGGTCCGGCCAGGGCCGGCGGCCGAGGGTGATATCTACTTGGGTACCCGGAGCGAGCGTCGCCGGATCGACCGCTCCCGCGACCAGGCCCCGGACCCGCGCCGCATCGGCTGGACCGACCCCTGCGCGCTGGAGCATCCGCTCCAGGCTGTCGCCCTGGCCATAGGTGGCGGTCAGCTGGATCAGCGCCCGTTCGGGCACATTGGTGATCGGGCTGACCCGTGCGGTCGGCCCCATGCGGTGCCCGGTGCCGCTGCCCAGGGCGAGCGGTGCGATGGTCTGGCTGCGGAACTCGTCACGCGCTGCCACATCGAGCGGCATAGCGGGCGGCGCGGCAATGGTCGAAAAATCCGGCAGAAAGGCGAGCGCGCAGGCGCTCAGGCCAAACAGAGTCCCCAGACCGCGAAACCAGCGGGGGGTGCCGATGTCTTCGGCAAGATCCGGGGTCCAGTCAAACCGGGCGAGGCGTAGCTCGAGCTCGGTGCGCAGGCCATTGAGGCGGGCGGCGAACGGTGCCGTCCCGGGTGAGCGCGCGGCGGCGGCGCTGCCCGCCAGGCGCAAGCCCAGCGGAACGCTACCAATTCCGGTCTCAAGCGCTTCGCGCGGCGTGAACACTCAACTCTGCCCCTGCGGCTGCAACCGGCTCCCGCTGTGCACGGGTAAGGTTAATCTTCACCTAAGACAGGGGATTTGCTGGCTCCGACGGGTTGTCGGCGGGAAGGGCCGATGCCACATCCAGCAGGTCATGTCGCGCAATGCCTCCGTCCGCGCTCCAACGCGCGCCCCAGCCCAGGGGGATGGGCGGGTGCGGGCCGTGCTCGGTCCGACCAACACCGGCAAGACTCACCTCGCGATCGAGCGGCTCTGCGCGCACTCCTCAGGCGCGATCGGCTTTCCACTGCGGCTGCTGGCGCGCGAAGTCTATGACCGGGTCTGCGCGATCAAGGGCGCGGACCGGGTTGCTCTGATCACCGGCGAGGAACGGATCGAACCCAAGCACGCGCGCTGGCTGCTCTGCACGGCCGAAGCCATGCCGGTTAACGCGGACCTTGCGTTCGTGGCACTCGATGAAGCGCAGATCGGGGCAGACCGTGAACGCGGCCATGTCTTCACCGATCGCCTGCTGCATGCCCGCGGGCGCGAGGAAACGATGATCCTCGGCTCAGCCACGCTAGAGCCGCTGGTGCGCACGCTGGTGCCCGAAGCAGAGATTATCGGCCGCCCCCGCTTTTCAACGCTTAGTCATAGCGGCGCACGCAAGCTCTCGCGCGTGCCGCCGCGTTCGGCGATCGTCGCCTTCTCAGCCGAGCAAGTCTACGCCATTGCCGAGATGTTGCGCCGGTTCCGCGGCGGGGCTGCGGTGGTAATGGGGGCGCTCAGCCCGGAAACGCGCAACCGCCAGGTCGCGCTGTTCCAGCAGGGCGAGGTCGATTACCTGGTTGCCACCGATGCCATCGGGATGGGCTTGAACCTTGACGTCACCCATGTCGCATTTGCCGGACTGTCAAAGTACGACGGGGTGCGCCAGCGCCGGCTGACGCCTGCGGAAATGGCGCAGATCGCTGGCCGCGCCGGTCGTCACCAGACCGACGGAACCTTTGGTACGCTGGCTGGCACCGGCAACCACGACGCCGAATTCACACCGGAGGAAGTCTATGCGATCGAGGAACACCGCTTCGCGCCGCTGACCCGGTTGTTCTGGCGGGAGGCTGATCTGGACTGTACCAGCCTCTCTGCGTTGCTCGCCGATCTTGAGCGAGTGCCGGACCGGCCCGAGCTGGCGGCGGCACCGGAAGCGGTCGATCTGGCGGTGCTGCGCCGCCTGGCCGAAGACCCCGAGCTCGCGGCAAGCGCGAACAGTGCCCGGCGCGTGGCCCGCATGTGGGATGCCTGCCGCCTCCCCGATTTCCGTCAGCACGGAGCCGATACCCATGCGCGCTTTGTCGCGCGGCTGTGGGCCGATCTGCGCGATGGCCAAATTCCTGGCGACCATGTCGCCCGGGCAATTGCCGAACTAGACCGCCCCGATGGCGATATCGACACCCTGCAGGGCCGGATCGCCGCCATCCGCTCCTGGGCCTATATCGCCCAGCGGCCCGACTGGGTGCTGGCCCGCGAGGAAATGGCGGCGCGCGCCCGGGCCGCCGAGGCGCGGCTGTCTGATGCGCTCCACGCCCGGCTGACCGAGCGGTTCGTCAACCGCCGGACCTCGGTGCTGATGAAGAAGCTCGGACCCGATGCCGCGCTGCTGCCGGTCACCATCGAGGATGAGCGGGTGCTGGTCGATGGCGAACCGATCGGCGCGCTGACGGGCTTTGCCTTCCGGGTCGATCCGGCCACGCGCCTCGCCGATCGCAAACTGCTGCTGGCCGCAGCCGAGCGGCACTTGCCGGGTTTGCTGGCCAAGCGCGCGATGTCGCTGGCAGCGACTATCGAATCGGGGGAAGGTGCCGGGCTTTCGCTCCACGCCCGGGCCTTGTTGTGGGAAGGCGAACGGCTTGCCCGACTTGCCGGAGGCAAGGTGCTGTTTGCACCGGCGCTCACGCTGGAGCCGGCCTTGGCCAGCCTGCCGGCGGATGTGCGACGGCGCCTAGAAACGGCGCTCGCCGCCTGGCTGGACCGGGCCCTGGCCCCGCTGGCACCACTGCGCAAACTTGAAGGCGCCAGCCGCGATCCAACCGGCGGGCCGGAATTGCGGGCCGTGCTGATCCGCCTGGTCGAGGCCGGCGGCGTGCTGGTGCGCGAGAGCTCCGGCCTTGAGGCCCTGGCCCCGCCGCAGCGACAGTTGCTGCGCAAGCTCGGGATCCAGGTTGGCGCGCTCGACCTCTTCGTTCCGGCGATGCTAAAGCCAGCAGCGCTTCACGCGTGGCAGGCCCTGCAAGCCGCTCATGGTAAGATCCTGCCCGCACCGCATCCGGCCATGCCGCCAGTGCTGGCGTTGCCGCCGCGCAGCACGCCGCCGCCGGGTTATCGCGCGCTAGGCAAGCAGGCGCTGCGGCTCGACATGGCGGAAAAGCTGGTTCACGCCGCCCATGCAGCGCGCGTGGCGGCCGGGCGGCGGCCACTGGTGCTTGATCCGGCGCGGGCAGTCTCGACCGGTCTCACCACCCTGTCCTACGCGCACTTGCTGCGGCTGGCCGGTTTCAGGGCGCAGGTGCCGCGCCAATTACCCGATGGTGCGTTCGGCCCGGCCAGCCCGGTGACCTGGCGCTGGCGCCCGGCCCGGCACGAGACCGCTGCGGAACAAGTCAGGCCGGCCCTGCCGCCAAGCGGCGCCTTTGCCGCCCTGGCCGAACTGGTCCGCTGAGATGCGGATCGACAAGCTGCTGTGGTTCCTGCGGCTGGCGCCCAGCCGGACCCTGGCGCATGAGTGGGTAGCTAAAGGGCATTTTCGGCTCAATGGGCGGCGAATCGAGAAGCCGAGCGCGGCGGTTGGAGCGGGCGATGTCCTGACGATTCCGCTCCATAGCGGGGTCCGCGTTATCGAGTTGCTCGAGCTGCCGATGCGTCGCGGCCCGGCGACAGAAGCGCGCTCCTGTTACCGCACGCTTGACGAGGCCGCTGCAAATCCCATAGCAGCGCAGGAAAGCTAATCGCCTTAGGGGACCTGACTGCCATGACCTACGTCGTCACCGATGCCTGCATCAAGTGCAAGTACATGGACTGTGTCGAGGTCTGCCCCGTCGACTGCTTCTACGAGGGCGAGAACATGCTGGTGATCAACCCCAGCGAATGCATCGACTGCGGCGTCTGCGAACCGGAATGCCCGGCCGAGGCGATCCTGCCCGATACCGAAAGCGGCCTCGAACAGTGGCTTGAGCTTAATGCCAAGTATTCGGCCGAATGGCCAAACCTGACCTCGAAGAAGGATTCGCCGGCCGATGCCGACGAGCACAAGGGTGAGGAAGGCAAGTTCGAGAAGTACTTCTCGCCCGAACCCGGCGAGGGCGACTGAGCCTATCGCCGCAGGCGTGGCGAATCGATTGCGTGTTCCGCACACGCCGCTCTGTCCGGCGCTGTCATGTCGGCTTGAAGCCGCGGGATTCCGCGGAGATTATGCGCACTGGTAATTTTGTTGCTGTCATGCTATATAATGCGTTGACTCCCGGGATGTCGCGTCCCGGTTGGTTGGCAATCACTGTCTAGGCAGGACTGCGAACCCGGCATGGGGAAGGGCGCACAACGGTCGTCAGGCCGCAAGCAGCGCATTTCTGGACCGATCCCGGTTCGCCAGGCGCGCGCCTGCCGCAGGAAAGGACGATACATGGCTTCCACGGCGCATGCCTTCGATGTTGGTGACTACGTCGTTTATCCCAAGCACGGCGTTGGCCGGGTGATCGAACTGCAGGAGCAGGAAATCGCCGGCATGACCCTCGAACTCTACGTCCTGCGCTTCGAGAAGGAGCGGATGACCCTGCGCGTGCCGACCAACAAGGTAGAGGCGATCGGTATGCGCAAGCTGTCAAGCGACAAGACGCTGCGCGAAGCGCTCGACACGCTCAAGGGCAAGCCCAAGGTGAAGCGCACCATGTGGTCGCGCCGCGCCCAGGAATACGAAGCAAAGATCAATTCGGGCGACCTGGTATCGATCGCAGAAGTGACGCGCGACCTGTTCCGCGCTGATGACCAGCCGGAACAGTCCTATTCCGAACGGCAGATCTTCGAAGCTGCTTCGTCGCGCCTGGCGCGCGAGCTGGCGGCGATGGAAAAGACCGACGAACCCGCTGCGCTCAAGAAGATCCTGGCGATCCTCAACGAGCATGCGCCGAAGTACTATGCCGAGACGGCCACCGCCTGACGGCAAGAAACATGAATCACCGAGGAGGGCCGTTTCCGCAAGGAAGCGGCCCTTTTTCGTTTACCCTCTTGTCCGATGCGGCTTGCTGTATTATATCTCCAACACACAAGGATATGGAGATTAGGACCATGAAGCTTGGCAGATTTGCGAAGGCCTTTGGCCCGATTGTCGCCGTAGCCCTTGCGGCCGGCATTTCAGGCTGCGACGGGGCCAATGTCTCGATCAATGGGGAGGATGGCCAGCGATTGTCAGACCTCGACCTGAGCGGTGCCCCGCCGGAAGAACTGGTCTTGCTGGGGCCGGACGAAGTCCGCATCACCCAAGGTGACAAGCTGGCGATCACCGTCGAAGGCGATGCTGCGGCAACCGACAAGCTGCGCTTCACCTTGAAAGACGGCACGCTGGGCATCCTGCGCGAAGGCAAGATGTTCAACCGTGACGGCGGCCAGGCGGCCATCGTCAACGTGACCATGCCGGCACCGCGCGAAGTGACGATGGCCGGATCGGGCAAGATCAGCGCGGCGGCGCTGGCGAAGGCGGCGACGGTCACCATCGCCGGGTCTGGCACGATCGAGACCACTGCCCTCGCCAGCGATTCACTGGAACTGACCATTGCCGGTTCGGGCGACTATCGCGCTGCGGGCAATGTCCAGCGCCTTGACATGACCATTGCCGGCTCCGGCTCGGCGCAGATGGATGCGCTCAAGGCCGATCGCGCCAAATTGTCGATTGCCGGATCAGGTAGCGCGGCCTTTGCCTCGGATGGTGAAGTCAATGCCTCGATCATGGGGTCGGGCAGTGTCACCGTTCGCGGCCGGGCCAAGTGCACGGTCGAGGCGATGGGATCGGGCAAGCTGGTGTGCGAGCCGGGTAACGGCAGCGCGCCGCCGGCACCCGAACCGGAAAAGGTGGGCTGATCCCGCTGACTGGACCAACGGTTCATCTGCTACTAACCTTGGGGCAGCCAGGATTTTAGCCATCCTGCCTGCCCCAAGGATTCGTCATGCCGCAACGCCTGCTTTTCATTCCGCTTTGCCTGGTTCTGGGGGGCTGCGGCGTGGCCGGAGCGGCGGTTGACCTCGCCTCTGCACCGGTGCGCGGCACAACCCGGGCGCTTGAAGCAGGCAGTACAGTGGTCGATGTGATGACCACCAGCCAGTCCGAACAGGACCAGAAGCGTGGCCGCGAGATCCGCAAGCGCGAGGAGCGGCTTGGCGCACTTGATCGGGAATACCGCAAGCACAGCGAAAAATGTCGCCGCGGCGATGACGATTCCTGCGACAAGGCCAATGCCGCCTATGCCGAGATGCGGGCCTTAATGCCCAGCGTGCCCTACGAGGCGAACTGACCCAAGCGGATCCGGTCAGGCCGCCGCGCGGCGCAGTCGGTCATTGATCGCACCGCCGATTCCTTCATCCGGGATGGGCGCAATGGCGATCCGGGGGCGGTCGGATTCTGCAGCCTGATGCAGGGCCGCATAGAGCCGGGCAGCCGCTTCGGCCAGGTCGCCCGCGGATGACAGGGTAATGTCCCCGCCGATTGCCCCGAACCCGATCATGAACTCATCCGCTTCGGCGCTCACGGCAGTCAGCCGCACCGGCTTGCCTGGGGCATAGTGGCTCGCCAGCTGCCCCGGTGCTTCGATCGAAACTGACGTCACAGCGTCGGGCTCGGTGCCGAGAATGGCGGAAATCTGAGCCTGCGTGATCGGTCCCGGACGCAAGACCTGCCACGCGCCGGAGTCGCGCAGCGCAACAATAGTCGATTCGATGCCCGCCGCGCAGGCGCCGCCATCAAGCACCAGCGGCACTGCCGGGCCGAGCGATGCGACGACGTGAGCGGCGGTCGTAGGGCTTACCCCGCCGCTACGGTTGGCTGAAGGCGCCGCCAGCGGTAGTCCCGTCGCCGCCAACACGGCTCGCATAACCGGATGGGCCGGACAGCGCAGCGCGATGGTCGGCAGGCCAGCCGTGACGGCCGGGGCAATACCGGCAGCCGGGCACAGCGGCAGCACGAGTGTCAGCGCGCCAGGCCAAAAGGCCTGAGCCAGCGCCCGGGCACGCTCATCGACAATTGCCAGCTGTTCAGCTGCGGCCAGATTGGGCACGTGGACTATCAGCGGGTTGAAGTCGGGGCGGCCCTTGGCGCGGTAAATCGCGGCGACCGCCTGGGCCCGGTCAGCCCGGGCGGCGAGGCCATAGACCGTCTCAGTCGGCAGCGCGACCAGCTCACCGCAACGCAGCAGAGTCGCGGCGGCAGCAATGCTGGCTGCATCCGCCTTGCGCACTTGTGTGGCTTCGTGCTTGTCGGCCATGTCCTGCCGCTATAGGCGGGAAGCCGATAAAGCCAAGGAAAAGCGCTATGGACTTCACCGCCCCCACTGCCGACCAGGTTCTGGCGATCCGCGTCAACGCTGGCATCGACGAGCTGGCCCAGCACCCCCGCTTTGCCGCCGCCAGCTCCGACATGGTCGAGGCGATTGTCGAGGGGATCGGGCAGTTCGCCGCTGGAGAGTTCGCCCCGCTGAATCGGATCGGTGACCTGGAAGGCGCGAAGCTGGCAAATGGTACGGTAACCCTTCCCGACGGTTTTGCCGCAGCCTATCACGCCTATGTCGAGCAGGGCTGGAACGCCGTGGCCGGGGACGAGGCGCATGGCGGGCAAGGACTACCCTTCACTCTGGCAGCCAACGTGCTGGAGAACCTGGGCGCGGCCAACATGGCCTTTTCGCTGCTGCCGATGCTGACCGTGGGCGCGATCGAGGCGCTGGCCCATCATGGCAGCGCGGCGCAGCAGGCCCTGTACCTGCCAAAGCTGGTGAGCGGCGAATGGTCCGGGACGATGAACCTGACCGAGCCACAGGCCGGTTCCGATGTCGGCGCGCTGCGCACGACGGCCACAGCGCGCGGGGATGGCACCTGGTCGATCAAGGGCACCAAGATCTACATCACTTGGGGCGAGCATGACCTGGCAGGGAACATTATCCACTTGGTCCTGGCCAGGACGCCAGGCGCGCCCGCCGGCAGCCGCGGCATTTCGCTGTTCGTAGTGCCGAAGTTCCTGGTCAAGGCCGATGGCACACTTGGCCAGCGCAACGATCTGCGCTGCGTCAGCCTTGAACACAAGCTAGGCATCATGGCCAGCCCGACCTGCGTGATGAGCTTCGGCGACAACGATGAATGCATCGGCGAACTGGTCGGTCATGAAAACGAAGGCCTCAAAGCCATGTTCACGATGATGAACTCGGCCCGGATCAATGTTGGCAACCAGGGCGTCCAGATCGCCGAACGGGCCCTCCAACAGGCGGCACATTACGCCCGTGACCGGGTCCAGGGCACCCGCGACCGCCAGCCGGCGGCGATCATTGAGCATCCTGACGTGCGCCGCATGCTACTGCGGATGCGGGCACTGACAGAAGCCTCGCGCGCGCTGCTCTATTACACGGCCGGGCAGGTCGATCGCGGCACGTTGGGCGATGCCGCCGCCCAGGCCCGGGCCGATTGCCTCGTGCCGATGCTCAAGGCCTGGGGCACGGACATCGGCTGCGAAGTGGCGAGCCTTGGCGTGCAGATCCACGGCGGGATGGGCTTTGTCGAGGAAACCGGCGCTGCCCAACACTATCGCGATGCGCGGATCGCACCGATCTACGAAGGCACCAACGGTATCCAGGCCGCCGATCTGGTTACGCGCAAGCTGGGCTATGAACAGGGTGGCGTTTTGGCGTCGTTGTTTGTCGACATCGCCCGCGAATGTGCGGATGTCCCGGCGTTGGCTGCGCTCGCAGCCGAATGCCGGACCGTGGCCGGATGGATGACCAACGAGGCCAGCCTCGACGATCGCCTGGCCGGCAGCGTGGCCTTCTGCACGATGAGCGCCGCGGCCGTGGCCGGCTGGCAGTTGCAACGGCAGGCCCGCGCGCTGGATGGAACGGACACGCCGCAGGCGCGCGCCAAGGCGGTGGTCGCGCAGTACTTCGTCGCCCATATCGTCAGCGAAGCCTTGGGACTCAAGGCTGCCGCCATGGCCGGCTCCGCCCTGCTCTACGCGCTCGACGCCGAAGCGCTCGCAGGCTGACCGTGGAGCCGCTCCTGGACCGGATCGCGGCGGCGTTGGAGCGGCTGGCGCCGGAGCCCGCTGGCGCGACCGACTGGTTGGCCGCGCCGGCCTATGTCTGGGAAGGCGCGCGCGCCCGGGCCGTCGCGGCGCTGTCTGCCCCCGACCTAGCGTTGCTGCAAGGGATCGATGCGCAGAAGGCGCTGGTCACTACCAATGTCGCGCGGCTCGCGTCGGGCCATGCTGCGCATGACATGCTGCTGTGGGGCGCCCGCGGTATGGGCAAGTCCGCCCTGCTGCGCGCGAGTGTCTGCGCAGCCCAGCAGGCCGAACCGGGCGGATTGGCCCTGGTGCAGGTGGCCTCGTCGGCCCTGACGGGACTTCCCACCCTGTTCAACGAACTGGCTGCAGTGCAGCGCCGCTTCCTCGTCTTCATCGATGACCTGGGCTTTGCCGAGCATGACAGCGAAGGACCGCGGGCGCTGCGCTCATGGCTGGAAGGCGGGGTCGAGGCGCGGCCGGGCAATGTCCGGCTGGCCGTTACCGCCAACCGGCGCGCCATTGTCCCCCGCCACATGGCTGAGCAGGATGACCCGATCAATCCGCGCGACGCGGTCGATGACAAGCTGGCCCTGGCTGATCGGTTCGGCCTGTCGATCGGCTTCCATGCCTGTAGCCAGGATGACTATCTGGCGATCGTGGGCGGTTACTGCGCGGCCCGAGGCCTGGCCTGGGATCAGGCCGAGGCACTTGAATGGGCCAAGCGGCGGGGTGCGCGCTCAGGCCGGGTTGCCTGGCAATTCGTCACCGAGCTGGCCGGGCGCGCCGGCAAGTTCTGCTGATTCCTACTGGCCCGTCCCGGTCTGCTTGAACCCGGCGCGGTACTGCGCTTCCAGCGTTGCATCGAGCTGGCGCTGCGGGGGCAAGCGCCCGGCCACGACCTGCCGCACGGCGGCACCGGGTGCTGCGCCGGGCGCACTGACCCGCCAGACAATTCCGGCCGTATCGTCGGTCACCAGCAGGGAGCCGGTCCGGTCAAACCCGACCCAGGTCGGCCGGCCGCGCGTTTCACCCTTGCCGTTGAGGAAGGCGGTGAGCACCGGCACCGGCTTGCCCTGCGGATTGCCGTTGGCATCGAAGGGCACGAAGACCACGTCATAGCCAACTAGCGGCGAACGGTTCCACGAACCGTGCCGCGCGATGAATGCACCATTGCCGAATGCGGCACCCATCCGCTCCCCGCCGCGCAGGAACGCGAGGCCCAGCGGCGCGGTGTGCGAACCGAGGCCATATTCAGGGCGGCGAACATAATCGTCAATGAATTCGGGCGCCGGCGCTTCAACCCGCTCGTCGTCGTAGGTTTTCCAGTAGAGCCACGGCCAACCATAATGGGCACCGACGGGCACGTTGGTCAGATAGTCGGGCACGAGATCGGGTCCGAGCATGTCGCGCTCGTTAACCACGGTCCACAGTTCTCCGGTCGCCGGGTTCCAATCCATCCCATTGGCATTGCGCAGCCCCTGGGCAAACAGGCGCGACGTGCCGGTCTTCAGATCGAGTTCGCGGATCGCGGCCCGGCCCTGCTCGATCTCCATGCCCTTTTCACCGATGTTCGAGGCCGAACCGATCGCGACATAGAGCTTGGTGCCATCGGGGCTCAGCACCAGGTTGCGCATCCAGTGATTGCCCGAAGGCGGCAAATCGAGCAGCTTGCGCGGCTCACCCGCGATCGCAGTCTCACCAAGCGCATAGGGGAAGGCAATCACGGCATCGTGGTTAGCCACGTAAAGCGTACCATCGCGCCAGCCGAGGCCTGATGGCGAGGCCAGCCCATTGCCTTGGCGGAGCACATGCCGCGCTTCGGCCACGCCATCGCCATCGCCATCGCGCAGCAGCGTCAACCTGTCAGCCGAACCCTTCTGCGCCCCGGCATTGCTCATCAGCAGCTTGGCGACGAGCGCTTCGAGGCCGCTGCCCAGATTTCCGGCGGGCGCATCCGCTTCTGCCACGACGATGTCGCCATTGGGCAGGGTCAGGATTACCCGGGGATGATCGAGTCCTTCGGCAAAACGATTGACCGCCAAGCCCTGTGCCGGAGTCGGCGCCTCGTCCTTGGCCCAGCCGACCGGCTCAGCGATCTTGATCGAGGGGAACCGTTCCAGCTGGGGCTCAACGATCAGCGGATCGCGGCCGGACATTTCCTCTGGCGTATGCTTGGCCGGGGTCGGCCGGGTGAAGACATAGCCGGCGCCCGCAAGGACGACGATAACAGCGAGGCTGCCGAGCAGCCGTTTCCTGAGCTTGGACATGGCACTGTGATAAGCGCGCCAGCGCTGCACGACAATGGACCTTTTGTCTGGGGCAGGGTTTGCCTATGGCAACAGCCATGTTTGCATTCGCACCCGATCCAGCCGCCCCCAAGGCCCAGCTTTACGTTGACCTGGTGGAGGCCGCCCGCGCACTCGTCCACGATGAGCCCGATGGCGTGGCGAACATGGCCAATGTGGCAGCATTGATCTGGCAATTCCTGCCGGACCTCAACTGGGCCGGATTTTACCGGACGGTCGATGGCGCGCTGGTGCTCGGTCCGTTCCAGGGCAAGCCTGCCTGTATCCGTATTGCCGCCGGCCAGGGTGTCTGCGGTGCTGCGCTGGCCAGTGGCGCGACCCAGCTGGTGCCCGACGTGCACGCCTTTCCGGGGCACATTGCCTGCGATGCGGCAAGTCGGTCGGAACTCGTCGTGCCAGTCATCCGGGATGGCCGGGTGATCGCGGTGATCGATCTCGACAGTCCCTCACCGGCACGGTTCGATGAAACGGATGCCGCCGGAATCGAGGCGCTCGCGGCCATGATTGGGCCAGTCATCTAATCGCGGTCGTCTGCACCGAAACGGGACAGGCAGTCTACAAGTCGCCCGCACTGCTTGGATTTCTGCTGGTTGCGATGTTAAATCCGGAGTTAACGCCGGGAATCGCCCGGCTGCATCCAGGGGTTTGCCAATGTCGCCGCGTTCGAAGCCGCTCCACCTCTTGCTCGCCGGCGGGCTATTCGCCCTGGCAGCTCCAGCTGTTGCCGCCAGTGAGCCCACCGGACCAATCGCCATGCCAGCCCTGCCGCCCGCCCAGGTCGCCGCGCCAGCCGCCTTCCCGGGCTACGACCCGGTTGCGTTTGAAGAGGCCCGGGCCGATTGGCTCTACGAATGTCGGCGGCGCTATGGCGGGAACGACAAAGGCAAGGTCAAGGGTGGAATCGTTGGCGGGGTGGTCGGCGGGGTGGCCGGCAGTGCCGTTGCCGGTCGCGGCAACCGGACCGTCGGAGCCATCGTCGGCGGCGTAGCTGGTGCCGCCGCCGGTGCAGCCATCGGCAGCGCGGAAGACCGCCGCAAGGCGCGAGCCGCACGTGATTATTGCGAAACCTACCTCGACGATCACCTGGAGCGCCAACAGTACTACGGCGGTTATAGCTACGCCCCGCAGGGATATGCGCCGCAAGGCTATGCTGCCGCCTATCCGCAGGGTTACGTCGTCCAGCAGGCCATGCAGCCGGTGACCATGATGATGATGCCGGTGCCCATGGCCCAGGCGGTCACTCAGCCCGCACCCCAGCAGAACTGCACCGAAACCACCGTAATCGAGGAGTGGGTGCCGGTTAAGGCGCGCAAGCGGTACATTGCCCCGCGTCGGCACGTCGTGCCTGACAAGCGGGTGCGGATCGTTCCGGACAAACGTATCCGCACCAACTAAGGCACGGACCAGGCCAATAAAAAAGGGCGGGGAACGATCCCCGCCCTTTTTGCATCGACAATGATCCGCCCTAGAGCTTGCGGCCGATCAGTTCCTTCATGATTTCGTTGGTCCCGCCGAAGATCCGGGTAACCCGCGCGCCGCGCCACATCCGGGCGATCGGGTATTCGTTCATATAGCCGGCGCCGCCGAACAACTGCAGGCACTTGTCCATGACTTCCCACTGAAGGTCGGTGTGCCACAGCTTGGCAGCGGCACCTTCCTCCGGGGTCAGTTCCTTCTTGAGGTGCCGGGCCAGGGCCCAATCCAGGTGCGCCCAGCCAACCTGCAGCTTGGCCTTGAGATCGGCCAGCACGAAACGGCTGTTCTGGAAATCGAGGATCGGCTTGCCGAAGGCCTTGCGGTCGCGGGTGTATTCGACCGTCATGTCAAAGGCGCGCTGCGAACCTGCCATAGCCGAAACCGCGATTGACAGGCGCTCCTGCGGCAGCTCGCTCATCAGATAGATGAAACCCATGCCTTCCTGGCCCAGGCAGTTGGTGATCGGCACCCGCACGTCCTCGAAGAACAGTTCCGAGGTATCGGCTTCGTCCTGTCCGATCTTGTCGAGGTTGCGGCCACGCTTGAACCCTTCGCGATCCGCCTCGACCAGCACGATCGATACGCCCTTATAGGCTGGCTGGATCTCGGTGTCAGTCTTGCAGCAGACCAGGATGAGGTCGGCGTTTTGGCCATTCGTGATGTAGGTCTTCGACCCGTTGATCACATAATGGTTGCCGTCTTTCTTGGCAGTGGTGCGCATTCCCTGCAGGTCCGAGCCGGTGCCTGGTTCGGTCATGGCGATGGCGGTGATCACTTCCCCCGAGACCAGCTTGGGCAACCAATGCCGCTTCTGCTCTTCCGAGCCATAATTGACGATGTAGCTGACGACGATGTCCGACTGGAGCGAGAAGCCAGTGGTCACCCCGCCATAATAGGCACCCTCCTCATCAACGATGGCGTTGTACCCAAAGTCGAGCCCGAGGCCGCCGTATTCCTCCGGCACGGTCGGGCACAGCAGGCCCAGTTCGCCGGCCTTGGGCCAGAGCGACTTGGGGACAATCCCATTCTCGGCCCACTCAGCCCCGTGGGGCGCGACTTCTTCCTGCATGAAGCGGCGCACGGTTTGGCGGAACGCCTCGTGATCTTCGGTGTAAGCGGTACGATGAAGCGAATCGAGCGACATGGGGACACCCTCTGGCTGATTTGAATTGGCCAGAGGTTTGGCGTTGCCCCGCGCGGCGGTCAACCGGAATTTAATCGCCCGGTTAAGGCGCAGCTGCCACTTGGAGCGGGGCCGCTGACTGGAGCCGGATTCGGCCCAGCCGCAGCGAAGGATTGGCCCGGTCGATCCGCAAGGTTTGGTCAATATCAGCCCTAACCTCGAGGGCCGCCGCGCTCGCCGCGCCGATCCGCAGGCGGTAGCTGCCATAAGGCACGGAATCGAACAGCAAGAAGCCATCGAAATCACTCTGCACCTGCCGGATGACCGTTCCGGCGGCATCGGTCAGCTCGACTGTAACCCCGTCGCGCGGCTCACCATCGGGGCCCAGCAGCAGCGCCTCCACTTCACCAGTCGGCGCCAGCGGCAGGCTGATCTTGGCCATCACCCCGGGGCGCGGAACCACGACCACCCCTTGCCCCTTGGGCTGGAGCAGCGGATCGGGCAGCGTCCCGGCATCGATCGAGACGAGCACCGGCATATAGGGTGCCAGTCCGTCGATCACCGCACGGCCAGCCTTGTTGGTCGGCGCCAGCGTGCTGCGGAACCCGGCTTCGGCCGTGACGCCTTCGACCAGGCTTTCATCCGGCTGACGATAGCCATCGCCATTGTCGTCGCGGAATACTTCGACCGCTGCCTGCCCGCTTTCAGCCAGCCGCTGGCGCGACATCCGCCAGCCGCCGTCAACCGGGTCCGGACCAAAGCTCATCGCCAGGGTCAGGCCAAACGTCAGCCGGCCACGGGTATCCGCGCGCGCTTCACCGCGCAGCGCGAACTTGTCGAACTGCTGCACCCAGCCGAGCAGGAACTCGTCGCGGCTGGCCGTGGCATCGTGTTCATAGCCGAGCCGCAGGGTTGAGCTCGGCCCGATCCCGGTTTCCGCCACGACCTGGGTGTTTTCGAGCCCATGCCGTGCGCCTTCCAACGCAAAGCGCCCGGCCCCACGCAGCCGCACCGGCCCGATCGCGGTATTGGCGATCAGACTGAGCTTGGTGCCGAGATCTTCGCCGGCAACAGCCTGAGCCGGGCCCCGCGCGGTCCGGCGCGACAGCTCGGCTGTCAGCGAAGTCCGGCGTACCTGCACCGCTGCCCGCATTAACCATTCGGTAACCTTTGCGCCCGTGCGCGTCGCAAAGTGCCGCACGCCAGCTTCGACCGGCAGACGCCACGATCCCAGCTTCACTGCTGAACTCAGCCGCAGGCTGTATTCACGGCGCTGTTGGGCATCGATGAGTTCGCTTTCGAACTGACCGTCGATCCAGAGGACCTGGGCATCATAGCGCAGCCCGCCCAGCCGACCGAGCACCTTGGCCTGGAAGGCCCGACCCGCGCCAAGCTGTTGCGCGCCGCTCACTTCGAGCAGCATGCGCCCCAGCGAGCGCTGCAGCGTCGCTTCAAGGTAGTGACGGCGGCGGCCGGCGAACATCGCGCTTTGATATTCGACGCCGGCCGTGGTTCGTCGATCGATCCCCCGTTCCACGCCCACACCCCAACGCCAGCCGGTGTTGGGATCGACAAGGGTCTGCGAAA